>JBDHQE010000292.1:0-4211 GCA_039806885.1 Verrucomicrobiales bacterium
GGCCAAATTTCCGAGGAGAACTGTTTCGCTAAACGGACCCGCATAGGAGAACTTTGACTGAGTCAGATTGGGATCGCCTGCTTTGATCGCATCATAAAATTCCTTGTGAGGATCCTCGTCTCTGGCACGGGGAATGGAGGGAGCTGGTGCATTAAAGCCGTCCATCACACTTCCAGGCTTTACGATCCATGTATCCTTGCTCCGATTAAACCAGATCTTGCCATGCGTCCCGATGATAATACTGCCGTAGCCTTTGCTCTCGGTCGTATCGAGTCCTTCGGTGATCTCGATGGGCGGCACGTTGGGCTCACGGATCTTTCCTCCGTCGTCCTTGTTGACCAATTGCCATTTTTCCGGATCGAAAATGGCATCCTTGTATCCATCATACCAGACGTACTTGATCGATTTCCCGTTCTTGCCAGGAAACTGATATTCAATCGTGGACCAAGTGGGAGGAGAGATTTTTGTTTTTGCGCCACGACCTTCAGCGCTGATCGCTGAGACACTAGTGGGAGCTGTCAAATCGGCTGCCCAGAAGGTCATGTCCATCACGTGACAGGCCATATCACCCAAGGCGCCTGTGCCGAAGTCCCAGTAGCCACGCCATTTGAAGGGATGAATTTTCGAACTGTAGTCGTGATGAGGTGCGGGGCCGAGCCAGAGATCCCAGTTGAGGTAGTCCGGCACTGCTTCTTTTTCTGGCCAGTCGGGTATGGCCTGAGGCCAGATCGGGCGATTAGTCCAGGCGTGGATTTCGAGAATATCGCCGATCAGCCCGGCACGAATCAGTTCCACGACACGACGCATGTGATTCATGGCATGCGCTTGGTTGCCCATTTGTGTCACGACCTTGGTCTTTGTGGCGAGTTCAGTCAGGTGGCGAGCCTCCGAAATACTGTGTGTCAGCGGCTTTTGACAATACACTGCACAGCCCTTGAGCATCGCTGCCGAAGCGGCGAATGCGTGAACGTGATCAGGGGTGGAAACTGTCACAGCATCGATCTTGTCACCGTCTGCTGCCAGCATTTCACGCCAGTCCTGATAGAATTTGGCATCCTTGAAACTGCTTCGGCTCTTTTCCCAACCTCCTCCCCCACCCTTGTCCGGATTCACCACATCGCAGAGATGAGTGATCTGAAATCCCGCAGCAGCGGAATTGGCGACATCGCTGGCCCCTTTGCCAGAAATTCCGATTCCAGCCAAGGTGATGCGATCATTGGCTCCGAAGACGCGGCTAGGGACGACTTGGAACTGATAGGCAGCCGCAGCGGCAGCGATGCCTTTGACGAAATGACGACGACTCGTAGGTGATTCCATGAATGATTGATGCGTAAGAATGACGAAAAGTAGAGTACAGAAGAGTAAAACCGAGATTGCTTCAACTGCGCAAATAGGGAATTACACAAAAGAGGCGTTGTCGAGATTATTGAATCAGAATGCTTGACTCAGGGTGCCTTTTTCTCCGAAGCCGGAGCAAGAGCTTCCGCCTTTTTCGGTTTCTCTGAATTAGTTTTGCGAGAATCTTTTTCGGAAGCTTCGGGATGATCCTGTTTTTTCATTCCCCCGGCACCCAAAAGTAATTTTTTAGCCGAGATGAGACTGGGGTCGATTCGGAGAATCTCTTCGACTGTAGCGCGGCGGAGTTCACGATGCGCCTCTAATCGACGACGTCGGAGTGCTTCGTCCTCCTCGTGAATCTTTCCCAAACTTTCCCGTGCTTTCAGCACTGCCTCTGACTTCGCCGCCTCTTTCTCTGCTTTTCGCACCCGATCCCGAATCTCGGGATCCAGGCTCTCGATCCAACTGAGCGCCCGATTCTGATCCTCGAAGCGCACCACTTCATTACCTCTGCCCGCAGGGCTATGTCCTCGACCCTGCATTCGGGCAATCCACTCCACAGCGCTCGGATCCATGCGCTCTACCGCGCTGCGAATTGCTGACTGATAGACCTCACTCGCCCGCTTTACATCCTCTCGGGCATTGATGACCGATGGATCACTCCAAGCGCTGCGGAGGACCTTGCGAAGTCGCTCCTTCTCTTCGGGACGAAGTGAATCCAATGCTGTCGCCTGCTTCCGAGCTTCGCGCTTGCTTCCGTCGGAATTTTGCGCCTTGTCACTCTCCTGTGCTCCCACCAGAATTGGCATCAAGAGAGCGAGGCCGAGGATAGGAAGGCGAGAAAAGAAGGGTGAAAAATGATTCATCGACAGTCGAAGCGTCATGCAGTATGAACATCCTGATTCAGGAAAAGTTTCGGAAATGTCGATGATAGAGGCGCTTCGCAAGTTGATCAAATTCTGATCTGCTGTGATCGTTACGTTTCTGATCGCGCTTTGTTTCTTGTTTCTCTCAAGAGCCTAATGTCCAATCGATTTCGCAACTTCCCATTTCTATCTGCGACCATTCTCGGTGCCTTGATACTCCGTCTTTGGTTTCGGGGATTCAGTGGCTGGGGAATGCTTGCTTTCTCAGCTACCTGCCTGTGGTTCTCATGGGAGCTCATCCAGTGGTTGATCCGATTCCTAGAAAGGCCAAAGGCACCTCGCTCCTCTGCAGTCTCTGCATCGCCTAGGGTCTCTCATAGCCAGATTGACGAATCATCCCCCTTGGTATCACTGGTTTATTTTTTATCAGAGCCTCGACAAGTGGATGAAAGAGGAATCAGAAGATGCATTGAGGATGCCTTAAAGCGAGAAGTAGGGGCCAATGCGTGGCTGAGGAAAATCGAAGTCATACAGCCTCATCACCGTGATTTAGAAGAGAATGGGGATCGCATTCGCCATTTCTCCATACTTCTCCCGGATGGAGAATTCGCGGTTCTGGCATCCAATCAGCCTTACATGAAAAACCCCGATGTTTTCGCCAGCGAGTCAATACGGGATAAGAGACTGCGCAAGGCGGTCGAGACTCATCAGGCATGGATATCGGTAGATCTGATCGATCTTCCGCACACCCCGGAAGAAGAGGCGAAATTCTACCGAATTATGGGGAAAATACTCGCCGCCATGGCCGGACCTGACTGTCTGGCGATCTATTGTCCAGCGATCGAGAGGTGCAATGAGTTCGACCTCAGCCTGCTCGAGATTTTAAAAGGAGAAAATCCCTTGAGTCTATTTGAGACATCGACATTTGAACCTGTCATCGAAATCGCCGATAATAACCCCCGTTTGGCGGCAGCAGTCGCAGAAGCTGTCGAGCGATGGCCGGAATTTGTGAGCGCTTTTGAAAAAAGCACCTCGGAGAACAAGAAGGACTTTATCGTAAAGCTGGAATTCCGCGAGGGGCGGAAAGCGGAATTCATGTGGATCTCCATTCAGAAGATTGAAGGAGAAGTCGTTACCGGCGTCTTACTGAACGATCCACATGAACTCTTGAATATCCATCGAGGCTCTACCATCTCCGCTAACATCGCTCGCCTCAGCGACTGGCTCTACCCTGGAAAAGGCGGACAGCACGTCGGAGGCTTCACGCTCGATGTGCTTACTGAGGATGATGAGCAGCAGGACTACTGATCGACGAATCAGTGCAGAAGAGAGGTCGGAAGTGCGCGCAGGTAGGCGCTCATGATCTCGCCACCACTCTCCGGTCGGAGCTTTTCCACGCCAGGGCGAGTTGTCTGCGGGGCGATGCGACTACCATCCGAGTATGAGCCATTGGGCATCGCATGAGAGCCATATCCGATCACCACCCATTCCGGTAACTTTACCGAATCTGGCAAAATCTCTGCCGCCGATTCCACGAGTCCATCATTCGGACTGTACCACGGAGCCGTTCTTTCGATTTCTCGCCGGACTGTCGGCAACCATAGCCGCTCTGTAATGCGTCCATCGGCTCCATTCGGAACCATCGCGATCCCAATCCAAGTCAGCTGAGGGAACCCAGAATCCAGACGCATCGGCAGATCACCTCTCCACGGTGATCGCGAAATAGATTCTAGCATGTCGAGAGCGGGCTTTTGCCCAGAAACACGTAGCCACTGTCGAGTGAGAACTGGAAACGGACGTGAAGAATGGGCCATCCAGTCTGCTACGACTGAACCCTGAACTGTGCCGGCCAAGGATAGTGCCACAACCAATTTTCTCCGCTGGGCAGCAGGCAAAGCGAGCCCGTCTTCTTGCAGATAGCGGATGACATCATGAGCTCCCTTGGAGAGCATCACCAGAATCACTCGATCTGCCTGCAAAAAAGCTTCCCGCACTTGGCTGGCGATT
>JBDHQE010000293.1:0-4084 GCA_039806885.1 Verrucomicrobiales bacterium
AGAAAGCCGGAGGTGGAATTTTGCTCTACGGACCGCCTGGCTGCGGAAAAACTCTGGTTAGCTTGGCCACGGCGAGTGAGATCGACGCGAAGTTCTTCAACGTCGGGCCGCACTTAGTGCTGGACATGTGGATCGGGAAGTCCGAGGAAAAAATTCACGAGCTATTCGAGATGGCGCGGAAGCAGGCACCTTCGGTGCTGTTTTTCGATGAGGTAGAGGCCTTTGCGACAGATCGAAGAGAAATTCGCTCTCCCGCGGGTCGGAGTTTGATTAATCAGTTTCTCATCGAGTGCGATCACGAGCTCGGGAGAAACGATGGAGTTCTGGTGATCGGCGCGACGAGTGCACCGTGGCATTTGGATTCCGCGTTTCTTCGGCCTGGTCGTTTCGACCAAGGGGTGTTCGTCCCACCACCGTGCGAATCAGATCGGATCGCAATCATCCGAATCCTCGCCGATGGCAAGCCATTTTCAGAGATCGATCCTGCTGAATTGGCTCGACGAACGGAGGGCTTTTCCGGGGCGGACTTAAAGGCTGTCTTTGACAAAGCCATTGAGGGGGCCATTTCTGAAACGATTCATACGGGAAAGGTAATTCCGGTATCGCAACGAGATCTCCTGTCCGCTGTTGATCATCTAAGACCTAGCGTATCGGACTGGTTTGAACAGGCGCGGACTCAAGCCTTATATTCCGAAAAGAATGGGTTCTATGATGCTGCATTGCAGTATCTCAAATGCAGGGACGAAAAGTGATCTTTTGACCGAAAAACGTAGATGAAATCGCTTTGGCAGGTCTATTGAAGTCGCGGATCGTGAGAGTCGAATTTCGGCGTGATGAGATTGTTTACTAAGGAATGATAGGGAAATCTATCGAGAATCCTGATTCAGGGGCACGGCCCGTGCACGGGCGAGTTTTCATCGTTGCTGCTTCCGCGATGGCGGGGATTCTCGTGTTGCAATGCATGGTGGTTGTTCTGGGCGTCTCTCATCGAATTTCTCCTGTCTCCGTAGACGTAGAGAAGGCTAACTCAGTGATCGCACATCCAGTGAGCGTGCAGAATCCTGTCATTCATCCCGATGAGAGTGCGACAGACGTTCCCACGTCTCCTGTAATCTCGAGGACTCCCGCAGAACCATCTGTTACAACTCCGGTACCTTCGACTTCCACTGCATCTGAGGCATCGCTAGTCACTGCACCTGTCGCTTCACCTCCCATCCCGCCTGTGCCTCCGACTGAAGTAGAGCGCCCACCCGTTGTGAGTCCGGTTGTGCCAGAGATTTCACCGGCTGTGGAGCCGAAGACGACATCTCGCGATTCGCGAGGGACTTTATTTTCAGAACTTGCATCCATCGCTCGGGAAAACGTGTTCTCCGACGGCATTCTCGAGCGTCTGATGGTGACTGGATCTGAACTGAGAGAAAGTGGGAATATGCACGGAGCGCTGAATGCGTATCGCGAGGTTGATAAGGGCTTACCCAGCAATCCCCGAGTACTGTCGGAGATCGCCGCTACGCTGGATAAGATGGGTTTGACGGAGAAAGCGGATGGATGCTGGGAGCAGGTCGTGGCGATGGACCCAGTTGTGGCAGGATCTTATCTGGATCTGGCCAAGCGGCAACTCCATGGAGAAGTAATGGGAGAATCGGAGACTGAGAGTCCAAGGCAGGATGGGGCGACGGCCAAAGCCCTGGTGCTCGACAAAGAGTTCAAAATCGGTGAAATTCAGGTCACAGAGAAGGCAAGTCCGGCGGAAGGACAGCAAGTGCGCTTGAAGATCGTGATTGATGCTGATCCGAAGAAAAATCCAACGGCTACCGATCTCAAGCTGACGGTTCATTTTTTTGATCAGGGACCCAGTGGGGAAATCCTGCCGACGACCGCCGCCATATCGTATCTGTATCCTACCGAGCCGTATGACTGGCAGATCGACGGGACGGAGACAATCATCGTGAACTATCAGCAATCTCCTCTCTCCGAAGAACAGGAACGAGAAAGAAATGGAAATGGGAAGTATTATGGATATACAGTAGAGCTTTATTATCGGGATCGATTGCAGGACAAGGTCGCCATGCCTGAGAACTTGGCCGACATAAAGTTCGCACCCGTCGAACTAAGTGCTCCCGTGATCGCCCCCAATAACGCCTTATTCCCAACGCCTCCGCCCCCTTGATCAGTCCGAATGCAAACGAATAAAGACACTACCATTCTGATTCTCGATCCCTCTCCGGTAGATCGTCAATTGATCCGCTCGGCTCTCAAGGGAAAAGCAGACCGATTTATCGAGGTGGAAGATGCTGCGGAGGCCTGGAAGGCAATGCGTGGGATCAATAACCTGATTTTAATGGTGGCGAATGTTGATGCTGCGACTGGAGAGGATATTTTCGACCTCCGGGATCATCTCCAGAAGGAAAGAGACGTTTTTCCCGTGGTCTTTTGCAGTGCAGAGGACATGTCGCCTTTCTATTCACGGATTTTCGATCAAGAACGTGCCTTTTTGAAGCCAGTGAATTTTGACGTATTGCTGGAATGGTTTGCTCGAATCCGAGGAGAGGCTCCTCTCGCGAGTGAACCTGCAGAGAATACGGTCCCCAGCGAGGAGGCTCCAGTCAGGCCACCGGATAGCGGGGTGATTCAGGAGCAGCTTCCGTCTAAAAGCACAGCTCCAGTGACTCTGCCGGACGATGTCTTGCCCATGGGCACCAGACTGGGGGATTACAAGCTACTTCGGGAAATTCAGGTCGAGGCTGATTTTGCTCTGTATGAGGCCGAGCAGATTTCCATCGGGCGTCATGTGGCCCTCAAAGCGCTGTATCGCAAGCACCGGAAGGAATATAGCTGGGTGGAAGGTTTTGTGCATGAAGCGAGTGCGCGTGCCTCGGTGAATCATCCGGCCATTTCGCTGGTCTATGAGTGCAATCAGGAACTCGGTGTCAACTTTTACGCCCTCGAACTAGTGGATGCTCCGAGCTTGGCTGATCTGGCGCATCGACGAGCTGACCTCTCTGATGCGACGATATGGAAAATCCTCGACTCCGTCTCCAGTGCGCTGGCCTATCTTCGTGATCAGAATCTGTCCCATCGCCTCGTTACGGCGAGAAGCATTCTGGTAGTAAAGGGAACGGAACCGCGCATCGCTAATCCGGTAAAGGATCAGGGAGAGGTGCTGACTTCGGAAGAGGAGAGGCGACAGATCGAGATGCTCGCCGATGCTGTTCTACCCTTTTTGAGCAAACCTGGAGTGGATCCTCTGCTGTTTGCGTTGGTAGATCGCATGGGTACGGATCGAATTGATGCAGTGAATTCGATTAATGCTCTACGGAAAGCCTTGGTTCCCCCGGAGCGAAGAGAGAATCGCGAAGCCCGCCGACCTTCGCAGCGTCCACAATCCCGACCCCAGAAAGCAAAGACTACCTCGAAGGCCACAATGGTGATGGGAGGTGTGATTGGCGTTCTCATCATCATCGCTGCTGTTACGATGCTTTTATTCATGGGATCAAAGCCTGTAGCCCGCGACCTGGAAGCTTTCATCCGCGTCCCCGCTGGTAAATTCATCTTTCAGGCGGGAGAACAGGCAGAGCTGCCAGAATTCTGGATCAGTCATTATGAAGTCACGATTGCGGAATATGCGAACTTCCTGATCGATCTGGGAAATCATCCGAGCTTTCGAGAAAAGATTCGCCATCCCGATCAGCCTGCAAACAAACTTGATTATACCCCGGAAAAGTGGTCGCAATATTATGATGCGGCGACCAGAGGGAAAACCTTTCGCGGAGGAAAAATCGACCTGAACTGCCCAGTGACGGGAATTGACTTCTGGGATGCCCATGCCTATGCGACTTGGCGCGGCGGACGACTGCCTACTGAACAAGAATGGGAAAAGGCGTCTCGCGGACGGGATGGGAATATCTATCCTTGGGGAAATGATCTAGTAGAAGGGAATTTCAACAGCGGGATTGATCATGATGGCAAAGATGGCGTAGCTGCGGGGAGTATTGATGGATATCGCTATTGGAATCCAGTGGACGCGATTGCGATGGATGAGAGTCCTTACGGAGTCGTCGGATGTGCGGGTAATGTAAGCGAG
>JBDHQE010000294.1:0-4060 GCA_039806885.1 Verrucomicrobiales bacterium
GCAGGAATCAGAGAGTCGCGGAGTCGACCTTATGCCCTGGAATCTGCTTTTGCAGAGTTGCGATAAAGTCTTTCAGGACAGGTTCGAGAACGAGGCGAGCGAGATCGGGATTCGCGCTCGGGCTGTTCGCTAGAGTCTTTACTGGCGAGGAGAGAACCAGCGCGATCCGATCTTGCCTTTTCAAAATCTGAGAAATTCTCTCATCCGCAGTGATTTCAGCCCAGCGAGACGAGCCCATGAAGGCGGAAGTCTCCTTGCGCTCCAGAAGGAAATCGCGCAGCATCGCACCTCTGGATGCTAGGATGAATGCGGCCACATTACGGGAAGCACGACGGCTGATGGGATCGACTTTATCGAGCAGGTCAGGGATGTAAGGAAGTCGTTCGATCCCGTTTCTCCACGTCGCACTGAGCGGGAAAGTCGGTAGCTCACTCGCGATTCCAATCTGCTTTTGGGTCAGAGCGTCGATGTAAGCGAGTTCCTGAACCGTTCCTGCAACACGCAAACAACTGAAAAAAATAAATACTCCGACCAAACTGGGAATGAGAGAGAGGAGAGCGCCGACACTCCCATCGACGAAACGATGGAATGGTGTATCCGGATTAAAGAACCCCATGAGAACCTTTGTCAGGACGATGCGAAGTGGAACCGACACCGCGAGAGCCAAAACGAAAGAAGCTCCCAGCATCACCTGCCAAGAAAGAGCGACTCCGAGATACTTCTGGCTCAGAGGTGAGAGATATGCAAAGGAGAGGAGAAAAACGGCAAATCCAGCCGCCAGAGCACCGCCGCTCGCCAAGATCCCGATCACGCCCTTCCGGAACGCAATCAGAAAAGCGAGAACAACAAAGAGAATCGCTAGCAATACGGCGAAGTATTCATTCATGACTCCTGCAATTTAAAACTTTCGTCTCCACACAGCGCACGCTGGCGGAGCATGTGATCGACCAGCACAAGCGCGGTCATGGCTTCGACGATGGGAACTGCCCGAGGCAGTACACAGGCATCGTGACGACCACGGCCTTTCAGCGCGGTATTCTCGAATTCGGAGGATACCGTATCCTGCTCCGTCATAATGGTCGCAGTAGGCTTGAAAGCGACGCGGAAAAATAGATCTTCGCCATTGCTGATCCCACCCTGCACACCACCGGATCGATTCGTGAGTGTGCGCACGCGTCCAGCCTCCATGCGGAAGGCGTCATTGTGTTCTCGCCCCGTCATCTGTGTGCCTGCAAATCCCGAGCCAATCTCGAAACCCTTCGTCGCAGGAAGACTCAACATGGCTTTCGCCAAATCCGCCTCTAAGCGGTCGAAAACCGGCATCCCCAGTCCGACGGGAACATTGCGGACAACGCACGCGATGACCCCACCGATAGAATTGCCATCCGCACGAGTCGCCTTGATCAACTCGATCATGGGTTCGATCAGATTCGGATCACCTGCTCGAACAATATTCGATTCGATCAGTTCCCGACTCACGCTTGCTGGATCGATGTCAGACCGGAGCGTTCCGATGGATTCCACCCAAGGCACAATTTCCAGTGTCGGAGCGAAATGACTGGCGATGACTTTCTTCGCGATCGCCCCGGCAGCAACCCGCCCAATCGTCTCCCGCGCACTGGCGCGTCCCCCACCCTGCCAGTTCCGAATCCCAAACTTTGCCTGATAGGTGTAATCCGCGTGGGAGGGCCGGAACTTCGTGGCCATTTCAGAATACGCCTCCGGGCGATGATCCTTATTCCGCACTAGAATCGCGATCGGCGTGCCAAGGGTCAGGCCCTCGAAGGTGCCAGAAAGAATCTCAGCCTGATCGGCCTCATTGCGCGGCGTGGTCACCTCGCTCTGCCCCGGACGACGACGATCCAGATCGATCTGAATCTCTGATTCCGTCAGAGGAATCTGAGGAGGACATCCATCTATAACGACACCGACCCCTCCACCGTGGGACTCGCCCCAGGTGGAAAGACGGAAAAGCTGACCGAATTGTGAACCCATGAAGTGCTGGAATGAACGGGAATCGGGTAGCGAGTCAACCGACTTCCTTTTCTTTCATCCATCGAAATCGCAATACATCCGAGAAATCAGCGATTAAATTGCGCAATTGCCCGAGCGACTTCCCTTTTTTGCATCTTTTCCTTCAGATCCTGGCGCTTGTCGCGTTGATCCTTTCCTCGCCCAACGCCGACCTCCAGCTTGATCCTACGATTTTTCCAGTAGAGGCGAAGAGGAACGAGAGTGAGTCCTTTCTGATCGGTTATCTGAGCGAGTTTCCGAATCTCCTTTTTGTGCAGGAGTAATCGACGATGGCGCAAGGGCGGATGGGACTCGTGACTAGCCTGCTCATAGGGACGGATGTCACAATTGTAGAGCCAGAGCTGTCCTCTCTCGATGCGGGCGAACGCTTCGCTCAGATTAACGTGCCCGGCACGAATCGATTTAACTTCCGTTCCAAGAAGCTCGATCCCGGCTTCGTAGGAGTCCAGAATCTGATAATCACGCTTGGCCTTACGATTCGTGGCGATGTCCTTCATAATTCAGGGAAAATCTATCGTGTAAATAAAAAGAGGAAAGCGTAAGAAAATGTGAAAAAAATATCGATCTCGTGTCACAAGCTTCGTAGGTGAAACAAGAATATGTGGATCAAGCCTCCTCCTGATCCAAAAAAACCCCGGTGCTGCTTGCGCGGCACCGGGGTCCTCCTCCTTACAAGATCAAGCAAA
Organism: Verrucomicrobiales bacterium; assembly: GCA_039806885.1. Classification (GTDB taxonomy): domain Bacteria; phylum Verrucomicrobiota; class Verrucomicrobiia; order Verrucomicrobiales; family DEV007; genus Arctic95D-9. Next base: position 2,721 of record JBDHQE010000294.1, read on the forward strand.
ATCTCAAATCCGGCATGAACGGATAGGAGCTATGCTCTCACAAGATACCTTTTAATCAGTTTTAGGAATTCCTGCAAGCTAATTCATCATTCCTCTGCATTTTATTTTCCGTAGACGTCTTTCTGCCCTCGACGGATGCCTTGGAAAAATGCCTCGGTAAACTCGTCGAAATCCAATTCTGCCGGTTCTGAATTCGACAGTAGGTCATCCATTTTTCCCACCTGCCGACGGTCTCTCTTCGTAGGTCTCCCCTCGCCTGAAGCACGATGCGGGGTAGATGCCCGCGCTATCCGGATTTCTTCTCGGACTCGCTCATATTCTTCCGACGGAGTGTGATCAATGCAGAAACTCGCAACGTCTTTTGCTGCCATCCGATGGCGCGAAAGCGCCCTCACTTCCAGTCGTCTTTCCAAGCTCCCCTGCCGCAGGAGAATTTCATCGCCCACTCGAATTCGACGAGAAGCGCGACAGTGCTGCCCATTAATAAAAATCTGCCCTTTTTCACAGGCAGCTGCCGCGAGGGATCGCGTCTTGAAGAGACGCACAGCCCAAGTCCAAAGATCGATTCGCTCAGTTTGCTCGGGAGAAGCGGGTGGGATCGCAGGCATGGAAAAAATTATCCCTTCAGAGACGCGAGGTAGGCAACCAGATCGAGAAATTCCTGATCGCTCAGACTCGCCGTCAACTGCGGGGGCATTAACGTGGGAATCGCCTCTCGCTTGGCGATTTCACTGACCGCTAGAGGCTGAATCCACGGGGTGGTGGTATTGCGATACCAGAGTAATCCCTGCTCCTCTCGCTGAACGTACCCCGTGATACTCCGCCCCGAAGTCGTCGTCAGCACAATGGCCTGAAATCCTTCCTTGATCTGGCGCTCCGGCCAGAGGATGGACTCCACGATCTGATCTAGGGGGAGCCCTGCACCGACCGTATTTAGCTCTGGACCGATCACCCCACCTTCGTCACCGATCTGATGGCAGGCGCTGCAGGCCAGTTGGGGGCGTAGGAAAATCTCTCGTCCATGTTTCGGATCACCTTTTCCCGCCTTCACAGCCTCGACCACTGCTGCAACGAGGGTCGCATCGTAGGCAGGCGATCCCGTCTTGCGCCCCAGCGCCATATCGAGGCGGGAACCGAGTTCCGAATGAACACGCCCGAGCCGATTCATTTCATTGAGCGTCTCCTGTGCAAAACTGGAATCGACTTGAGACGGATTTTCTAATGCGGCAGCGAGAGCGCCCGGCCCGGGATTCGCTTCCAGCAGAAGGGGAAGAAGGATTTGAGTCTCGAAATCCGTTGATGCAGTAGCATTTTCCTTTGAAATCGCCTGCCCTTTCGAA
>JBDHQE010000022.1:0-24517 GCA_039806885.1 Verrucomicrobiales bacterium
GTAGTGCCAGAAGGAAATTTTTTGAGTCGTAATATCCTGATTAATAGTCGCTTACATTTTCATCTGTTAAAGATGGGTAAAGGTTTCGCTAATCTGCTGAGGACTCCACTGCTCCTCGATGAGCTTTCTTTCAACGAGGTGTATCACTGTCTCTGAAATTGGATTTCCAGGGCGATGTGATCGAACCTTGGCGTGCCTCTGGGCCTTTGAATTCGAGTAAGATGCAGCCGACATTCCACTTCTCCGAAGTTCTCTAGATATTGTTGAAGGAGAGGTCATTATGACCCTTGCAATCTCTTTTTGAGAACTCTTGTTGCGGATCATTACTTCGATGGTGTAGCGTTGTTCTGGGGTCAGACGGTTGTATGTAGGCATCTCGTATTCGATTTGGTTGTTGAGCCAGAAACTTCATACAGCCTCTGACCTTTTTCCAGTCTACCCGATTGCGCTAGACTATTGAATCCGCGGACCATTAAGGGATACATGGCGAGTAAACAAAACTTGTTATATTCTTATTATCTAATCATTATAACAGGGTGTATTCTCATAGCAATGGCACGATAATGCTGAGCCAAATCATGGAATATTAGTTCATGAAAATTTTTTTCTAAAACTAATTTGACGATATCTATTGTTCAATTTTATTTCGGCCTGCGGGTGCGGTTCTCGGCATATACCGATGCATCGTCCTGAAACCCTCGTCGAGCGGTTTCATATTCACCATCGTTTCTCACCATCGAATAGTGAAGGCAGAAACCGATAGACGGCTTCTCCATTATATCTCTGTTCTCTATGAGCACCCCATCCAAGCAGCAACCCACTCAAAGTCTTGAATCCTTCCTCGCCTATGTCAGGCAAAGAGATCCTTTACAACCGGAGTTCCACCAAGCAGTAGAGGAAGTCATGCACAGTCTGTGGTCCTTCGTCAGCAAGAATCCACAGTATGCCAAGAACGGGCTCCTGAAACGGTTAGTCGAACCGGAGCGCATCGTTATGTTTCGCGTCCCTTGGGTCGATGACCAGGGAGAGATTCAGGTCAATCGCGGTTACCGGATCCAAATGAATAGCGCCATCGGTCCGTACAAAGGAGGACTGCGCTTCCATCCCTCCGTCAATCTAAGCATCCTGAAGTTTCTCGCATTCGAGCAAGTACTCAAAAATTCCCTGACCACACTTCCCATGGGAGGAGGAAAAGGCGGCTCTGACTTTGATCCAAAAGGACGCAGTGACGAAGAAGTCATGCGCTTTTGTCAGTCCTTCATGACCGAACTCTATCGCCATATCGGAGCCGAGGTGGATGTGCCTGCAGGTGACATCGGCGTCGGAGGCCGCGAAATTGGCTTTCTCTATGGTCAATACAAGCGAATCACCAATCGCTCCGCTCCGGTTCTTACTGGAAAAGGCTTGGCATACGGCGGCAGCTTGATGCGCCCCGAGGCGACGGGATACGGCTGCGTTTACTTCGCCCAAGAGATGATGGATCGGAAAAAACTGGGATTTGAGGACCGTAGCGTCACGATTTCCGGATCCGGTAACGTGGCCCAATTCGCCGCGCAAAAGTGTCTCGAGCTGGGAGCCAAAGTGGTTTCGCTCTCTGATTCCGGTGGCACTGTCCACTTTCCGGACGGTCTGACGACTGAGCAACTCACATGGTGTACCGAACTGAAAGATGTGCGACATGGACGAATTTCCGAATTGGCTGAACACTTCAAGCTTCCCTACTTGGAAGGACAACGCCCCTGGCATATCCCTTGCGACATCGCACTCCCGAGCGCCACTCAGAACGAGATTGACGGGGACGATGCGAAAGCACTCGTCAAAAACGGCTGTAACTGCGTCGCAGAAGGAGCCAACATGCCTTCCAACCTCGATGCGGTGAGCGTGTTTCTCGATGCACAAGTCCTTTACGGACCTGGAAAAGCCGCCAATGCGGGCGGCGTCGCTACCAGCGGACTCGAGATGAGCCAAAACGCGCTACGCATCCCTTGGTCACGCGCCGACGTAGATAACCGCCTCCATGCGATCATGCAGAACATTCATTACGCCTGCGTCGAATACGGCACTCAACCGGACGGCTTCGTGAACTATGTGGATGGAGCGAACATCGCGGGCTTCGTCAAAGTGGCCGATGCGATGATCGCGCAAGGAATTGTCTGATGGGCGAGCGAACCCCACTTTATCATTATCGATAAGCACCTTAAAATCAAATTTCAGTAAAACTATTTAGTCACAATTCCATGAAAAAAATCGAAGCGATTATCAAACCCTTTAAACTTGAGGAAGTCAAAGAAGCACTCACCGAACTCGGCATCCACGGGATGACGGTGAGCGAGGTGAAAGGCTTCGGACGCCAGAAGGGACACACCGAGATCTATCGAGGCTCCGAGTACACGGTCGATTTCCTGCCCAAAGTAAAACTCGAAATCGTCGTCGAGGACGAGGATGCGGACAAGATCATCGAATCCATCGTGAGCACTGCTTCCACCAATAAGATCGGCGACGGCAAAGTGTTTGTCTCTCCGATCTCCGATGCCGTTCGGATTCGAACGGGTGAGCGAGGGGTCACTGCCATCACCATATCAGAGGCCGACGAACCTATCGAATAAGCGCATTAGTATAAGAATAAACTCGATCCATCGTCCTCCGCTCGCTTGGGACGGGAGGCGGCGTAATGCCTCGGCCCTGACCATGCGATGCGGAGGTCGAGAGCATATAGAGATGCCTGAGCGCTTATCGCGATCCTCTGTTCAGATGGCAGCGTATCGACACGTTTTCGTCGGAGCAAAAGGGCCACTTAAGTTTCTACTGGGAAGCCAAGAGCTGTCCGCGTGCAATTCTGTCCTCTATCCAAGGACGCCGAGTTGAAAATCTGCCCCAGCCTCACACTCGGCTACTATTGTTCTGTCTCAGGGAACTCATCGCAGCTCTTCGGTTCAATATGGATCATAAATCGAAAATTTTGCCCCCCCCCTTACTATCATGAATAAACCCCTGTGTCGTTGGCTGTTAATTCTCCTTTTTCTTCTTACAATTCCCATCGATTTTTCCGCGAAGGCAAACGCTCAAACGGAAATCGAAAATCCAAAGATCGCATCGATAGAGAAAGACAGTATTGCCCCTTCGGAGTACGTCTATGATTCGGGAGACACGGCTTGGTTGCTGGCCAGCTCTAGTTTTGTCCTCTTGATGACACCGGGACTCGCCTTTTTCTACGGTGGTCTGGTACGGAGAGAGAACATTCTGTCGATCCTCATGCAATGTTTCACGTCGATGTGCCTTGTCACCTTGATCTGGGTGACTGTGGGATACACTCTCGCGTTTGGAAGCGATCATGGGGGACTGATCGGGGGCTGGGACTATCTGTTTCTGAAGGGGATGGATCATCCTAGCGATCTCGCGCCTTCGGTTCCACATATCGTCTTCATGGCGTTCCAGATGAAGTTCGCGATCATCGCACCTGCACTAATCGCCGGGGCTTTTGCCGAACGAATGAAGTTTTTCCCCTTCTGTGTGTTCACTTTCCTATGGTCGGTGCTAATCTACTCTCCAATCTGTCACTGGGTCTGGGGAGGCGGATTCCTTAGCGCGGACGGAGCGCTGGATTTTGCGGGCGGGGCCGTCGTCCACGTCAGCGCGGGGATGGCAGCGCTTGCGGCTGCGATCGTCATCGGAAAGCGGAGGAGACCTCTCTCTCCTCCTCATAACCTACCACTGGCCATTCTGGGAGCAGGTTTGCTCTGGTTTGGGTGGTTTGGATTCAACGGTGGATCGGCGCTCGGAGCGAACTCTCTAGCCGGAATCGCGATGGTGACGACTCAGGTAGCGACGGCTGCCGCAGGATTGACCTGGTTGGTAATGGACTGGATCTTCCATAAGAAACCGACTACTTTAGGTATGATCTCAGGAGTGGTTGCCGGATTGGTTGCCATTACGCCTGCTGCCGGATTCGTATCTCCCCTGTCAGCGATCTGGATCGGTCTGATCTCTGCTGGGATCTGCTGGATGATGGTGACAATCATCAAAGAAAAGCTGGGTTATGACGATGCACTCGACGCATTTGGCATCCATGGAATCGGGGGCATCGTCGGAGCGCTATTGACCGGCTTGTTTGCCTCGAGCCTCATCAATCCAGTGGTAGCCCACGCTCCGTATGAGCAATTCCTGATTCAGGTCAAAGCGACGTTTATTCCCGGGATTTTCTCTTTCGTCGGGAGCATCATCCTTCTGAAAATCCTAGATAAGACAGTCGGGCTGCGAGTGAATGATCGAGACGAGCGCATCGGACTCGACCTGACTCAGCACAAAGAAAACGCCTATACCGGAATCGACTGATACCTTCTGTGGTACAGCCGAAATCAGAGCGAGATCGCAATCGCCCACCCTATCGTCCTATCCCGCATAATCCTGCAATGACCGCACGCCGAATTTGTGTTGTGATCTCGCCTCGATCCCGTTCACGGCAGCCCAGGCGCCTTGCAGAGTAGAGATGCAGGGAATCTGGTGGATGATCGCGGCGGCGCGGATGGGACGCAGGTCGTCGTGGCTCTTCTTTCCCGATATCGTGTTGATCACGAGATGAATTTCTCCATCGCGTATCAGATCGATCACGTCGCGCTCTCCTTCGCCTCGCTTGTCCACTTCTTCCACAGGCACTCCATTGGCGCGTAGCACCTTTGCTGTGCCATGCGTCGCCACCAGTGAGAATCCGAGCGACTCCAGTTTCTCAGCAAGAAAGCTGATCCCACGCTTGTCGTCATCTTTGACACTGATGAAGATTCGTCCTGATTCGGGCAAGGCCTGGTTCGCGCAAATCTGTGACTTGGCAAAAGCGGTCCGAAAATCACTGGCGATCCCCATCACTTCCCCAGTAGACTTCATCTCGGGGCCGAGCACGATGTCCACACCGGAAAATCGGGAAAAGGGCAAGACCGATTCTTTCACCGCCACATGGTCGAGAGCGAGCGAATCTCGCAAGTCGAATTCTGCGAGTTTCCTCCCCGTCATGACCTGCGCTGCGATCTTCGCAACGGGCACACCCGTCGCTTTCGACACAAAGGGGACAGTGCGCGAGGCTCTCGGATTCGCTTCCAAAACGTAGATCGTACCACTTTTGACGGCAAACTGGATATTCAGAAGACCAATCACGTGCAGGGCTTTCGCAATTTTTTCGGTGATTGCTCGGATCTCTTCCAGGGTCTCATCGCCCAGCGTCGGAGGCGGAATCACGCAAGCGGAGTCTCCGGAGTGAATCCCGGCGCTTTCGATGTGCTCCATGATGCCGGTGACATGCACAGCTTCACCGTCGGAAACCGCATCCACATCGACTTCGATTGCGTCCTCGATAAATTTGTCGATCAGAACTGGTTTTCCTGGCGACACGTCGCTCGCAGCATCGACGAAGCGCAGCAGGGACTCTCGATCATAAACGATTTTCATGGCACGTCCACCGATGACATAAGAAGGACGAGCCAAAACCGGATACCCGATTCGCTCAGCGATCTCCACCGCCTCTGCGGTCGAATCCGCACTGCCATTGGCTGGCTGGAGAATGCCGAGATCTTTCAATAAGCGAGAGAAGAAGTCGCGATTTTCCGCTTTGTCGATCGAGTCCACCGAAGTGCCAATGACTAGGACTCCGGCCTCGTGCAGACGACGAGCCAAGTTCAGCGGGGTCTGTCCACCGTATTGTACGATAACTCCATCGGGACGCTCCACATCGACGATGTTCATCACATCTTCGAAAGTGAGTGGCTCAAAATAGAGGCGATCAGATGTATCGTAGTCGGTAGATACTGTTTCCGGATTGGAATTAACCATGATGGTTTCGTATCCCATCTCCTGCAATGCAAAGGCGGCGTGACAGCAGCAGTAGTCGAACTCGATCCCCTGTCCGATGCGATTGGGACCGCCGCCCAGAATCATGATCTTCTTGCGCTCCGCTCCCCGGCTCGCGTCCAGTTTTTCGTTCTCCTCCAGCGCTTCGTCCTCGGTCTCGTAGGTGGAGTAATAATACGGGGTGTGCGCCTCGAACTCGGCAGCACAGGTATCGACCTGCTTGAAAGTGGCCACGATTCCCTCGCTTTTTCGCCAAGCACGAATTTCGTCTTCTGAGCGACCGAGCAGGGCGGCGAGCTGGGCATCGCTGAAGCCAAGTTCCTTCGCTCGACGCAGTGTCTGCAAGTCCGGATTGGGTGAGGCACTCAGCTCCTGCTCGAACTTCACGATCTCCGCCATTTGGGCAAGAAACCAGGGATCGATCCCTGATCGCTGATAGATTTTCTCCAAAGACCATCCCCTCTGAATAGCGCTTTTGACGGAGAAAATCCGCGAGGCATTCGGTGAGGCGATGTGGTGCTCGAGTTCTTCGTCGGAATAGGCTCGATGTTCCTCCTTGCTGTCCAGTCCGGTGTGTCCTGTTTCCAATCCTCGCAAGGCCTTTTGGAGTGCTTCTTTAAAAGTGCGACCGATGGCCATGGTCTCACCCACCGATTTCATCTGCACCCCGAGCACATCCTCGGCTTCGGAGAATTTTTCGAAAGTAAAACGGGGCACCTTGACCACGCAGTAATCAATCGTGGGTTCAAAGGACGCCGGAGTTTCGCGCGTGATGTCGTTGCGAATTTCGTCCAGCGAATACCCGATCGCCAGTTTGGCAGCGAACTTGGCGATGGGGAAGCCAGTCGCTTTACTCGCCAGCGCGGAGCTGCGTGATACTCGTGGATTCATCTCGATGACGATCATTCGCCCGGTTTTCGGATCGACAGCGAACTGAATATTCGATCCACCCGTCTCGACCCCGACCTCGCGGATCAGAGCTAGGGAACCATTGCGCATCTTCTGGTATTCGACATCGCTCAGGGTCTGAGCCGGAGCCACAGTGATGCTGTCACCCGTGTGAACACCCATGGCATCGAGATTCTCGATGGAGCAGACGATGACCACATTGTCTTTGTTGTCTCGCATGACCTCGAGCTCATACTCCTTCCACCCCTCAACCGATTCCTCGATCGACACCTGCCCGATCATGCTGCTCTCGATTCCGAGCGCAGCGATTTTCTCTAGCTCCTGCTCGTTGTGCGCGATTCCGCCACCTGTTCCCCCGAGAGTATAGGACGGACGTATAATCACCGGATACCCGATCTGAGAAGCTTCCTGCCTTGCTTCCTCCACACTAGATACGAAAGCACTGCGAAGGATATCCAGCCCCGCTCGTCGGACACAATCCCGAAAGGTTTCGCGATCTTCAGCCTTTTTGATGACCTCGTGATCCGCGCCCAGCATCTCGACCTGATATTTTTCCAATACCCCCGACTCGTGGAGAGCCATCGCCAGATTCAGCGCCGTCTGTCCGCCTAGGGTAGGTAGAATCGCATCCGGACGCTCCTTTTCGATGATGGCCTCGATGAACTCCGGCGTCAGCGGTTCGACATAGGTCTGATCCGCGAGACCCGGATCTGTCATGATGGTCGCGGGATTCGAGTTCGCGAGAACCACCTCGAAACCCTCCTCTCTCAGCGCCTTGCACGCCTGTGTCCCGGAGTAATCAAATTCGCACGCCTGCCCAATAACAATGGGACCGGAACCGAGCAAAAGTATCTTGTGTATATCATTACGTTTTGGCATAAATGGGATTCTTTCGATTCGCTCGGATGGGCAGCCTGGCTAAGAGAGAAAAGGATCTCAGGTCGCCGCTTTACGCGCTCTGTGCTGCTCCATCATGCGGATGAAGTGTTGAAAATGGTATCGAGCATCGTGCGGGCCGGGGGCGGCCTCCGGATGGTGCTGGATCGAATAAATGGGCAGGTGACGGTGGCGGATGCCCTCCATCGTGCGATCATTCAAATTCACGTCGATCAGCTCGATCTCGTCGGCAGGCAGACTGTCGAGGTCCACGCAGAACCCGTGATTCTGCGCCGTGATGCCAATGCGATCATCGAGCAGATCCTTGACCGGATGATTCGCACCATGATGCCCGAATTTCAGCTTGTAGGTCTTCCCACCCATGGCCAGACCCAACAACTGATGGCCCAGACAGATCCCGAAGATCGGTTTCTTCCCCATCGCTTGGCGAATCGTATCGAGCGCGTAGTCGAGCACGGACGGATCTCCGGGGCCATTCGAGAGAAAAATACCATCCGGATTCAGTGCCTCAATTTCCTTCCAGCTCGTTCGGGCGGGCAGTAGATAAACTTCACAACCCAACGTGTTCAGGATGCGCAAAATGTCGTACTTGATCCCGTAATCGAGCGCAGCGACTCGAAACCGGGGAGAACCAGCATAGGAATCGGTCGCTGGCCAGACTTCGGCTCGGTCAATTGTCACCGTCTTGACCCAATCCGCGCCTTCCATCGTCGGCACGGCATCGAGCTTTCTCCTTAGAATCTCTATATCAAAATCCTCCGTGGACAGGATCGCACGCATGGCACCGGACTCTCGCAGATGTCGAGTGAGCGCCCGGGTATCCACTCCCTCGATCGCTAGGATTCGGTTCTCGTCGAGGTATTCAACTAGGCTCTGTGTCGCACGATAATTCGAAGGATAACGGCAGAACTCCTTGACGACAAATCCATTCACATGGATTCGAGCGGACTGGGCATCGTCTCGATTGACTCCGTAATTCCCTATCATCGGATAGGTCATCACCACAATCTGCCCGGCATAGGAAGGGTCGGTCAGGACTTCCTGATATCCGGTCATTGACGTGTTGAACACAAGCTCTCCACTCGTGTTCCCTTGCGTCGTCAACGATTGTCCCCGAAAGAATCGACCGTCTTCTAAGTATAAGATCGCGTCTTTCATCGGTATAAGGAGGATGGATTCGTTCGTTGCAAAAAAAAGCTGTGTGGATTACGGCTCAGCAAGTAGGCTGTCAAGTAACAATCTCGGAGAAATCTTGTCGTTCATTTGTGATTGAATCAAAATCAGAGCATAGGAAATTTGATTTCTCCGTAATTTCTCATCAAAGAATTCTCTAACACTCGCTCTACGCATCCCTCTGCAGATGCGAAGATTTGCGGATTTATTTTCCAAAAGATTTTTCACTTTTACTTTCCGGATGATCCTCAGACGCTATCCTGCTACATGTCTCCAAGAAGTTTGACTCGATTGCTCGCGTTTGCAGTCCTAACCGGGATCTGTCTTTCCCAAATCCGGGCACAGGAATCCTTGCTGCCGATTGCGCATATCCCCGATCCTCCTCCGGCGATTGACGGATCTCTGGATCGATTCGAAACCGTCTCCGGCTGGCTGCATCTCGACAAAAAGGAGCAAGTCGTACTACATCCCGAGGGCTGGAGCGGACCGGACGATCTCTCCGCTGACCTGATTACTGCTTGGGATCGAAAGAATCTCTATGTCGCAGCGAAGGTCAAAGACAAGGGGGTCGGATCTGAGACTCAACCCTCTTCACCCGGCAATCGACACATCCTCGTCTCGCTGGAAATCCCACGCCGTGAAGCAGCGCAGCGAAGCGAGAAAAACGTCTACCTGCTCGACATGAGTCCCGATAGCGCAGGAAAGCCGATCATTCGTCGTCTCGCTCCGAAACCCGGTGTACTCACTGATGCGAAATGTGCGGCACGATTGTTCGAAAGTGGATACGCAATCGAAGCTGCCATCCCTTGGGAACAACTCGGACTTAACGATGCCCCGCAGGAGGGCATACTACTCGGGCTCGATATTGCCCTGTTGTCTTCCCTCCATCCGGATACACTCCTAAAAAACGAAGTTCCTGCTGCAGGGCGGATCATGAGCCTGTCCGGAGCACCGTGGAAACTCGGCGACTCTGATCGATTGCAAAATTCAGCACTCGCAGACTCCAATGGAAATATCGATCCCACGAAGCTGCCGCGCTCCGCAGAGCTAATCACCGACTTAATCGAAATCGAGGGTGGTGCAGCCACCGAACTCACCCTGAAAGCTCCCGAGAACATGGGTAAAAACATTCAGGAGCTAATCGTTCATGCCCGACTGCAGATGAAAGCCCACGGAGGAGGAACGTCGGCGATGCGCCTGTTTCTCAACGGGGAAGAATTAACACCAGAGCGCTGTCGTAACAGGGGAGAAAGATTCGAACTGGGTTCTCACGACATCGCCACATACTCCAACTATCATTGGTTTCTTCTCTACAGTCCCAGTTTCGAGCTCCCGCCCGTCGGATCGCCCTATTTCGTCCAGGGCGTTAATCCCTACGAATTTGCGTTCGATGTACGCGATCTATGGAAGTCGGATGGCCCCAATGTTCTTCGCATCGAACAGAGCCGAAAGACTTTCCCTCCGTTGAAAGCTGAGGTTCTGGTCTCTACCTATCTCAGTCCAAAGACAGTCGCTCCTCCACCTCGCCCTGCTCCCACCGGACCTCTCACGACTTTCTCCCCTGCCCTGCCCTTGGCAGAAGGTCATCTGAGTTCTCACCTCCTGCCCGGCGGAGCTGTCGAAGTATCGCTGGCCGGACAAACCTGGGTAACGACGAGTTCTTTCTCCACCACTGAGCCGAGCTGGGTCAAGCTCCTAGGCGACAAGCCAGAAGGCTGGGCGACGAGCGAAAAGCCATCCGATACCACTTTTCAAGCGGAGACAAAAGCCTACCGCCTGACACGTCGGATCGAGCCGCAGCGCGACCATGTCACGGTACACGACACCCTGAAAAATCTATCTGGAGAGGATGTGCCGATTTTGATTCGCCATGAGGTTCCGATTTCTGCCGCGCAGAGGACTGGGGTTTTTCTCAATGGACGCGTCTACCCAGCGGCTGAGATGGCCAATGAAGAAGCCCCGAATCCCACGACCATCGCCCTGACAAAGGAAGGCGGGATCGGGCTGCTCTCCGAAGACGATGTCATGCGCGTCCAGTCGGATAATTTCTACAATCCGAGTGGGATCGGCATTCGCAACTACCGATTCGTGCTGGCGGCGGGAAAGGAAGTTACGCTCGAATTCTCGATCTGGCCTATCGAGAAACCGGATCGCTACTTGCTAATCAATCGCATCCGCGAGAGCTGGAACGTCAATCGCACCATCCCCGGATCGCTCGCCATGCTGCACTCCTACCGAGGCTATCTCTCGAAGATGACGGCCCAACAGATCGCCGATTATATCAAGAATAAGGACGCTGTCATCGGCATCGTTTCCCACTCCTACGTCGGAAACACCGCGATTCACGGGAATCGAGTGAACGAGATCGACCGAAAACCGACGCAGGCTTTCTTCGAGACTCTCCGCTCCGCCGTCCCCGACGTGAAATACATCCCCTACTACCACAGTTTCATTTCCAATGCCCCAGGAGACCGTGAGAGCTTTGCAGACGCAGCTATTCTGGGCCCCACTGAAAAGCAGTTTGTGTATGGAAACGATGATGCCTACCCGATCTTCATCCCGGTCGAAGGAAACTCCTTTGCCAAACTTCAGGAGAAAGTTCTGGAAATATTCTTTCAGGAATACAAAGTCGATGGCATCTACTGGGACGAGTTCAGCTACAGTCAGGCGAAGTACCAATATGCCCCCGATGTCTGGGACGGAGTGACCGGGAGCATCGATCTGAAGACCCACAAACTCATCCGTAAAGTCTCTAGCGTTACCCTGCTTTCGCAGCCTTGGAGAATCAAAACCGCGCAATCTCTGCTCAAACGAGGAATATTGATCGGCAACGGGCAGGCGGTTACCCGGACCGAGACGCAACTCGCCTTCCCCCGCTTCATCGAGACCGGTTCGATCAAAAACCTAGTTCGAGGGCAACTGGGATATCCCATCGCTTTGGGCGACCACCTCACCGAGCGCAACGAGCGGGATTGCTACCGCGACATGGTGAAGGGACTCGATTTCGGGGCGGTCTATTACTGGTATGGTCCGGGGATCATCGCCACCCATCGCACCCTGACTGCTTACATGTTTCCTGCGACACCGATTGCTCTCGGCGAGGGATATTTGATCGCACAGGAGAGAATTCTAACCAACAAGAGTGGTCTGTTCGGGTGGGGAGACCAGAGCGAGTTCACAGCTCACGTTTTCGACGCGACCGGGAACGAGACCAAAGCCATCGCGATCCCCAAAGTGGAGAAAAACGGCCAGACATTCGCCGAAGTCCGCATTCCAGAGGGATATGCCGTAGCGCTCGTCCGAAAGCGATAGAATCGGGGAATCTCGTCGTCGAGGAACTCCGCTCATAAGAACCAACTCATGAGCACCAGTCTCTAATTCCTGTTCTGTTCGGGGACTCTCAAATTTCCTTTGATTACAGTCGCAATCGTTAAGATTCCTCGTTAGTCATCCCTATCTTGTGAAGAGAGATCGCGTCGAGCACGTCATCCAGTAATCTCAATGTCAAATACCTCCGGCCCGTGAATCACAGTCATTCTCGAAGGATCAAGGCTTACTTCTTTCTGAGCACGCGAACGCGGTGTGCCTCGCTATCCCCGATATAGATTCCGCCATCGGCATCAACGTAGATTCCGTGAGGGCGGGCCATCCCACAGTGCAGCGGATCTCCGGCAGGTCCGTCGCCACGCTCTCCCGTTCCTGCGATGAGTTCCAGATTCCCGGTCTGCGCATTAATTCTCCGGATCGAGTGACTCTCGGTATCCGCGAGCCAGACATTCCCATCGGCATCGACAGCGATTCCCTTGGGACCGCTCAGAGTGGCGTCTTTCGCAGGTCCACCATTGCCCGAAAAGCCTTTTTCTCCCGTGCCAGCGACGTGGTGAATGATGCCTGCCGCGAGATCGAGGCGAAATACCTGATTCCCCTCTCGCGTCGCCAGCCACAGATTCCCCTGTTGATCAAAGTCGATGGATCGGGGCCCTTTCAATGGCGTTCCGACAATCGGCGCTCCGTCAGGAGTTGGCCCCGCCTTTCCCGTTCCGGCAAAAGTTGAAATCTGGCCTGTGGATAGATCAACCCGTCGAATCACATGATTTCCGATATCGCAAATGTAAAGCATCCCGTCAGGACCGAACTGTATACTATGGGGCTGCTTGAGTTGCGCCTCTATTGCGGGTCCACCGTCCCCGGAATAGCCAGGCTGACCGGTTCCCGCAATGGTGGACAGGATACCAGTCTTTCTGTCGATCTTGCGCACGGCATTGTTGACCATATCGACGATGAAAAGATCGCCCGCTTTATCGAAGCGAATCTCGTGTGGCTTATTGAAGGTGCCTTCTGTCGCAGGGCCGCCGTCGCCGGTATAGCCAGTTTCCCCCGTACCCGCGATGGTGGTGAGCGTTCCATCCTTCCCGATTCGCCGGATTTTCTGCCCAGTGTATTCACAAAAGTAGAGTGCTCCGTCCGGTCCGCGAGTGACGCCGAAGGGATTGTCCAGTTCCGCCTCCAGCGCGGGACCACCGTCGCCACCGGAACCCTGCTTCCCCGTGCCTGCAATGGATTCAATCGTCCAATCAGAGGCCGAAGAGACAGAAATGATTAACGCCGAGAAAAGAAAGAGGAAAGATAGAGATCTCATCACCGCAGATTGTGAAAGAAGTGCATGGAGAGGTCAATCTCTCAGTTCTCCTGAATCGCGCAGTCATCCTGAAACGAAGAAGGGAATAAAACGATCACCTCCGAGGGACTCAATTCTCTCCCGTAAAGAATCGCTTCGCCTTCTGGAAAAAACTCTCGCGGACTGGATGATTCTTCTGAGTGACCGTTTCGGCGAATTCTCTGAGAAGTCGCTCCTGATCTTTCGTTAACTTCACCGGAACCTCTATCTGCGTCTTCACATGGAGATCACCTTTTCGCCCGGTTTGTAGATTTGGGAGTCCCTTGTCTCGCAGGCGGAAGATGGTATCCGCTTGAGTTCCTGAAGGAATTTTAACAGAAGCTTTTCCATTCAGCGTGGGGACATCTAGCTCTCCACCGAGCGCAGCCAAAGTAAAGGGCATCGGGACTTCACAGTAGAGATCGCAGTCATCCCGCTCAAAGACCGGATGGGGGCGAATGTGGATGACGACGTAGAGATCGCCTCCCTTCGCACCACGCTGCCCAGCATCGCCATGTCCTGTCGAGCGAAGGCGTGCTCCATCCATGATCCCTGCCGGAATTTTCAGATTGATCTGACTGCTGCCTTCGATGCATCCGCTTCCGGAGCAGGTTTTGCAGGGATTAGAGATCGTCTCTCCTGCCCCATGACAGGCGGGACAATGTTGCTGTACCTGGAAAAAGCCTCGACTGGTGATGACTTGTCCGACGCCGCCGCAGGTGGGACATTTACGAACATCGGCACGCCCTCCGTCTGCTCCGCTACCATTGCAGACGGTACAGGTGACTTCCCGCTTGATCTTGATCGTTTTCTCCACGCCGGCAGCAGCTTCTTCGAGATCGATCTCGAGATCATACCGCAGATCGGCTCCACGCCTCCTCTGCTCGCCTCCTCTCGCTCCACCACCAAAGAAACTATCAAAGATCCCCCCACCGCCACTGAACACTTCGCGGAAGATATCGAAAGGATCGACGTGTTGCCCTCCGCCACCCATGCCTTGGGCGAAAGCTCTGTGTCCCAGGCGGTCATACGCAGCACGCTTCTCGTCATCAGAGAGAATTTCGTATGCCTCACCGACTTCCTTGAATTTCTCTTCCGCCTTCGGATCATCCGGATTTTTGTCCGGGTGATACTGCATGGCGAGACGCCGGTAGGACTTTTTAATCTCATTCCCGCTCGCATCACGGGAAATTTCGAGCACCTCGTAATAATCGCGCTTCTCCATGATGTCACTCAGCTCTCGGCAGAAGCTCCGGAGGAGACGACTACATTCGCTGCACGCAGAACGCGATCTCGCAGGCGATAGCCACTCCGGATCGTATAGATGACCTGCCCTTCAGGAACTGCGTCATTGGCCTCATAGCGAACTGCTTCGTGAAGATGAGGATCAAACGAAATTCCGTCAGAGGGAATAATCTCCACACCTTGATCGCTAAGAAAATCCGCAAACTGCTTGCGCACCATCGCCATGCCTTGGACGATGATCGCTCCCGCGTCGCCAGCGGATTCGGCAGCTTTTATTCCCATCTCGAAGTTGTCGATGATGGGAAAGAGCTGCTCTAGAAGTCCTCGATTCGCATACTGAATCGTCTCAGCCTTCTCCCGGACGATGCGTTTCCGATAGTTATCGAGTTCGGCTTGCGAACGAGCGGCGAGATTTTTCCACTTCTCAATTTCTTCCAATGGATCTGGTATTGCCGCAGCTTCGAGATTGCTCTCGCCGTCCTGAGAGGGCGACGCGGTATTCGCCGCGTCTGGACCGTCGAGTTCTGCTGCCTCTTCCGGCAGAAACTCTCCTTCCGACGCATATTCTTCCGAGTTTTCTTCGGGATTTGTCATTCCTTATTCTGATCGTGATCTAATACACCGGTTACGATTCCGGCCGTTGTTATGATGAGGACCGGCACTATTCACCGTTTTGTGATCGCAATCAAGGTGATGTCGTCTCCCTGTTCTTTTCCTTCGGAAAATTCGGATAAATCGGTAGTGATCGCATCAACCACTTCTTTGGCAGGTCGTGGACAGAGAGTAGAAAGAATCTGGCGCAGGCGTTCGATTCCGTATTCATCACCCTCTTTATTCTCGCGCTCGACGACTCCGTCGGTGTATAGGAGGAGAGTGTCTCCGGCTTCCAAGCGTAGACGACAATCGCGCACTGATCGCTGAAAAACAGGCCCCTCATCCACTCCCGCTGCCAGACCAGGACTCTCCACGACTTCCGTCTCTCCAGTCGCGGCCCTGTAGAGGAGCGGCGGCTCATGACCAGCCCGAGCGAATATGATCTCACTGCTCCCCCTCTCCAGAATGAGGTAGAGTAGGCTCACGAACATGTCTTCACGGATATCGGGAAAGATCGAGTGATTGACGGAATGCAGCACAGAAGCCGGAGACAGGATCTCCGGAGCGCGACTACGGAGATTGGCTCGACACATAGCCATGATGAGAGAAGCCGCGATACCTTTTCCGCACACGTCACCGATGGCGACGCCAAAGTGCGTATCGTCCACAGGGACGTAGTCATAGTAATCCCCGCTCACGTGCCGGGCCGGCAGATAGTCGGCGGCTAATTCGTAATCCGCCAATGCCGGAGCAGAACGTGGCAGAAGAATGCGCTGAATCTCGCTCGCCTGCTTCAGTTCTCGCTCATAGCGACGCTTCTCCATCACCTCTGCGTGAATCGCTGCGCTAGCGAGAGCAAATGCGCTCTGACTGATCAGACTATCAAATATCTCCCTCTCGCTTTGATTGAACGTCGGCGCCCCCTGACGAGTCACCGCCAGCACTCCGATGGGCTTGCGAGCATGAAACAGCGGAGCTGCCAAAATTCGAGTCGCAGTCTGAAAGCTGAGATCGCCTTCGCCAGCAAAATCCGGATGAGAGGCGGCATCATCTACCTGCACACAGCATCCATCGGTGTATACATGTCCAATGAACCCCTCGCCGGGGTGGAGATAAGTCAGTCGGACATAGCTATGATACTGACTCTCCACACTTGCCTCCTGGGTGGCGACGATTCCGAGCGGAAAAGGCAATACTGCTGCGGTCTCCGGCGACTGATATACGGGAACGAGTCGATCCGTAGCCGGATCGAGGAGATAGAGGATCCCCGCTTTAGCTCCCACCACTTCAGCGACTCCATCCACGATGTAGCGATGCAGATTCGCCCGGGTAAGGTCTTCCTGCAACTTCTCAGCCAAGCCGTGCAGAAATCCGAACAGGCGTCGCTCTTCTACTTCGATCGCATCGAGTTCCTGAGAAAATACCGTGGCAGTCCTGCGCTGCTTCAGCCACGCCCATACGCCCACCGTGATGGCGAGTGTCAGAAGAATCAGATAGAGAAGATGCTGCATGCCGTGGATGCGGCGAGAATTCAGGAATTCTTCTCCCTAGCCTCCGCCAACTCCCGTCGCAAATATTCTACTACGTCGCAGAAGCGATTTTGGTTTTCCTCATTCGCCGCAATCAGTGCTTCGTGAGCCTGTAGAACGAATTCCGCATGTTCAATCTGGTCCACAGGCTTCTCGCAGGAGGCTTTCGTGAGATTTTCCTCGACCAGAGCGCGTTCCGACTGCCATCGCTCCCCCCTCAGATCCAAGTGGATATAGTCATCCAATCCGAGCTTCTGAATCGATTTCGCGTTGCGTTCACCCGGATTGATCACATCCACGATACCCTGAGGATCACTAGAGGCAACTTTGACGGCCAAGCGATAGAGCATCCCGATGAAGGTGGAATCAATGCCACGACAATCTCTGAGATCGATCACGAACTTCCGCCACCCGCGATCAAACCGATCCGCGAGGAACGCTTTGATGCAGGCGGCGTTCTCATGATTCGCCGCACCTTCGATCCGAGTCCAGACGACCGATCCGAGGCAACCGACGCGTATGGACTCTGCTGTATTCACGAGAGAAAAAGGGGTTCGCCCGAGATCGTGCCCATTTGATTGATGTAACACACTTTCCGAGAAGTATCGGACTGCAATCCCTCATGGATGAAATCATGAGAAAAGCGATCCAATGCGGAATTCATGTCGCGAAAGAAATAGGGATTACTGCCAGAGGTAGGACTTATACTCAGCGACGACCGTACCCTGATCGACAATAGAGGCTTTCCATTGAGTCACCTTACCATGCTCCTTATAATCGTCGCCAGTGATCTGGAACTTCGTCTCATTCCGGCTCTTCGGCTTGTTCACGACGACTTCTAGCGCATGAATCTGCGAAGCCGTCGATCCCTGTCTGTACTCGAGCCTCACAGTCACAGGCTGTTTCGTTTTCGCAGTCCAGAAGATGGTGAAATAGTTCCCATATCGGTCTTTAATATCCTGTCCATCGACCGCCCCGTAGAGATAATGGCGTTGCTCGAATCGGATCATTTCGTCATCCGTCTGATAAAGCCTCGCTGAATTGAGATGATAAGGATTGACCTTCGTGATCCTGACAGGCCCTGAAGAGGACGTGGCACAACTAGAGATAAGGCAAAAGATGCCTAAAAAGAAAAATTTCAACAGTCCCGATTTCATCCGTGCGAGAGGGCCAGTAGCTTTGGTCTGGTTCAATGCCTTGTCACGCGGAAAATGCCGCGCCGAGTGATATGATAACCATATTTTCACAGACAAGACAGAAAAAAGAAGCGCATTAGCCCGATCGAGTTGATTTTTCACGTAACTTTACTCGATCCCAGGCCTGATCCATCTCCTGAAGACTCGCATTCGCGACAGCTTTCCCCCGGCTCTTCAGATCCTCTTCTACGAGTCCGAATCTACGTACGAATTTTCGATTGGCTGAATCAAGCAGCAGTTCGGCCTCGTATCCCGCCTTCCGTGCCAGATTGACAACAGCGAAGAGCAAATCGCCGATTTCCATCGCAACTTCCTCAGATCGATCTGACTCAATCGCCTGTTCCACCTCTGTCAGTTCTTCTCGCACCTTTTCAATCACCGGAGAAATCTCCGGCCAGTCGAATCCAACATCGGCAGCCTTTCGCTGGATCTTAGAAGCGACGATCAAGGCCGGGCCATCGTGCTTGATCTTTCCGAGCGTGGAAGGCGAGCCCTGATTCTCCAATCGAGACGCATCGGCTCCACGCTCTTGGGTCTTCACCGCTTCCCATTGGACCAGAACATCCTCAGGAGTCTCTGCCTGAACATCACCAAAGACGTGAGGATGTCGACGGATCAGCTTTTCACAAAGATGGCGAGCTATCTCATCCAAGTCGAATCGTCCAGATTCTGAAGCAATCTCCGCATGAAGAACGGGCTGGAGCAAGACATCACCGAGTTCATCCACGATTTCCTCTCGATCTCCGCTGCGAATCGCTTGAGCCGCCTCGTAGGCTTCCTCCAGCAGATGACGTATCAGACTTTCATGCGTCTGGGCAGCATCCCAGGGACAGCCACCGGGGGCACGGAGGATGTGGACGACACAACGCAGTCGATCAAGAGGTGACAGTGTATCGGAGGGAATTTCTGCGGGCATGGGGAGTGGACAAGAAGAATCACAGGAGTTACCTACTCCCGTCTTTCGTCATGTCCAGACATCGATTTTTTCTTTCAGCAGATCAGTGGAGCAGCGATCTCTTGCTGCTCGGCGGCGAAGAAGCCCACCACTGCCTCCACGTCATGCGATGCCGAGTCGGCGACTGCGTCGTGATATTCGATGGAGTCGGAAGGGAAACGGAGGCCAGAATTCAGAGCTCTACTCGATCAGAAATCATTCTTGAAAAGGGTTCGGAGAGATCCGACCCACCTCATGAGGTAGAAATCGTCCTCGCTCAATCGGTATTAAAGGGGAAAAATATGGAGTGGATTATCCAGAAGGCGACCGAGCTGGGTGCTACGCGAATCATCCCATTGTTGAGCGAGCACACAGTAGTTCAGGTCGAAGGCGACGAAGCTGAAAAAAAGCGACAGAAATGGCAGCGTATAGCGCTCGAGGCCTGTAAGCAATGCGGACAGAACTGGCTTCCCCGAGTGGACGCACCAATCGAGCTGGCAAAATTCATCCACCGGGATGCCTTCGATCTACGACTGGTGGCCGCTCTCACAGCGGAGGCACGCCCATTGAAGAGGGTCTTATCCGAAAGGCAAGAGGGTCAAATGGGTCCGGCTTCCTCCGCAGTCGTGATGATCGGTCCGGAGGGAGATTTTACTCCGGAAGAAATCAAGCAAGCACTAGAGATGGGATTCCAATCCATCTCACTTGGTCCCGTGGTGCTTCGAAGCGAGACGGCTGCGATCCACAGTCTGGGTATGCTCGTATATGAACTAAGATCCTGAAGTCACCTCAGTAGCCCCCTCGTCAGGCGGCGAAGGTCATTCGTTCTGGGAAGAGCTTTCAACCGCACGAATATGGATCAAAAGCACGAAAGAAAGGCTTCATGAGCTATTTTCCGCTTCAAATAAGCTCAACCAGCGCAACCTCCAAGTCAAAAGGCCATTCTTTCATGACATTTGACGATTGCTTGTTCTGAATCCATTGATCTCCGAGAGAACGCTACTTGCGAAAGAGACGATTTTCTCGAAAGGAGGATAAATGAGTAAACACTCGATGGCTTCTTCCAGTCGTCGACGATCTCCTGCGACTGATCATCGCATGATTACTCACGACAGTTCCATCGCCACACATCATGAATTTTCTCTTTCGCACTGAACGGCTCGTTCTGATTTCGTTTCTTTTGACTCCGCTCCTTTTTGCACAGGAGTCCGAAAGTGAACTGACTCCGACTGTCATCACAGGGGAACAATCCGCTGTCCCACGCACCTATCATCCGCCCGTCCAGTATCGCAGGCCGACAACACTGATTACCTCTGCCTCCGTTCCAGCCCCCGAGACAACTCTAGTGATCGATGATCAACTCCCCAGAGTGGCAGCAGACAGTGGCAACTCGACCTTTCTGTCACCTTCAGGACTCGACGTCCTCGGAGTCCATCAGCCACAGGACGTCGTGCGATATGCTCCGAATCAGTCGGCGACCAACTCCGGTTCGCGATCCTTCGGCGACGTATACTCCGTGCGCGGGCTGACCAATACAATCTTCTTCGGTGCCCCATCGACGACGATCTACGTCGATGATGTCCCCTTTGGCGAGATCTTCACCTACGCACAAGATCTCGGCCCCATCAATGGAATCGAGGTGTTTCGCGGTCCTCAGCCGACACTCGTCGGTCGTAATGCTTACGGTGGTCTGATAGACGTGACCACGCGTCGCCCGGGAAAGACTGTCGAAGGAAGCATCAATTATGAATACGGCTCCTACGATCATCATCGAACAGAGACCTGGCTGATGGGTCCTCTCGGTGATGCGGCTTCATTCCGCTTCAGCGGCGGCTACGATACGCATCAAGGATACCTGACCAATCCCTACACAGGCGAAAAAGTAGATCGTCAGGAAAGCTACCATATAGAAAGCGCGGTATTCCTCGATGTAGCGCCTGGCTGGGAAGTGGGAGTGCTCACCGGATATTCGGAGCAAAACGACGGAGCACCGCGTCTGACTTCACTGGACAGAACGACCGGATTCTACACCGTGGGCTCCGATATCGCCGGAAAGCAACATCGTGAATCGAATTACCAGGCGATCCGAATCGCGTATGAGAATGAAAATTTTCGATTTCTCAGCGTCACTTCTCATCGCGGCTTTGATCTGAATCCGTACACGATTGATCTCGATTTTACTCCACTACCCTTCGGATTTTCCACCCTGAGCCAGACTCAAGAGTTGTGGAGCCAAGAAATTCGTATCTCTGACAACGATCCGGATGCAAATTGGGGATGGAACGCCGGAGTGTATGGCTCGACGAGCCGAATTCGCGGAGTCGGACTGCGAGGCCTCACGATCCCTACCTCGGACACCAGAAACTCGGTCACGAACGTCAATCAGGAAATCGCGCCGGGAGTCTTCGTTCCGCTCACGATCCGATCCGTGTCTCAACTCGATACCGTAGCATCTCTTCAGCAGCTGACCACGCACACCATCGACGAAGACTCATTCGCGATCTACGGAGGACTCGAAAATCGAGCATTGGATCATTTTGTCTTCCGGGGCGGAGCGCGACTCGACTGGATTCAGCGTTCTTTGATTCGCGATAAGTCGCAAACAGGGAATGCCGTCACTCAGGTCACCACCACCAGCACCATCGACCCAGTACCAGGATTTCCAGCCTTCCCCAGTCCACCCGTCGATGTGCGCACCATTACGACTCCGCTCACGGCGACTCAGCCTCGCATGGCGATGCAGGACGAGTGGGTGCATATCACGCCCTCGCTCGGCTTTGATTGGGAGGCCAACGATCACTCGACCGTCTATGCGAACAGCGCCTATGCCTTCAAACCTGGAGGCTTTAGTGCGTATGCAGACAATCCCGCCCACGTTCCATTCGGCAAAGAAACGGCATGGACGACAGAACTCGGTCTACGCTCAGATCTGCTGGATCGTCGGTTAAAGACTAATCTCGTCGCTTTTTACAGCGCGGTCGATGGCTATCAGGTGGAGCGCAGCTTAACCCCGACCGATTTCTCCGTATTCAACGCAGATGCGGCGGAGATCTATGGAGCCGAGTTTGAAGCAAGCTACAGCCTCACTCCCAGCCTTGATTTCCTCGGCTCCATCGGATGGACTCATGCCCGCCTCACGAATTACGTCGACCCCGTATCGGGGCGTGATCTTAGCGGAGCTACCGCTCCCTTTGTTCCAGAATTCGATGCCGTCGCTGCGCTGGATTACCATCAAGACAATGGCTTCTTCGCTCGCGTGGAACTAGTCGCCCTCGGCAATGTGAAATTTGACGACTTCAATCGTGACGACTTTCAGCAGTCCGCCTATGCACTACTCAACGGATCTATCGGATATCGCCGAGACAAGTGGACGCTCGCTCTCTACGGTAGCAATCTCATGGACCGGGAATACTATACCAACATGAATCCCGAAGTCCGCACTGGTGCCGTCGGGATACCTCGTGAGTTAGGAGTGCGACTAGGGCTGGAGTTCTGATGATTCGCGTCGTACGATCATATCAATCACGCGAGACACCACCTCTTCAGCCGTCAGATGGGAACTATCCACAACTATCGCCCCTTCGGGGATCAATAGAGGCGAGGTGCTGCGCGAGGAGTCCATGCGATCTCGTTCAGAGACCGAATCGATGATTCCCTGTGCCCGGCGACGTGCCGCACGCACCTCTGGCGCAGCGTCGATATAAAACTTGTTTGGGGTATCTGGAAATACCACAGATCCGATATCACGCCCTTCCATCACCAACCCTGAGTCAGCTCCGTAGCGTCGTTGCTCGGCCACTAGACGCTCGCGAACCTCCGGAATCGACGCGATTCGCGAAACGGATCCATTCACCGCTGTGGCAGATAATTCGGCGTCCGTCATTCGCTTTCCTCCGATGTCGATGGTCCCCTCGCGTCCATCCTTCCCGCAGACGAATTCTGTACGATTCAGCAGATCCAGCACCGCTGATCGATCTGAGGGATCCACACGATTTTCTAAAACCCACCAAGTGAAAGCTCGATACATCGCACCTGAGCTGACAAAAACCAGCCCGAGTCGCTGCGCCACCCCACGGGCCACCGTGCTCTTCCCTGAAGCCGCTGGGCCATCAATGGCGATGATGAGAGGATTCGATTCTTCCATAAAGGTCCTATCCTCCCGTCCACCCCTCGTTCCTGCAAGGAAATTTGACACTTCCTCGCAGCAACTTGTCTAGGAAAGATCGCTCTGCATTTTTCGAGGATCGCACTTGCCCGAGCACGATAGATTCCGTAAGGGTTGCTCACAATGATCCTATCTGATGCAGAAATTCTGGCCGCGATGGAGCGCGGCGAAATCATGATCGAGCCATTCCAGCGAGAATGTCTCGGCACGAACAGCTACGACGTTCACCTCAGTAAGCATCTCGCCACCTACCGGAATCGAGTGCTCGACGCACGTGAGCACAACGAAATCGATCACTTCGAGATCCCTCGGGAGGGTTTCGTGCTCGAACCCGGCATCAACTATCTCGGCTCTACCATCGAATACACAGAGACTCATGCGACCGTTCCCTTTCTCGAAGGCAAATCGAGCGTGGGACGACTCGGCATCGACATTCACGCAACTGCGGGCAAAGGCGACGTGGGATTCTGCAATCACTGGACGCTAGAAATTTCGGTGAAACAGCCCGTCCGCGTTTACGAGGGAATGCCCGTAGCCCAGCTCATTTATTTCACCGTTCAGGGCGTCGTCCTTCAACCCTATTGCTCGAAGGACTCGGCGAAATATAATGAACGTACACAGCTTCCGGTCGAGTCGATGATGTGGAAAAACCACTTCTGATCACAGGGTCTTTCCGTCGCGACGGCCTTCACACCAGGCTCGTGAAGTCCGAGTATTTCCCGCCCTCATCACCTTCAATCGCGCTGCCCTTCCAGCCCATCTTCCGATGGAGAACTTCATAGAAATTCTGCCCTGGCAGGGAGATCAGCGGCAGACGAAAATCGGCTCGCTTGAGCGTCACTCTGGCAGGGCGATCAAACTCCGCCAACAGATACCCATCGGACAGCAGCGATAACACATTCCTCTGCCTCGGAGTGTTGAAAACGATTCGATTGGACGCATCAACTACCAGAGGACGATTCGCTAGGGAATGAGGACAAATCGGCGTTAGCACGAACACATCCGCTGTCGGATCGACCAGCGGACCACCCGACGAGAGGGAATAAGCCGTGGAGCCAGTCGGAGTGGACAGAATCAGTCCGTCGCCCCCGTATCGATTGGCATAGACACCATTCACCTCTGCCTCCACCTGAATCACCCGCGAGGCGACGGAACGACACAGGGTCACTTCGTTCAGTGCATAAAATGGATCGCTCTGCGTCCCTCCTTGCTCGTAACGACCTTCGATCAGGATTCGTTCACTGAGCTGATAGGTTCCGCTGATCAGTGACTCGACTAAAGTCCCACTTTCCTCGGAAGTCGCACAGGTGAGGAAGCCCAAGGTACCCGTGTTAATTCCCGCGATCGGCAAAATTCTGTTCCCCAACTGTCGCACAGTCCAGA
>JBDHQE010000023.1:0-24378 GCA_039806885.1 Verrucomicrobiales bacterium
GGAGGCGCTTTGGACCTTAGCCGGTGGCGCAAGCCACCGGGTACCGGACACACGCGGCATCCGCCCCTGCCGAGGCGAGGTTTCGTTTTTGCTGCTAACCGGTGGTTTGCACCACCGGCTAATATCCGGCATCCCTTTGGGACGAAAATTTGTGCTGGAGGCGCTTTGGACCTTAGCCGGTGTCGCAAGCCACCGGGTAACGGACACACGCGGCATCCGCCCCTGCCGGGGCGAGGTTTCGTTTTTGCTGCTAACCGGTGGTTTGCACCACCGGCTAATATCCGGCGTCCCTTTGGGACGAAAATTTGCGCTGGAGGCGCTTTGGACCTTAGCCGGTGGCGCAAGCCACCGGGTACCGGACACACGCGGCATCCGCCCCTGCCGAGGCGGGGTTTCGTTTTTGCTGCTAACCGGTGGTTTGCACCACCGGCTAATATCCGGCATCCCTTTGGGACGAAAATTTGCGCTGGAGGCGCTTTGGACCTTAGCCGGTGGTGCAAGCCACCGGGTACCGGACACCAGACACACACGGCATCCGCCCCGGTAGGGGCGGCGGACTGTTTTGAATGTGGGTTCCGCTTCATCCGGGTTGCGTTCCGACATCGCGTGGAAATGAATCCGCACGGCTTCTCAAATATCTCCTTTCTCCAGAAACCCGAAGAGGCTGTTTTCTTCCAGCTTTGTCTCTTTTTTCTTCCTCGCTCTGGGTGTTAATTTCGTTCTCACTTGGATGCCGGTGGCGTCGGAGAGGGCGCAGTAGAGCGCCTTGCGCCAACCGCGCTGGCCGTCTTCGGCTCGGCCTGCCTGGGCGGCGGTCTGGGCGTAGAGCCACCAGCGTTCCTCCGGGCGCAGGACCAGCCATTTTTGGCAGATGATGGGGCATTCGTCGGGGCTGGCATGTTCCACGGCCCAGGCGAGCACGCAGAGTTCCCTGCCAAGAAAGCGGTCAAGCCGGGTGATCCCGGGATTCCAAGTGCCGGGTTTGTGCTTTTTCTCCTTGAGACGAAGGTTGAAATCGCGGCGGGCCTCATCGCGAATCCGGGTCCAGAGCTCTCGGGCGACGAGGGCGCGGAGTTCGATTTTTTCGCGCTGGTTAGTGTCGCCCTCAAAGCCAAAGTCCTCACGGATGGACACGGCATCTCGAGGGCCGGGAGGAATCTCGACCTGAAAGTGGTGCGCGCCGAATTTGGCCGGAGCACCGAAATCGACGAAACCGCTCATGACTGGATGATGTCTTCGTTGCGCAATTCGATGCCCAAGGCCTTGGAGAATTGCTCTAGGTCATGGCCAGTGGGGACGTTGGCCTGCTTAAATCCAAGCACGAGCGGGGCATCGGGTTCCAGAAGCCTTTGCAAATGAGCAAGGGTTTTCTCGATGAATTCCGCGTCCACCTTGATGTCGCCCAGAGCGAGCTGGACGACCTGCGGCGCGGTGCCGAGGGTGAGGGTGACGTGCTGAAAGGTGATGCCTTTTTCCTTGGCAAGACGAATCCCGTCGTGGGCTTTAGTCGAGGAATCCAGCTTGCGCGGGGTGTTCACCTTGTAGATGACGGGATCTTCTTTGGCCAAGATTACCTCGTCCGAACCTGCGGCGGCGAATTTGAAAGAACGCTTCGCTTCCAGCCCTTCGCATTCGGCATAGACGAGAATTTCGACCTGACCTTTGCCAATGGGGATGGGGCCGGTGTAAGGAGTGCCTTCGCGAGCCTCGGTGCCGTCCAGGGTGTAGCGGATCGAGCCGCGCGGAGCGACGAACAGTTCCACGGTGCGCTCTTTCTCGTGGAGGAGGTTACGCAGCGTCAGTTCATTGGTCCAAGTGGTGGGATGCCCGGTTAGATTCTTCCCGGAAGGATCGACCGCCAGAAACTGAACGCGGAGAGCTTTGGTGACGAGTGTGTTGTCTGGGAGAACCGGGCTTTGTTCACTGACGGGGCCGTCCTCAGCGAAGTGAATGCGGGGTGCGTTCCCTGCGTGCTGCGACTCCAGACGAAGGCGACAAGTGCCGGTGTCGTCGGGATGAGATTCGGGTTGAACGAGAACCTTGGTGGTTTTCGGGCGAGGTTTTTTGGTGAGATAGCCATTGCCGAGGTCTTCCCAGACACCGCGCTGAAGGGCTTCCTGGATGAGGAGGTCAAAGCCTTTGGCGGGGAGCCAGGGCATCTGGGTGGACTGGCGAGACTTGTCGAGCAGGTCGGTCCTGCGAAGGTCGTCCTGATTGCCGAAGAGAAGCTGCTCGGCGCGGGCCTTCAGAGCTTCGAAATTGGCAGCGACATCGGTGTAGAGTTTGATCGGGTCGCTAGCGAGCGTCTTGATGATCTGGCGCTCGCCGTTGTAGGGTTCGCCGGAAGGATAGGTGGCATCGAGCACCTTGGAACGGAGGATGTCGGTGGAGCCCTGCTTGCCGGGGAAGAGGACTTTATCGAAGACGTTCAGCACGGTAGATTGGAAATCTTGATCGTATTGGGTCTTTTTGTCGTCCAACTCGGAGCGCTGCGGATGCTGGGCGTTGATCTCGACATCCGCTTTGGCGACGGCATAGACATGCCGTGCGGCGCGATCCAAATCCGCCATAGAGGAGCGGTCGCCGGTGAGGACGAGGACGTTGTTTTTATTGGTCTGGCTTTCGAAGAAGCGGGCAACGGCTTCGGGCGGAGTTTTACCGTCCGGACTGATGATGAGGAGCGAGCGAACGGATTTGATGCTGGCTTCGGCTTCGTCGATTTCCGGCAACGGGAGAACTTTTTCGAAAGCCTCTCTGGTGCCGGGCCGATACATTTCATGCAGACGGGTGCGGATTAGTTCATCCACCTTTGGCTGGGGCGCTTTTTCCGCATAGTTCTCCAGCTTTTTGGTGAGGTTTTCTGCATGGCTGAAGTAGTGGCGGCCTTCCTGCGTCTTGTGAAGATACCACGCGCTTTTCAGTAGGGCTTCGAAGGCGGGACGAAAATGGCTGGCTTGATGGTTGGGGCTGATGAGGCATTCGAGCATTTCCGGTTCAGTGAGGCCTTTCACGGCATTCACGGAAGTGGAAAGGCTGCTGGTGAGCAGAAGCACGCCGACCTGTTTCGCATAGGAGGTGCCTGCGGCAAGGTCAATGACTTGGGCATGGGCGCTCTGGCCGGAATCCCAGAGATCGCGGGCGATCACGTCCCGCATATCAGAGATTTCCGTGAGTTTTTCCCGAACCTCGGGGAGGTTGAGGTCAAAATGCTGAGCGCCGATGAGGTAGATTTCTTCCGGGCTGTTCCAGACGGACTTCAAAAGGCGGGAGACGAGTTCCATCAAGCCGCGTGTCTGCTTGAACTTCTCGTTGTCTTTGAAGAGCGCGACGATGCTTTTGAAGCTGGGGTGAAATGGATAGGTGGATTCGATGTCGTTCGCGAGAGCATCGGCACCGCGATCCACGCTCCTCGCCTTGGCGGCCTCGCTGAGACGTCCAGCATAGGTGGAGGCGATTTCGGCGATTTCGTTTTTGTCCGGGAGTTGGGAAAAGAGGCGTTTGCGGAGGATTTGGTAGATTTCGTCAGACTCCAGATTGACGGGAGTGATACTGACTTCGGCGCGACCGAGTTCCTGCTTGGCGTCATCGAGTGCTCGTTGGATCAGCTTGCCCCCGGTGTCGTAAGCGGCAGAGAGATCGGAAACGACGATGCAGACGTTTTTCTTTTTCTGCGCGGCGGTGAGCATGCCGGCGAAAGCATTGGTCACCACATCGGCCACGGTGCCCTGGCCGAGGGACTGGGTGGCGTAGTAGTGGAAATAGGGCGGCATCTCATCCAGCAGAACGAGGATGGGTTCGTCACCCTCGAAGAGATCGAGCCAGGCCTTTTCATCGGGAGCTTTCGTGCCGGATTCCCAAAACTGGCGGAACAGCGCTTCCCTACCGAGTTGGGCGGCGATTTCACCCCAGAGGTAGTGGGCCGGGCGATTTCTACCGTTGAATGCGGCGATTTTGACACGACCAAAGCTGCCTTGGTGCGGGATGTCACCGATGAGGCGAGCGCGATCTTCCGGATTTTTCGCCAACAGCCCGAAACCGACCATGAGGTGGGTTTTACCGCCACCCATAGCCTGCTTGAGGTGGAAAATGGAGTTGTTCGACTTCCCAGCGAGGCGGGCGATGCCTTTCTCCAGCAGGTCGCGCATGCCGCCGGTGATGAAGGTTTTGGCAAAATACTCGGCGACATTGGTGTCCCGGATGATTTCGTCCAGTTGCTCGATCTGGTCGGCAACGCTGATTTCAAGGGCTTTAGGTTGGAGGGAGCAGGCGGTGCGTACGGACTTCATGGGGACTCGTGGGAAACGGGGAAGAGCAAAGTATCAGGCGATTTCGTTAAAAAAACAATCGTTCAGCGGCTGTGTGCGGATTATATACGCTAGCAGCTTAGGCGACGAGCCGGAATCGCGTCAGTTCTGATCGCGTCAGTTCTGATTGTGGCGAGTCCAGCGTGAGCACGCGGGCCTTTTTCTGACCCTGCGTTGGAATGGATGAACGAGGGGGATAGGCCGACAACTAGGCAACTGACGCACTCAGCAAAAATCTGAATCGAAGATACGATCCAGGCAGGCGTCGAGAAGTCCCGTCCTCACCGCGACGTCGAGGATCGTAAAGCGTCTGCGAACGTAAAAGGCGGAGAGGTAGCTTTCACGGAGTCGCTCGCGGGTGATCCCGATCTGCTCCGGTTCGGTGACAGCTCCAGCATCGCGAAGTCGCTGGCGGAGGATGGGCTGCGGCACGAGTTGTTCTCGCAGTTGCGTTCGTAGATCTGGCCAGATTTCTCGGAGACGGAGGAGCTGCTCGCGCAGTTCTTCTCGACTGGAATTCTTCGCACTTATCTCTCGCAGAGCGACAGCCTTTAGCTCAGGCGAGTCAAAGCGTTGGTCGGCTCTGCGAATCCACTCATCTAGATCGGGCCATGCTGCGACACAGGCTTCGACATCGAGAGTTTCGATGGGTTGTTTGAAAAATTCTTCGTAGAGCGCAGTGATGGCTAGGGTGGCGATGCCGACTTTCGCGCCGTGGGAGGGTGCCTGTCCTTGGTAGGTATGGTGCTGCATGTCCCAGAGATGGCTGAACTGGTGCTCCGCTCCGGAGGCAGGACGACTAGAGCGCGTGGCCTGCATGGCGAAGCCTCCCAGCATCAGGCCTTCGATTAAATGCCCCATCGCTTCTGTTTCGCCACGATAGACCGCCTCCGGATGGCCGAGAGCTGTCTGGAGTCCGCCTTGCACGATGTTCCAAGCCTGTGGGACAATGGGTTCCACCCCGAGTGCATCGGCGAGTATCCAGTCCGCTCCCGCTGTAATCTTCGCGGAGAGGTCCGCATAGCCCCATCCGCTCATTTCAGCAGGTGCCGCACCGATCACGTTCAAATCCGCGAGCACAGCGAGCGGGGCGGGACAGTCGAAGGTCTGCTTCGATCCCTGATAGGTGATCGATGCTCCGTAGGCGGTGTACCCGTCCATGGAGGCAGCGGTGGCCACGCAGAGATACTGCCGTCCTCGGCGATGGGAAGCGAGCTTTACCAAGTCGTTCATCGTACCCGATCCCACAGCGATCGGGATGGCGTCGTGTCCCGCGAGTGCGGCTTCCACCTGCTCTACGAAGCGCATCTCGGCGTAAAGTTCTGGATCGTCGATGAGAACGGGCAGGCGAGAGCGAGTCGAACTCAATTTCAAGGCCTCCTGCAGCTCTTTTCCCGCCGCTGCCCAAGTGTTCGGGTCAGCGATCAGAATGGCTTCGCATCCGGGGAAATGCCGGCTGAATAAAGCGGGAACTTCTCCGAGGTTTCCTCGTCCGATCTCCAGAGCACGAGTTTCCTGTGCAGCAGATAGGGCTTCGGAGACGGAGAGACGAGTGGTGATCATGTGGAAGAAGTAGAAGATAGGTGGAGCGAGGTGAAAACTTAGAATTGATCGAGAATTGCGCGAGCTGCAGCTTCGTCGATGACGAGACTGCGGAGCAGTCCACCCCGGACCGCTGCGCAGATGGCAGAGGCACGATCCGCACCGGCGACGATGCCGATGGACTGAGGAATTTTCTTTAATTGGTTCAACTCCATGCTGATGACTCGTTTCTTCCACTGCGAGGCGCATTCTCGACCTTGCGCATCGAAGAAACGTCCGAAGACTTCACCCACGACACCCAAGTCGGCGAGTTGCTTCACATCATCTGCCCCGAGAATCCCGCGCTCGACGAAGACGGAATTCTCGAGCGTTCCAATCCCCGCCAAGGC
Organism: Verrucomicrobiales bacterium; assembly: GCA_039806885.1. GTDB lineage: Bacteria > Verrucomicrobiota > Verrucomicrobiia > Verrucomicrobiales > DEV007 > Arctic95D-9. Next base: position 6,236 of record JBDHQE010000023.1, read on the forward strand.
GACATCGACCGATAGATAACGCTGCCAGACGGCCTTTAGAGGCTCCAGAGCGAGAAAGGCATCGCGCGTGCGATGGTCAGGCACCAGCGCGGGAGTGTTCAGCATCATGAAACTGCTGGACCAGTGCTGAGACAAGATGCGCCCGAGTTCGAGCGCGTCCACGGAGACGACGGTGGGGCCGATGTTGCCCATGGCCTGGAGGATGGTCAGATTTCTATGCTGGCCTTCTGGCAATGAGACGATCAACTCACGCATCGTTCGACCTCCGGCTAGAGCGACGGTGCTACCCTCTGGGATCAGGGAGCTAACGAATGCTGCTCCGAAGTGCCCGACCATGCGTCGAGTTTCATCCTCGCTCGCGCCTGGCATAGTTTTAATTACGGCTGCAGAGTGGATTCCCAGAGTCTGGCGTAGTCTATTTTCCAGTTCAGTATGGCGGGAGTCATATTCCGCCACGCTGATGCGGACGATGCCTCGCTCACGAGCGAGGGCGAGTAGCCTGGAGACTTTGGCCTGTGAGACTTTGGCAAGGCGAGCCACTTCGCTCTGACTCAGGCCGTCCATATAGTAAAGCCGGGCGGCGAGGTGGATCTGATCTTCGCTGAGGCTGCTCTGCATGAATCCTGGGCGGAAGAAATTAAAGTGATTGAGTGACCCGAGGAATGCTGAGATAGCGTTCTAGTTCCTCGTCCCGACGCTTTTCTTCCCACTGCAAAGCTTCTGCCATCCATCCGACGCACTGCATCGCAATCGACTCGGCATCATGACGATAATAATGCCAACTACTGCGGCGAATCATCACATCGTCGAGATGTTGTGCCCATTCATGTTCGCAGAAATGGCGCACGGCAGATTCAGAGAATTCAGGAGGTAAAATGCCACTGATCCCAGGATCATCTAAGAGGGTATGATCCGCGGTAGAACAGGGTTGAGCGGACAGGTGCGCTTCAGAAATGAGGCGATCCACGGTCTGTTCTGCCATCAGGCGGCAGGTCGTGAGCTTGCCACCGGCCACGTCCCACCAGTTCACTTCAGGATTTTTGATCTCGTGCGAGCGAGAGATGTCCGATGGCTTGTCATGATCGGTTTCATGGGAAGCATGAGGAGCTGCGATCAGAGGACGCAGACCGGCCCAGGTGCTGATGACGTCGTCAGTCGTCAGTTTCGCTGAAGGGAAGTGCTGATTCGTGATGCGTAGGACATAGGCGACATCGTCAGCATCGGCATAGACTTCACTGAGAGAGCCGGAGTAATCAGTATCCGTCGTGCCGATAATCGTGCGTTCGCCCCAGGGAATCACGAAGAGGATGCGCTGGCCTTCGCTCATCACGATGGCTTGGGAAGCGGGGAGCCGGGATTGATCGACGACTAGATGGATGCCCTTGGTGAGGCGCAGTTTCACAGCGCTATGAGCGAGACCCTCGGCCCATGGACCGGTAGCATTGACGACGGTTTTGCTACGTATCGTGAGAGGCGAATCGTCCTGACGGTTCTGTATTTCACACTTCCAAAGCTGATTATGATCAGATTTTACGAGTTTTGCGTAATTTAAAATCAGCGCATTGTGGTGGGCTGCAGATCGCAGAGTATCGAGTACTAGGCGCGCATCGTTCGTGAAACCGTCGAAGTAGCGGACTGCTCCATTGAGGCCGTCGGGGGACAGGCCGGGTGCTTCACTGATCGTTTTTTCGGCACTCAGCCAGGTCGATTTGCCCAGATTGCGCCCACTACAAAGAAGATCGTAGATTTTTACTCCGATCTTCAGTTGCCAGAGCTTCCACTGGGGATTCCGGCGGTAGGTAGGAAAGACAAAAGGTAAGGGAGCTGCGAGATGAGGTGCGATGCGGTGAAGAATGGTTTTTTCAATGCTGGCTTCGCGCACGAGTCCGATACGCCCTTGGGCGAGATAGCGGATGCCTCCATGAAGCAGACGACTGGATCGGCTGCTGGTGCCGGAGGCAAAATCACCCTGCTCGACCAATCCGGTGCGCAGTCCACGCATCGCCGCGTCTCGTGCAATAGAGGAGCCGACGATTCCGCCGCCGATGACTAGGACATCGAGAGGAGAGGATTGGAGTTGATTGATGGTTTCAGAACGAGTCATAGCGCGGAAGGAGAGAATGGCGAGGATTTAGCGAGTCGATTCGAGCAAGGCTTGCAGTTCGGTCAGATCACGGAGGATGAGATCCGGTGGATGAGGAGCCGCCTCGGCATCCGAGGCAGTGGCCTCTCCGCTCAGGACCAATGCTCCGATGGCTCCGGCGCGGTGTGCCATCTCCATATCGGTGTAGACGCGATCTCCCACCATCATGAGTTCTTCTGGACGGCATTCGACTCGCTGACACAGACCCAATAGCATCTGAGCATCAGGCTTGCCCGGAACGGTGAGGGGCTGGATGCCCGTGGCAGCCGTGAGCGCCGCACAGACGGAGCCGCAGTCGATCAAAACGGTGCGCTGATCGGTGGGGCAAACGAAATCTGGATGCGTCGCGATGAATGGTTTCCCCTGCTTGATCCACCAGGCCGCACGGCAGAGTGATGCATACGTGAGATCGAGATCAAAGGCGACCAGCACGGCATCGGGTTCATCATCAGGATCATCGTGCGTGGTCTCGTAGCCTGCGGATCGCACTTCCTCGGCCAGACTGGTGGTGCCGACTAGGAATAATCGTTTCACCGAGGGATGTGTGGATTTCAGATACTCGAAAGTCGCGTGAGCGGAGGTGTAGAGCTGACCCGACTCTACAGGAACACCCATGTGACGAAGATGGGCCTCGTAATCGCTCAGCGATTTCGAACAGTTATTGGTGAGAAAAGAATGCGTGAGTCCCAGATCTTCCAGCCCTTCGAGAAATCTCTTGGTATAGGGGAATAGCGTCTTCCCTGAGTAGATCGTTCCGTCCATGTCCAGAGCGATATGGCGCAGCGAGTGCAGGCGTTTTCGAAGGGAAGGGGAGATGGAATCGAGAGTCGTCACTGGGATTTGATACTCGCGACAGAAGACAGATCAAGGATAATTATGCTGAATAAATATTCACGTAAAGTGCAAAAAATTGAATCAATTTGTAAGGAGGAGAGTGCGATGATTTCTTGCGTAGAGTGAAATTCAGATGATTACAACACCAGTGCCAATTTTTGGTTTGAAGGCCAGATTCTTCCAAGCTTCTTGAAAGCGCTCAGCAGTATCGGCGAAGAGTGGAGAAATCTCGAAATCGACCTTGGGCAGTCCACTTGCGTCAGCTTCCAGCTCCACGCCAACTTCCCGCAACCATCGAGTGAACTGCCTGAGCTGATCCTGATGCGAAGTCAGTGGAGAGTCGACCCCATCCGCATTTTTCACAGGAGAAAACTCGTCTGCACGGCTCGTCTCGATCACGAGAGGATTCTTCGCGAATGGCAACGCATCGAAGACGAACATTTCGAATTTCCAGGCATTCGGTGCGTCAGGTGTGTGGAGACTTCCGTCCTCTGTGAGATGAGGCACTTTTTTGTGCGCGAGATGGAAGGGGAGTTTCGCCTCGCCGTCATTCCCTCCGAGTCGTTTTACGAAATCGCGATTCAAGAGGTGGATCGCGATACTGCCGGAGGCGAATCGCAACGAGCCGTCAGGATTCCTCGCCTGAGTGAAGGATTCTGGCAGGTCGCTGTATTCGACGACGATGCATTTTCCATTCTGCTCGCAGAAAACGCCGACTTTTTCTTCGGGATTGGATTTCAGCACCATCTTGCTCGACATTTCCGAGTCTCGCTGCAGATGGAAGCCGATAAAGGCGGGGTCGAGACAGCGCACGAGAGGATTGTCTACCTGAAAGTAGCTGATCAGGTCAGTGCCCTCAGATTCCATCCGTGCGATGGAACCTGATCTCACGAGCGCTCGCAGTGCGCCTCCATGCCCATCGGGACTGAGGGCGATCTCACCGGGTGCCGACATCAGAATCCGGCCTTCGGAGTCAATGGCCGGCAGGAATCCCTGTGAAAAAAAGTGAACCTGGTCCGCTGGTAGGCCGAAGTAATCATTCTGCTCGAAGAAGGAGACGGTTTCCGAGTGATTCAGAACCGAAGTCATCAAATACCACGGAATATTGTGCTCATACCGTCGGCGAGCGGCGAGGATCTTTTCGGCGAAAACCTGAAAGAGAGGCTTTTTCAGCACTGGCGTCACCCCGAAGGTGCCTTTTGGTCCGTCAAATCCCAAGCGTGTGCCTTGTCCACCGGCAACTGTGAAGACTGCGAGTCGTCCGGCGCGGAGTGCATTTTCGCCTATGGCAGTCGCTTCGCGCCGTTCTCGGATGCGCCCCGCGTCCGCATGGGGCAGGGGAATGAAGTCCGCTGGTTCCAGACCGTCGAGTGACATGGTTGTAGCCTCACTACGGCGTGTGATCAGCGTTTGATGAAGCGAGGCAATTTCTTCCAGATCGATGCTAGAGGCTTGGGTGATCAGCAGATCCTGCGTTACTTTATCGAGCTTGTCAAAATGAGTAAAAACATGAGCTTGTCCATTTGACTCAAACCTGCTGATGATATCCGTCATATCCGTCATTCTGTAATCGTGAGAAGGGTGAGAAATTAAATCAGCGTCATCAGCTCCCCAGCTCGCGTGAGCGTTCCGCTGCGGCGGCCACGCCCCCTCGGACGATGGCTTCGAAGTCTCGGCTACGGAAGTATTCCAACGCGGCGAAGGTCGTTCCATTTGGGCTGGTGACGTTTTGGCGTAGCACGGCGGGATCTTCCCCTGTGGAGCGCGCCAGCTCAGCCGCTCCTGCGGCAGTATGGATCGCCAGATCGCGAGCGATGACGGGATCAAGTCCCTGGGCGATCCCTTCGGAGATCAGCGCCTCCAGCATCAGGAAAAAGTAGGCGGGACCGCTCCCGCTGAGCGCAGTTACAGCGTCCAGAGCACTCTCCGACACTTGACAGACGTAGCCGACAGCCGAGAGGAGAGAGGCAGCCACGGAGGCATCCGAATCTGTAGCGGTCGATCCAAGAGCGAAGGCGGAAGCTCCCTTGCCGATCAGAGCAGGAGTGTTCGGCATCACACGAATCACGCGGTGACGACACTCGGTACCGGACTCGATCGCATCAATGCGAATTCCAGCGGCGATAGACAGCAACAGTCGGCCCCGGCATTCTCCCAGTTCCTCCAGCATCGTGTAAAAACCCTGAGGCTTCGTGCAGAGCAGAACCACATCTGAACCTTCGACCACAGAAGCATTGTCCGGTGCCACGGCGACTCCCAGTTCCGCGCTCATCGCTGCTGTCGCAGCGGGGTAGCTGTCATACACCAGCGTATTTTCTGGCAGGCACAGCTTTGCTCGAAGGATACCCTCCGCCAAGGCTCGTCCCATTTTTCCGCATCCGATCACTCCGAGTTTCATAGTTACAGAATATACTGGAATCTTTGAAAGTTCCAAAGTTGAAAAATCAATCAAGTTGAGCGACGAGAGAAGAAGTTGAATTTTTCATTTTTCGAGAGATTTAAGTGCTTGAGGCTTCGAGTCATTTTCGCCTTTCTGAGTAACTTGTATTGAGTATTATTGCTTTACCATGAAATATCTCTGTCTTTTGCTTGCCGTTTCGTTCACCTCCATGTTTTTACTTGCAGGTTCTTCGGGCGAGAGCGAGGGACTTCTCGAAACCCTGCGTCCGGCAGTCAAAAAGGCGACTTCCGAGTTCGATCAGATCGGCAACGAAAGGAGGAAACAGTTGGAGGAAGTGGCTGCATTCATGCGTAAGCGACTGGACGACGGCAAGACGGCAGATATTATGACCATTTGCACGCATAACTCTCGTCGGAGTCATCTGTCTCAGGTTTGGGCGCAGACTGCCGCTTATTTTTACGGATTGTCAGGTGTGACGACCTACTCGGGTGGCATCGAAGTCACTGCGTGTAACTACAGGACCATCCGTGCATTGCGCCGGGCAGGATTCTCTGCGGTTCGCGTAACCGAGGGAGAAAATCCGGTTTATCTGATTCAATACAGTGAAAATCAAGCGCCAATCAAGGCGTATTCAAAGCTCTTCCATGTAGATGAGAACCCGCAGAAGGATTTTGTTGCCATGTTTGTCTGCGATCATGCGTCAGAAAGTTGTCCGCTGGTAAAAGAGGCTGGGCTGCGTAGTCCGATCTTTTACGATGACCCCAAGGCTTCGGATGGGACTCCGGCTGAAGACGCAAGCTACGACGCGAGCAGTCAAAGAATCGCACGGGAAATGTTCTACCTCATGTCCAAGGTTTCGGGAGACTAGTGATCTACCGCAGCGGAAACTTTCCCCGTGCTTTCCGCGCCATCGATTCCCACAGAACGCTCTTGGGCAATCAGGGCGGCGAGGAGGCGATCAATATCGTTTCCGTAGCGCTCTGAAATCGTACGCTTGATCGCGAGGACTTCGGTGATCACTTCGTCAATGATCTTAGGCGGATTGTCAGCTAGCTTCATCGTCGTTCAATAGTTCTGCCGGGCTGCACATTACCGGCATTCGGTGGCCCGAATCGTCGATTTTTACGCGCATTCGCTCCCTGATGTAGGGATTTGCGATGTGCTTGAAATTCCATGTCACAAGATAATCGATCTGGTGCACCGATGCAAGCGCGATGTGAACGGCGTCTGGCGATGCAATATCGGGAACAAGCCCCGAAGCCACAAGCAGTCGTGCCAAGTTAGCGACGTCGATTGTCACGGGAATCACTCGAATGTCTCGCAACATGGCGAGCCGCTGGATTGCCATGTCCGGAGCACCCTCACCGGCTTCATTCAGCGTTTCGGTGGAAGTGACAAGTTCGAATCCAGAACAGCCTCCATCCCACCACTCCCGCGTTGCGATCTGCCGACTCGCTTGGAGGATTGCCCGCGCATTCCTCGCCGTGTAGTAGCTTGGAATTGTGGTCTCAATGTATGCTGTCGCCATGCGGGTCTTAGGGCTTCTTCATCGAATGGTGATTCCACCTCGGTTGGTTAAAATAGCCACTCACACTATGGATAGTCTATGACGAATATCAGCGACGGCGCTCTTCCAAGAAGGATATTCGTCTGTCTCCTCCCAACAATCCCTCAGATTGGATGTTTCTAAGACCGAATCCACTGATTTGAGTGCCAAGGTCACAGTTTCATTGGAAATCTGAACGTCAGGCAAATCTTTCAAATCATCAGGGAGGGTGGCAGGAGGGCGACCTCTCAAAGTAGCTACCACCTCTGCTGCGGCGAGTATCTCATCGCCTTCCAACTCTGGAGATACTGGTGTTGAAGCACCACCGAACAGTCTGGAGAAGAATCCTGTTTTTGGAGGTGGCGTTTGCGGGGAAAGCGTCTGGATAATTTTCGATTCACTCGGTGAGTATCGAAAGTCCCCGAGCCAGTCCAATGCTCCGTCATTCTCAAAAGTGTTGATTCCCCATGCGCCCATGTAGCGTAGTAGTTGAAATGATGAGGGTCGATGTTCTCAGATTTCACAGAAGGCTTATTCCGTGACCAGTCTCTTTTGGTAGCGAAATTTCGCGATCCTTTGAGGCAGCGTACACAACATTTTGATCGTCGTAAAGGAAATGCCTTTCCAAAAATCCCTTGTGACAGGCTGGGAAAAACGGCTACCGTAGAGGAGCATTGCGAGTCTATCTTCGTATCTGCCATGTCTGCCGGAATTTTCCCAAGTGCTGCCGCCTCTGCGCGAGTTTCTGTCGATGAGTTTGTCTTGGCTTATCGAGGGATCTTGCTGGCTCGTATCTTCGAAGAAAAGATTGCTTCGCTCTACCGATCTGGAAAGGTAATCGGCGGCGTGTATCTCGGACGGGGACAGGAGGCTTTCAGTTACGCACTGGCCGGACAGTTAGATCGTCGGCTGGGCGACACCTTCGGTGCTTGCATTCGCGATCAGGCGGGGCGCACTGCCTTCGGAGAACCACTGCTAGACGCCGCTCGCACTTATCTGGGGAAAGTTACCGGTCCGATGCGAGGTCGTGACGGGAATATCCATCGTGGCCTGCCGCGTCAGGGGATGCCAGCGATGATCAGTCACTTGGGATCGATGATTTCCGTCATCAACGGCACCTTGATCGCCAAGCGCTATCGAGGAGAAAGCGCCTACGTGGGTGGAGTCTCGACTGGAGATGGCCAGACATCTACCGGAGCTTTTCATGAAGGCTTGAATCAGGCGGCGGTGGAGAAATTACCCTTGGTGGTCGCCGTTTCGAACAATCAGTATGCCTATTCGACTCCGATTGCGAAGCAGTATGCCTGCGGGGATTTAGTGGATCGGGCAGCAGGCTACGGGGTGTCCGGGTATTCTGTCGATGGAACGGACTTGATGGCCTGTCTGGAGGTGTTTCGAACGGCGATTACTCGAGCGCGAGCTGGAGAAGGCCCGCAGATGGTGGTCGGGAAATTGTTGCGACTATCGGGGCATGGCGAACACGATGACGCCAGCTACGTCTCGGCGGAAGCTCGTTCTGGGCGGTATGGGCGAGACTGTGTGGCCGTCGCTCGCGAGCGCATTCTCGAAGATGGCTTTTTGACTGTGAAGGAACTGGAAGCTCTGGAGAGCGAAGTTCAGGGTTTCGTCGAGCAGACTGTAGCTCAGGCTCAGTCGGAGGAAGACCCCAGTTCTCTGCGTGAGGACTGGAGTGCTTTATCGACACGCCGCCTGATCGTCAATCAGTTCTGATTTGTGTACTGCCAGAATCGCCGTCTGTCGAGAAAATCAGTGGTGACAGGATGCGCTTTTTCTGTTCTCCTGCATGAACCCGCTCTTGAGAATGGGGGATTGAAGGGGTAAAACAGGGAGATTATGTGTGCTCTCTTCAAGATCGAACGACGAGATGATTTTTCCGAGACTGTCGCGAGGCTTTCCGAGATCGTCGGCGCAGATCATGTGCTCACCCGAATCGAGGATGTCGTTCCCTATGGATTCGACGCCACTGCGGCGCTGAAAACAGGTGCGCCGTGCGTAGTGCTGCCTCATACGGTGGAGGAAGTGTCAGCGGTGATGCGATTCTGCCGTGAAGCGAAGTTACCCGTCGTGACACGAGGCTCAGGAACGGGTTTATCGGGCGGTAGCATCCCGGTGCCGGGGGGAATCGTGCTCTGTCTCGTCCATCTCAACAAGATTCTGGAAGTCGATTCTGAGAATCTCACTCTGCTGGCAGAGTGCGGGGCGATCACGAAGGCAATTGACGAGGCGGCGCACCCGAGTGGGTTGTTTTATCCGCCAGATCCTGGTTCGATGTCCATCTCGACTATCGGTGGGAACGTCGCCAACAATTCGGGAGGATTGCGAGGGCTGAAATACGGTGTGACTCGGGATTATGTGATGGGCATGGAGGTTGTCCTGCCCGATGGAGAAATTACCTGGCTGGGGTCCAAGTGCGTAAAAGATGTCGCGGGATATTCGATGAAAGACCTCTTCGTCGGCTCAGAGGGGACGCTGGGCATCATCACGAAAGTGCTGCTGAAGCTGGTGCCACGCCCCAAGGCTCGAAGGACCTTACTAGCGACTTTTGACTCGATGGAGTCTGCGGCGGCATCGGTTTCGAAAATCGTGGCGCAGCATATCGTTCCCTGTACGCTGGAATTCTTGGATCGAAAAACTTGCGAGAGCGTGGAGGCCTATGCCCATGTCGGTCTGCCCACTGGCGTTTCTGCCGTAGTGCTGATGGAGACGGACGGGCATCCGGCGGTAGTGGAGGAGGAAGCGGTACAAATGGCGGCCATCGCTGAAGAATGCGGGGCTGTTTCCGTCGAGCGGGCGAAGGATGATGCCCATGCGATCCGGCTTGCGACAGCGCGGCGGAGCGCCTTTTCTGCCCTCGCTCGGGTTCGTCCGACGACGATCTTGGAAGATGTCACGGTTCCGCGAAATCGCTTGGTCGATATCGTTTCCTTCGTCGAGGAGGTAGGAAAGCGGCACAATCTTCAAGTCGCCACCTTCGGCCACTTCGGCGATGGGAACGTGCATCCGACCATTCTCACCGATGAGAAGGACGAAGACGAAATGAGTCGAGTGGACGAAGCCTTGTCCGAAATTTTTGACAAAACCATCGAACTCGGAGGAACCGTCACGGGTGAGCACGGAGTCGGTCTGGCGAAGAAGCCGTATCTGAAGCGGCAGTTTGACAAGAGCAGCTATGCTCTGATGCGCAAAATCAAACGAACTCTCGATCCAGATGGATTGCTGAATCCGGGAAAAATCTTCGATTTAGAAGACTAAAGTAGAGGGTCAACTATGAGCGAATCGGTCCAGAAATTCAAACCCGCCACGAACTCGAAGAATCGAGTGCTGAAGCACCTGTCGGACCTTGATTATTCGGTGGTGCAGCAGTGCATGCACTGCGGGATGTGTCTGCCTGTGTGTCCTACCTATTTGGAAACGCGAGTGGAGCGGAATAGTCCTCGCGGACGCATCGCGCTGATGAGAGCAGCCATTGATGGTGAGATCGAGATTACACGGGAGTTCGGCGAGGAGATGTATTACTGCCTCGGCTGTCTCGCTTGCATGACAGCCTGTCCCGCCGGAGTCGATTATGCCACGCTGATCGAGGAGACGCGGGCGGAGGTAGAGGCGCAGGATGTCGTCTTCTCCCCTGGTCGACGCTTCTGGCGGTGGCTGACGCTGCGGCAGATGTTCTCTCGCCCTTGGGCCCTGCACTGGGTGGGGCGCTCTCTTTGGCTTTATCAGGTGAGCGGACTCTGCTCTCTGGTGAGAAAAAGTGGACTGCTACGACTTCTCCCGAAGGGTCTTCGCGATCTCGAACCTTCGACGCCCATTATCTGTCGCCATTTTTCCGATGAATTGATCCAAGAACTAGAGGCACCGACGAAGAAAAAATATCGCGTCGGAATGCTGACGGGATGCGTCCAAGACCTCGTTTTTTCCGATATCAATCGCGATACTGTTGACGTATTGCTAGAGAATGGATGCGAGGTGGTGACCCCACATGCCCAAGGCTGCTGCGGCTCGCTCCATTCGCATAACGGCGATCTGGAACAGGCGGCGATTCAGGCTCGTCGAATCATTGATCGCTTCGATCTTGAGTCGCTCGATGCCATCATCACGAATGCGGCGGGCTGCGGCTCGCACCTGAAACATTTCTCTCCTCTGCTGAAAAACGATCCCGACTATGCCGACAAGGCGCATGAATGGGATCGCAAGGTGAAGGACATCTCCGAATGGCTGGTCGAGATCGATTTTCGCAAGCCCCAGAACCATCCGGCCACGACGCAGAAAGCGACCTATCACGAGGCCTGCCACCTCGTTCACGGGCAAAAAATCTCCGCCCAGCCGCGAGCCATCTTGGCAGCTCTGCCCGGCTATGAGTGGGTCGAACTGACGCGGGCGACTCACTGCTGTGGCAGCGCCGGGATTTACAACATCACCCAGCCTGAGCAAGCGGGAAAACTTCAGCAGGAAAAAGTCGGCAATATCGAGAAGACGGGTGCCAGCATCGTCGCAACCGCGAACCCCGGCTGCCTCCTGCAGATTCAGAATGGAGCAGGGAAGGGCTTGAGGGTTTGTCATCCGGTCTCGCTACTGGCAGAGGCCTACCGGGCGGAGGCCGCAGAGGCATGAAACAGGGCTTCGTCCTGCTGGTGTCTCTGCTTCTGGGAGCGCTTTTTATCTGGACGGGAGTCGGAAAAATCAAGAACCCCGTCGCCTTTGCTGAGGCGGTGAGAAATTACCGCATCCTTACAGATCCCGGCCCCGCCATCATGGCCCATTTTCTGCCTTGGCTGGAGTTTTTTGTTGGGTTGGGCGTGCTCTGGAAAGGAAGCAGACGAGGAGCCGCTGCGGTGCTGGTGCTTCTGCTATTCAGCTTTCTGCTTCTAATCGGCAGCGCTTGGATACGAGGGCTTGATATCGCCTGTGGATGCTTCGGCGAGAGCGAAGGCATGGATTATACGGTGAAGTTCGTGCAAAATACAATCATGCTCATCCTAGCGATATGGCTGTGGTGGGCGTCAGCGAGGAGCCATGAAGAAAAAACTGAATTGTCTGTCGATGTATAGGTCGCATTCTAGGCGCATGATGGTGGTGATGGTCGCTCTGGCGAGTAGCCTGAGTCTCCTGGCGTCAGACGTAACATCTGATTCAGCGTTGGAACGATCCCTGAACGAATATTTGGAAAGCGATTTTCCGGCTCGTATTGATCAGGTTCGCCTCGGAGCAAGCGAAATAACGATTCGCGGACACTTTGATTCGGAGAAAGTGCCATCATCGGGCAATCTCTTCATCGCTGAAACCCCGATCCACGTCCTCCATGGAGCAACCAATCAGTATACAGAGCTCACGGCTCTACATCCGGAGGACAAAGGCAGATTTGAGCTGATTCTTCCCCGGTTTCGCCCAGTCAATGAGCAGCCCTATGATCGAATGAGCTCGCGCTGGACGGTTCTTCTCGCTCAGCAGAATGAGAAGACAGCGATCTCCGCCGCGCATTGGGTCGATGAAATCGACGAGCCGGCAGAATTCCCACCTTCTCAGAACATCGCGCATAAAAAAGGGCTCGGCGGCTGGCAAGATGGCATCCTGCCCGACGAGCTTCATGATCTCGGAATCGCGGCCATCACGATGAACCTTGTGCTCGATCACTACATTGCTCTGCACGCAGTCCCCGACACCGAGCCGATTTCCTGGCAGGGACATCAGTTTTTCGTTCGTATGGCGGCACTGCGAGCACTCGACGCCCAACTGCTCAAAGCAGCCGAGGATAAAGTCGTGGTCTCCGCCATTCTCCTGATCACCAATCATGCGCGTAAGCCCACCGAGGTGAATGCGATCCTAGGACATCCCGACGCCACGGAGGAGGGCATTTTCGCCATGCCCAATGTCACCGACGAGACTGGCGTTGCCCTGTATGGAGCCGTGCTCAAGCTGCTGACTGATCGCTACTGCCGGGCGGACGCTCGCTACGGGCGCATCCACCACTGGATCATTCACAACGAAGTGGATGCTGGACTCGTGTGGACAAACGCTGGAGAAAAATCAACCCTTACCTATCTCGATCTCTATCAGCGCTCGCTGCGTCTCGTGGACCTGTTCGCCCGCCAACGTGATCCGGCGAGCCGCGCCTTTGTCAGCCTCGATCATCATTGGGCTTCCGCTGGCAAAAAAGAATGGCACAGCTCGCGACGACTGCTCGAATCGCTCGTGCGCTATGGCGAGGTCGAGGGTGATTTCCCTTGGGCGCTCGCCTATCATCCCTATCCTCAAAACCTGTTTGAGCCACGCACCTGGAGGGACGATCAGGCCACGGATTCCTTCGACACTGTGAAAATCACACCGCGCAATCTCGAAGTTCTCGATGCTTGGATGAAGCAAGATCGTCTGCTTTATCGAGGGAAAGTCCGCCCTGTCCATCTGAGTGAAAACGGTTTCAACTCTCGCGACTACAGCCCGGGAGAGCTGGAGGCACAGGCCGCTGGCATGGCTTATGCGTGGAAAAAGATACAATCCTTGTCAGCGATCCAGGTGTGGCATTATCACAATTGGATCGACAACAAAGGCGAAGGCGGACTACGCATTGGGTTAAGAAAGTTTCGAGATGATCCCGCCGAAGCACTCGCGAAAAAGCCCATCTGGGAAGTGTATCGTGCCGCTGGCACCACTGAGGAAGACGCCGTTTTTCAACCCTATCTGAGCACGATCGGAATCAAAAACTGGGATCAGGTTCGCGGAAGGGAATTACGTCCCTAAAATACACGCAGTCTTGAGTGCGCTGCAAAGTGACGAAGGAAGGTGAAACATGAGAATTCTTTGCGTCCCAGTGCCTTGGCCACTTAGCGTTCGCTCCACGAGAGCCTCGGATCCTCACTTTCCGACGGACTCATGCAAAAGCTTCTGGAATACCTCAGAGGTCGCTTGGGCCATCGCTTCTTGGGTATTCGTTTGCAACACCCAGTGACGAGCTTTCTCTGCCTGCACATTTGCAGCGGCGGGATCGCTCAGCAGGATCGCTAGCTTGTCTGCTAGATCAGCGACATCTTCGGGGCGATGGAGAGAAATCCCGGCTCCGGCTTCCAGCATCTCTGGAAAGGCACCGCGATCTGGCAGCACGACAGGTAGTCCGCAGACCATTGCTTCCAGAGCATAGATGCCCTTGGGTTCGAGAAAACGCGCCGGAACGGTGAACAGATCAATGTCTCGTAGAAAAGCACGTTTAGTCTCGCCATCGGGGGCCTCGATGTGGAGGAAACGATCTGCCAATCCGGCGTTTTTGATTCGAGCGAGCTGTTTTTGATAAAACTCCCTGTCTTTCTCTGAAAGCCAGCCTCCCGCGTGAAAGCGCAGATCGGGAAAGTTCGGTGCGAGTTCGAGAAAGGCTCCGACGGCGAGATCGAAGCCCTTCTCCGGCGCGAGTCGAGCGAAGTATCCCATCGTCTGCCCGACGGATCGCTCTTTTCGTCCACGAGCAATCTCCTCGAATTCCGATACGTCCAGTCCGAGCGGGACGAGGTGAAAGCGATCTTTCGGTATCCCGAGTAATTCGCTCATGTGATCGCGATAACAGCGGGAAAAGGTGAGGAAACCGTCTGCCTGAGCGGCCAGAATACGCATTTCTTTCAGCACCTGAGATCGCCATGGCTCCGTGAGTTCATCGAGGAAAACGTCGTCTCCCTGCAGAGTAACCAGAACAGGAACTCCAAGTTCTCGTTTCAATGCAGGGATGGAGCCGCCTACCAACAGATTGGTCAAACAGACCAGATCAGGTTTGGCAGTCTCTCGCAGCCAGCGAACGAGGCGAATGACCTCTTTTTTTTGATACCCCATCTCGCCTCGGACCATGGATAGAGTCATAGAGCCGAGTTCCTTCGGACTGACAGAAACTGCACGCGAAGCGACTCGTCGGAGCAGTCCAGGACGGTCTAGCCAGCGGTCCAGAGCCGCTGGAATATGGCGAAAGAGTGGGATTTTCTGCTGTAAATAGACATTGATTCCGCCGAAGAAAACCTGATCGATGGAGTGATCGTCGCCATCGACACGGATGGGCGTGTAGAGCGGAAGGAGCGTGACATCCCAATCTAGTTTCGACAGTCCCGCCGCCAGCACATTATCGCGGATGCAGCTCCCGCAATACATCCCGGCAGCTCCAGCAGTGAGATAGGCAACTCGAGGAGGAGTGTTCACGAGGTGGTATAAGAATTCACTGAGATGGAGACGAAGGGTGATTTATCGCCTCACGGTGTGCACTTCCGGAATGCCTTCCAGAAGAGACTGCCACAGATCTGGCATTAATCCCGACAGAGCGGTCACTGTGGTCGGCGGTAGAGTCTTCGGACTCATCACGGTGGCCGGTGTGTCGTTTCGCTCGAATTCGCCACAGGGGCGTGCGTGCTTATAGTCAGAATCTAGAGCGCCAGATGTATTCAGCTTTACCCCCGGCCAGTTGGGATTCGGCACTGAGAGAAAGAAGCGATGACGGGTGTCTACGCAGACTTCCCCTGCCTTCAGACGCAATTGTCTCCGAGCCAGTTCTCGGAACAATTCCTTCGCAGTGAATTCTGCAGGATTGATGAAGTCGAGATTTTCCCGAATCAGTGATGCGTATGGCTGTTCTCCCTGCTCATTACGCCAGTTTCGGAGATGGGCAAAAGCGGCTGCAATCTGATCGCCGACGATGGGAAAATGAGTGCATCCGAGCATGACGGAGCCGATGGGCCGAGTCGCCCCCGACTGGCGGTAACGCTCCATCAAAGTCGTGACTTCATAGCGAACATGGGCAGCGACTGTCGCCAGATCCTCTCCATCCAAATCTCCGGGAGCGAAGCCATATGCTTTCATTAGGCGCGGATCGGGATGCGGGCCGAGATAGGGGAGCGTGCGTGTTGTTCCCGACGCATTGACAAAAGAAGGATCGCCCTCAATTGCTCCGGCCAAACCGATGGCTCCCTGCTGAATCACTGGTGGTGGTGTCTTGCCTGCGAGCCCTGCGGCACGCTGAATCGCAGTGGGATAGGCCTCGCAACTACACGTCCCGACAGTCGCCATGACGGCGATGGCATCGGAGGTGGATTCCGAAGAAAGGCGTTCTACGAGACCCTTGGCTCCCGCTTCGACGACACCGATCACGGGGATGTCTAGGTCCCAGCTCTTGAGCGCTGAGCGAATGTCCTCTAGCCCGAAGGCAGTGGCGGTATTGCAGGCGATCACGATCGCCTTCACCGGATTTTTATCTGCCGTCCGACGCAGGAGAAATAGGGCATCGCGCAAGATTAGCTCGCGCAGAAGATCCGTCCGTCCGGCGCTAGAATAGTTCCCGTAGGGCATATTCGCCTGATCGCCGAAGTAGATGAAACGCTCGATCGCGAAATCCTTCTGACCGTCGGCACCAGGCTTGAGGTGATCGTTGTGAAACGCATCAATGCGAAGGAGCTCGTCCAGCACGGTGAGTCCTCCGATTCCAGAATCGAACACCCCGATGGGCAGGCGTTTTAGATCGCCTTCATAGACAGATCGATCAAGGGAGCAGAGCGAGCTTTCGCTGGGACTCTCTTCGACATGGCGCACGAAGGCGGTAGCGGAATCATCTGCCAGTCCCAACCCCGCGATCAGCAGGAGGAGTGAACTGAAGAAGGTGGCATTCATGCGCAGAGTATAGGATGATCTGAGAAATTCTGAAACAGGAAATAAGACGATTCGGAGCGGTAAATCACGGCGCAAACAGGGAGAAGCGCCCATTTGAAAAGCCACCGAGGCTGGGCGTAAAATCCACTCATGAGCGCACCACATCGCGTCACCTTTCGCACCTACAGGATTCTGCTGTTTTCGATCTTTTTCCTCATCGAACATCTCGCTGCTGGTCCGAATCCAGCTCCTCAGATGCCTGGTTCTGCCTTGACTCCACCGGAGCGACCTACCGCACCGGGTGCTCCGCTGATTTACGAGCATAGCGGAGAGGCAGGACCAGATGAAACCTTGTATCTCGTGGGGGAGGGACTCACGGAACAGTTGTTCGCTTGGGGCGTGAGTGAGAAGCATTCCGGCGGCGAGGAGATCAAGTTGCGAGTGCAATGGTCCACTCCGAATCAGGTCGCCGCGACGATTCCCGAAAAGGCGCACGACGGCCCTATCCTGATCTGGGCGAAGAATGAGGCTGGATTCTCTGATCCCATCGTCCTGAATACACCTCAGCCTTGGTGGTGTACCTTCGATGATCAGGCGAGAATGTTACGGGTTTTCGGACGTAATCTCTCAGAACGTCCGGATTTTACAGCGGCGCATGTCTATCTTTGTCACCCCGGCCAGAAGGGCTTCTGGGCGAAGGTGCAGAAAAAGGGAAAATATGAGATCGCCTGTCATCTGCCAGAGTCGCAAGAACCGGGCGAATACCAAATCTGGCTTCACGCCGGGACCGGTGGCTCGCTCGGCTGGGGCGAGCCTCTCACGATCCAGATTCCTGCCTCGGTCGAGCAACAGGGCAAAATAAGCTCACTTCAGCCAGGTGATGATCTTCAGGCAGCCATCGACGCAGCAGGTGCAGCCTCGGGAGGTGAAGTCACTCTCCCGGCAGGCGATTTTACTTTCACCGGAACCCTGAAGATTCCCGCCGGAGTGACCCTGTCCGGTCAGTCGAAGGAGGCGACCCGAATCCGCTCCCTTAGTCCCGGTGGGTCTATCGAGTTAAATTTCCCTCGACTCGGAGGCTTCGGATGGGATCAGAGCGTCGCTTCCGTTCATACCGTGGGCGACACCATCGAATACCAGATCGACGTCCCGAAATCGGGAGAATGGACCGTATGGTTGCGCTATGCCACGGAAATGAGTCCATGGAAGCTGGCCGGTGTGAGCGGAAAGATGACCCTGTCGAGTGGGAAAGCTGACCCTGTACCATTGATGAATCTCGATAATACAGGGAGTTTCGGAAATTTTCGCTGGAGCCGATCAGCGACGATGCATCTCGAGGCAGGAAAGCAGACTCTAACATGGAAAAATGTCGGTGGAGGTGGGATCTCGCTCGATGCTTTCGCTTTCGCACTGGATCCCCAATTGTCCCTAGATCAGGATTCGCGTCCGAACGGCGATGATGGACTCATCATACTCCAGGGAGAGGCCTGCACGGGCTTCGAGTCGAAGGAAGGTGTTCTGCCATCTGCTGATCGCGCTGCTGTATGGCTGGCCGGGGACGGTGCCAGCGTGCGCGATTTGACCATTCTGGGGAA
>JBDHQE010000024.1:0-24366 GCA_039806885.1 Verrucomicrobiales bacterium
AACTCATGATTCATCGCATTTTCAGCAGTTTGGCGGGATTCAAGAACCTGGACTTTCATTCCGGTTTGAACGTTCTGATTGCCCAAAAGGAGGCAGGAGCCTCCGATAAGCAAACTCGCAACCGTGCAGGGAAATCGAGCTTAGTCGAGATCATCCACTTCCTCACTGGTGCTGATGCCGGGAAAGAATCGCTGTTTCGCTCTTCCACTCTCGCCGATGAGACCTTCGGTCTCACCTTTGATTTTGGAGGCGAAACCATCACCACAGAGCGCTCTGGCAAGGAAAAGTCCAAGATACATGTGGAGGGTACCACCTTTCTTAAAGGGAAAGACAGGATTTCAAACTCAGAGTGGATGACTCTGCTTGGTGAGAAAATGTTTGGCTTGCACAGTGTCTCCGGAGAGGGCCGCACCCCGACTTTCCGATCCCTCTTCTCCTATTTCGTGCGGCGTCAGAGCAGCGGAGCTTTTACAACACCCGAGAAGCAGGCAGGAATGCAGCAGACGTACGATTTCCAGGTCGCACTACTCTACCTGCTGGGCCTAGACTGGAAAATAGCTGCCGATTGGCAAGTGGTACGAGATAAAGAAAAAACGCTCAAGGAACTCCGGAAAGCGGCGCAGCAAGGTGTCTTTGGCACAATGATTGGCAAAGCGGCTGATCTACGCACACAAGTCACGGTCGCCGAGGCTAGACTGAAGGAGATGCGGACTCGATTAGCTGATTTTCGCGTTCTGCCTGAGTATACCGTGCTGGAAAAGGAAGCCGATGATCTCACTCGGCAAATCAACGACATAGCGAATGCTAATGTTATCGATGCAGGAGCGATCCGAGATCTTGAAGCTGCCGTCCATTCCGAGGTGCCACCACCGTTGAATGAACTGGAGGCAATCTATGCGGAAGCAGGAGTCTCGCTTCCCTCAATAGCGCTTAGACGTTACGACGATGTGCGAGTTTTCCATGAATCCATAGTACGTAATCGACGGGAATACCTGTACGGCGAACTCGAAGCGGCAAAGAACCGGGTTCTTGCGAGAGATCGGGAAAAGCAGCAATTGGACGCACGCCGTGCCAAAATCATGAGTCTTCTTCGGTCACATGGCGCACTGGAGCAATATTCCAAGCTCCAAGCGGAAGCCAGCCGCAAGGAAGCTGAGGTAGAAGCCCTGCGCCAACGATTCATTGCTGCTGAGCAGTTAGAAGGGACGAAAAATGAACTCGATATTGAACGCAACCGACTAACCCGTCGCCTTCGGAGGGATTTCGACGAAGAAGAGGAAACCCTCTCAGCAGCGATTCTTGCGTTTGAGGAAACCTCGGAGCGCCTCTACGAATCCGCTGGAAGCATGGTTATCGACTCAACAACAAACGGCCCCGCGTTTTCTTTTCCGATGCAAGGATCCCGCAGCAAAGGCATCAAGAATATGCAGATTTTCTGCTTCGACATGATGCTTATGCGTTTGTGCGCCTCTCGTGGAAGCGGTCCCGGCTTCTTGGTCCATGACAGCCACCTGTTTGATGGAGTGGACGGTAGGCAAGTGATTAGTGCCTTGAAGGTTGGCGCTGAAATGGCAGAAGAACTGGGTTTTCAATACATCGTCACCATGAACGAAGATGACGCATTCAAAGAGAAAATCGAGGGATTCGAAATTCGGAACCATGTGCTACCTGTGGTTCTGACGGACGCAAAGGAAGACGGCGGCCTATTTGGATTCCGATTTTGATTCGTTGAGTAGTAGTTATTAGTGATATTTTTAAAATCGAGCCTCATCCTCAGTTTGCTATGGTCGATTTCTTCCGCTTTCCACACACGCCGCATCTCGCCTGGCTCGGGTCGTGCAGTCCGCGTGACGACAAGGTTCTCTCAAGCTCTGAGGCCAGGGTCCTCCTTGCTGAGGAGGTGGTGGTGGAGGAAAAGCTGGATGGGGCAAACCTGGGATTCTCTATCGGTCCCGATGGTCAGTTGCGCACCCAGAACCGGGGGCAATATCTGGGCGCTCCCTTCAGCGGGCAGTTCTCCCGCCTTAACGCATGGTTGGCGCTCTATCGGCAGCAGCTATTGGAGCGTTTGAGCCCGGACCTCATCCTCTTCGGTGAGTGGTGTGCTGCCCGGCATTCGGTGGCCTATGCCAAGCTGCCGGACTGGTTTCTTGGTTTTGACATCTTCGACCGCAGCCGTGGTCAGTTCTGGAGCACCCGCCGTCGGGACATCCTGCTGGCAGGAATCGGGATCACAGCAGTGCCCCGCAGGCTGCAAGGGAAAACCGATGCCGCTGCGCTGGAGCAATTTTTGATTAGCCAGCACAGTGCCTTTCTCGACGGGCCGATGGAGGGACTGATCATTCGCCGGGAGGACAGCGATTGGCTCACTGCCCGCGCCAAGCTCGTTCGCGCCGATTTCACCCAAGCCATTACCGAGCATTGGAAGCGAAGGAAAATCGAGTGGAACCAACTTGCACGACCCGAGCTTGTCACCGAGCTATGAACTTACGAATTCTCCGTTACATCCCCGACAGCACCGATGAGCGCGGCCCGCACTACCCCCCCCCGAAACCTTCAGCGTCCTGAAAAAAGAGAACTCCGCCGATACGGGGAATACCGCACCGAACGCCTCGTCCTCGAAGCCTAGGATCGGATGGAAATCGATGGCGCTTTTTATCTCCATGAACCTCTAGCTCGTCATGTCCCGCATCTTTACGTCTGCTTCTGACTCTGTGCTGCAAAATATGATCTGTAGTGCAAAGACCCGTCTTGTCCTCATCTCTCCGGGATTGCCTCTGGCGGTAGCGAACACTCTGGTCGACCGGATAAAAACAAACGGGGCCCCCTCCACGCTCGCCGTTATCGTCGATACGGATCCGGAAGTTTGTCGGCTTGGATACGGGGAGATTGAATCCATCGATGTACTCAATGAGGCATTGCAAACGCGCGGCTACCGAGTGCAAATGCAAGCTGGAATCAGGATCGGAGTGATCATCGCCGATGAGGAGATTCTCATTTTTAGTCCGACTCCCCGTTTGATAGAGGCTGAATCGCATTCTGAATCTACTCCCAATGCCATCCGCATCACTCCATCTGCCTCCATGGATATTGCCCAAGCCTGCGGGGCGGCTGAGCTCGATTTGTTCATCACCCATCAGGAAGTCGGGCTGGACTTTGTGAATGAGGACGAACTCGCCGAGACGAAACGGGCCCTGAAAGAAGTGCCTCCGCGCAAATTTGACCTAGCTCGCCTTGAACGAGTTTTTAATTACCGACTAGAGTTCGTAGAATTTGCCGTAGAAAACTACAAACTCAACTTCCGATCTGTACCACTCCCACCCGAGTTGCTCGGGCTAGAGGAAGAAAATCTTCAAGAACGGTTTCGCAACACCTTTCGGATATTTGAGGGTGGCACTCCATTTGAATTCGAAGTGGAGGATCCAAACAACTCGGAAAGAAAACTGAAATTGACTGAAAAATGGATTAGCGAGAAAGCCGACAACATCAGAAAGAAATACTTTATCTCTCTGGGCTCAAAATCGTATGGAAACCTGATCTTGAAGAGACTGAAACCGGACTTTCTGTATGAAGTGGGCACCTTGAGAAAGCTATTGAACCTCTATGCTGAAAAAGTAAGCGAAGCAATTTCCGACAAAATCAAAGAGACTAGGGCTTCACTCATTGAAGCTTTATTGCCACGCGTGACGACAGCCCCGCCGAAGGCATGGACCAACCGTTCCGTAGATGGCTCTCTCTGTCCCGAATCTACTCAGGAATTCTTAGAAAGAGCAATCAATATCGCTTTTCACAAAGCAAACGATGAGTTTCGCCCCAACATTATCTGCCTATTCAAAAGCGTGACGTACGAAACCATCTGTGAAGACGAACGCTTTCAAGAACGAATCAAGCTGCACTTTGGTGAAGAGGAAGCCAAGAAGCTCTTTACGGAATATGATGCCTCCCGCGCACAGGACGAGTGATTCTTCCCTGATCCCATATTTCTGATGATGTCCAATCCACTCAGACTGTATAAAATACGAAATCTACCGTAAAGCGGGCTACAAATGGCGAACTCGCTTGACAGCTACCGACCTCAGTCAATTGAAACCCTCACTTTCGATCCAGTCGCCCCCCCCAGAATTACCCGAGAAGCGGTTCCGAGTTGAGTCTTGTGGTGGAGACTTTCGCCCAAATCAAATGGTAGAATGGGGCTTCTAGCCGTTTCTCAGATCGAGTCGCGAAAGTCGTGCTAGAATAATCCCTAGCTAAAAACTCATGTTTATTGGACACATCCCCACCAATTATCTAGTCGCATGTGCCACGGATCGCATTATATCGCTGCAGTTCAGGACGCTCGCTCTCAAGATTTTTGTTATAGCAGGTATTCTCCCTGATCTGGATATGCTTTACTTTTACCTGCTCGACAGTCGGAATCATCACCACCACCTGTATTGGACTCATATTCCACTATACTGGATTATCATGTATATCGGCTCTTGCGTCGTATCATTGCTGAGCCGGAGCCGAAAGCTATTCATTCTCTCCTCTGCTTTCCTTCTCGGGATCATGATGCATCTGCTCTTGGATACACCTATGGGTGGTATCGCTTGGCTTTATCCTGTATCCAGCAAACTATACTACTGGACCATAGTCCCAGCCCGCTACGATTGGTGGGTGTGGAATTTTATATTCCATTGGACTTTTCTCTCTGAACTAGTCATCAGCGCTGCCGCTCTCATTGTATTTCTGCGTAGACGGAAGAACCGACAAGGGTAAAACACCCGATATCTCACGGTTTCGCGGCGAATTAATGAATCAGCGGTCCCTGTTAAATAGATCGGCCCAAGCTGCTCCTTGCAATTCGCTCATTCTGCGACAGGCTTGCCTTATGGCAGCTAACTCTGCGCCCCTGAAACTCTATATCAAACCCGGCTGTCCCTGGTGTCACGATGCGATTCGCTGGCTGACACAGGCCGGATACAAGTTCGAGAAACTCGACGTCTATTCTGATCCGACAATCTACGCCGAGATGCGGGAAATTTCCGGACAGAGCCTGGCCCCTACCCTGTCTGTCGGAGACCTCGTGCTCGCAGATTTCGGAGTTGATGAGCTGATCCCCTTTCTGAAGGAACACAATATTCAGCCCTAGTTAGGATCAAAAAAGATCAGTCTCATTCGAAACTCCCAAGCTCTGCAGAGATTCACAAAAAGGTGATTCAGCTACCTTTAATCGGCTTTCTTGCTAGCTCTGTCAGGGTCTTCAGTTCTTGGGCAGAGAGCGCTCGATCAAAGACGGCCACTCCACCGATCCATCCAGTAAATCCGACGCTGCGACTGCTGTGAATCACCCGTCCGATGGTGAAGGGACCACCGCTGCCGTCGTTCGCTGGCTCATAGATGCCGTGTGGATACCACCATGGATTGAGCCGCAGGGCAACCATCTCTCGCTCTACGGAGTCCCCTTTCTTTTTTACTTTCACTTTCGTGTATCGATATTGCCGCAACTCCACCGTCGCTCCATCCTCATCTGGTAGAGGCGTTACGGAAAGTGGCGTTTCCTCCGGAGGATTGTAGTACTGATCGGCGGGAAAGCTGGTATCCTCTCCCGGTTGCATACCTGGCTCTGCATGAAAGTAACCCTGCCGCCAAGCGTTACAGGCCTCAGCAAAGCCTGTCTTTTTCTCCGGATTTTCCAGCCAGCGCTCTCCTGATTCGCCGTCGATCCAACCGGTCAGCTCCTCTTTTGCATGATCCAGCGTCATCGCGAAACAGCACCAAGAAGCATCGAGGACCGAAGCCTCTGAGTCGCCGGGAAGCATCGGAGCCACGGGGAGAGAGTTGCACTTGTGCAGGGCATACTGGTAGAGAAATGTGCCCGATCCATTGTCCGACACATGCCCGCAGGCTGATCCAGCGACGTTTAGTCCGGCAAAGAGCGCATACTGTCGCTGTCCCCGCTCGACTTTCTTGATCGTGACCGTCTCAGCTTTTTTCAGGTCCGTTCCCTCGTGCCAGATTCCTGCTAGGGCATGTCCTCCGCTCTCTCGTATCGCCCATACAACCACCGTGACGGACTTCGCCGCTCCTTTGATATCCAGTGCAGTGTCGTGAAGACGGCTCCGAGGGATCTCCAGCATGGGACGAAATGTCGCATCTTCCTCATTCCGAAGGCGGATCGCCTGTCCGAACGGCCCCCTGCCCATCAAGGGGAAATCCGCTAGCATCGCCTCCCGCCCTTCGCCCCAGTAGTGTAGAACGTAGTTACTCGGATCGAGAGCATAGGCATCATCCTCCCCAGTCGGAGTGTGAGCGACAAAGCGCTGAGTGCCTGCAGGCTCGCGTTTCACGAAGTCCCAGAACGCGACGAGACCGGGAGTCTCCACGATCTTCGCAACGCGTTCAGCAGCGGTATCAGCTCGAAGCAGGTTCATTGAGAAAGGCTGTAGAAAAGTCAGGGTCAGGGAAAAGACGAAGAATCTCATGGCAAAGTTCCGCTCAGGATGCCTGATAGGATCAGTCGACTCAAGGATGATTCCCGACGCAGTTGCGGTGATTCCGATTCTTTTTATTTTTCTTCAGATCGGATATATCGTCTGTGTCATGCGTGCTTTCGAATGCTCCACTTTCATCCGTTTCCTCTCTTGCGCCCTGTGGAGCGCTTGCTTCATCGTGTGGGGGGATGCGGATGATCTCCCTAGCTCCCTGAAATCCTGTTTTTCTCCTCCACCTGAATTCGAGAATCAGTTCGGTACATTTCGCAGCCCTCTACTGTTCAATGACGGTAGCCAAGTGAAAACCGCTGACGACTGGGCGAAGCGACGAAAGGAAATTCGAGATCAGTGGATGGATCTCATGGGACAGTGGCCACCTCTGATCACAGAACCAAAGGTGCAAATTCTGGAGTCGGAAACGCTCGAGCCTGGCATCCTCTGTCATCACGTCCGCTTTCTCTGGACTCCCACGGAGGAGACGACAGGCCTCCTGCTGATTCCTGAGAACACGACATCTCCGCGTCCAGCGGTGCTGACGGTCTTCTACGATCCGGAAACGGCGGTGGGGCGCGGCGAGAGGAAGAGCCGAGCTACCTGTGACTTCGCGATTCAGTTGACTCGACGTGGCTTCGTCACTCTCTCCATCGGCACGAAGGAGGCCAGTGCAAGGGGCGAGTACTCCCTCTACTGGCCGTCCATTGATCAAGTGGACGTCCAGCCGCTGTCCATGCTCGCCTGCGCGGCGGCGAATGCTTGGTATGTGCTGGCCTCGCGTCCCGAGGTAGATTCCACTCGCATCGGGATCATCGGACACTCCTTTGGTGGAAAATGGGCCATGTTCGCCTCTTGTCTTTTTGATCGCTTCGCCTGCGCAGTGTGGAGCGATCCTGGAATCGTCTTCGACACCCGTCCCAATGTGAACTACTGGGATCCCTGGTATCTGGGCTTTCACCCCAAGCCCTGGCGCCAATGGGCGGTGCCGACGCCTGAAAATCCCGTCCGGGGACTCTACCCGAAGCTCCTCGCCGAAGGTCGTGACCTACACGAACTCCACGCCTTGATGGCCCCGCGTCCGTTCTTGGTATCCGGTGGCTCCGAAGACACGCCTGCTCGCTGGCCAGCGCTCAATCACTCCATCGCGGTGAGTCACCTCCTAGGCCGTGAGAACCGCGTCGCTATGCAGAATCGGCCCAATCATACCCCCACGGTGGAATCCAATGAAGTTGCGTATCAATTCTTCGAGTATTTTCTGAAGCCCTGACCACTGGAGGACAAAACTCACCTCTATCGATATTCCAGCCAGATCGTCACCTTCGCTGTGCCAGAACTGCGGCAGCGCAGCCAACTGGCCTGAAAGCCATCGGGAAAGGTGTGCGTCACAGCTCTTTCACCCTCCAATGTGAAACGACGATAGACCGTCCAGTCGTCCATCCCCGTCAGATCGATTTCGATACTTAACTCGACCGGAGCATCGGAGCTCAAAGTCATCTGCTTATCGTCGAAGCCACTCATCAGGTAGGGATCGGAGACATCGCCCGTCTTTACGGACGCATTCTTCCACGGACCGCCCGATCCGGTGGGCTTCCCGAGATCCCAGAGATCATCCACTGCTCCCGCCCAGAGTCCGGTTTTTCCGTCGGTGCTACGGATGATATGATGATTTTTTCCCATCTGGCTCAGATCGATCCCGGACATGATCAGCAGCCCCCGATAGCTGCAATAATCGACGATGCTGAAATCATGTGATGCCACTGGTCGCATCCGACGAAACCCTCCTGCATTCTCCGCTGGTAGTTCGTAGAAAGTGCCGTCGCAATGGAAGAGATCGCGCTCCGTCGCCACCTCGCGACAGAGTCTCTCGCCGACCGGAAAAATCGCTCTCTCAGAGCTGACACTCTGGTGACGAGGTAGACGAAAACGCATTCCCGTATCGTCGGAGTAGATGATGGACGCTGCATCGGAACTCAGAACGCCCTCACGCGAGGGGATAGCAGCAGCTTTTTCCAGCCAGGCGAACTCGTTGGGATTCTCCTCCGGCTCCAATTGCATCGACTCAGACAGGGTATAGAGTCCCAGCGGACCCTCTTCAGTGTGGGCTGCGAAGTGAAGATTCCGCTTGTTTTTGTCGCGGGGACGGATCACTCCACCGGTGATCGCGGATTTCTCTGCAGGTTTCGTCTTGCTGAGGCCATCGAATTTTCCGAAATCGGAAACTGCCGGTTTGCGCTCGTCCTTTCCGGCATTGGTGAAGACCGCAGCCGCCCCTGGAATGACGCTCTTCGCCACGATGCGCACCCATACACCAGGTTCGTCCTCGGCAAAGCGCAGCCAGGTTGATCCCGCCGGTGGCAGGGTGACGGACTGGAGCGGTTCCCAGCGACCTTTTCCATCGCGATCTACCTCGATCATCGCCTGAGCCTCCGTCGCTCCCGTTTGTGCCAAATGCAGCGCCCGCCGAGTTAGACCTCCGAAGAGATAGGGATCAGAAATGCTGCCCGCCGCCACGTCCTCCTTCAGCCATACCGCTCCCTTCCCTACGACCGGCCCCAGATGATCGAGCTTCTCCGGCGGGAGAAACCAGAGATTCGACTGGGACTGAGGCGCTGCGATACTACCTTTCGCACGCCGCTTATTGAGAAATTCACTCTTTGCCGTGTCGTCGCAGCCGAATACGACGCGGTCTTCCCAGCGACAGAAATCGCCGATCACTTTCAGATACGTGGAGCGCGGTGTGATTCCGGAGGTGTCAGCCAGCGAAAAGGTTTTCGGAAATTTCCAGAAGGTGCCGTGCATGGTCATGAGTAAATCGTCGCCCTCTCCGATCTCGCGTATGCGTGGCCATTCAGTGTTCCATCCATGCGCCCCATCGTAGCTATTGCTGGCCTTCGGCAGGCGGAAGGAGTGCCACTGCCCGCCGTCGCGCAGCATGAGAATCAGAGACCGAGCATCCCAGCCGATGCTCCAGAGCGGATCGGTCCCTGGGTGATCATTCCCGTAAATCCCGCCCGGCCCCGTCACTTCCGTGAACTGATTGCGACGGACAACTTTCCACTCCTTCCCATCCCATTCCGTCAGCGCACCAGAGGGGATAAAGGGATTGGTCCGCGCCTCCGGGGAATGTTCCCCGTTATTCGCATAGACCAACACGCCCTGCCCGGAGTATAGCCCTTTCCCGTGATAGCCAGGCAGATCCGCCTTTGGCCCCGGCGCAGAATCCTGCTCATCACGATACAGCACATTGACCGCCAGTGTGTTCACATCAATTTCGTAGAACGCTTCCTCCATCGATGCGCAGTAGATTTTGCCCGCTGGATCGGTCAGGTGACGAGCATTGCCGGTGGGGCGACCGAACATCTCCGTGTATGGAATCACGCGCACCCTCCCCTCCGAATCGATGGCATACGGCCCGATGAATAACTGCCTCGACTCCCGGTGAATCATGCGATTCGCCGGAGTGCCACCGATGGACTCGGGGCGGATGGTCTGGACGAGTTCAGACGAGATTTCATAGAGCTTGTCAGTGGAGCCCTGAGGACGATGCGGGGCGTAGGTGATCGCCCACAGTCGCCCCGCCCACGGCACCACAGCTCCAGTTCCGCACTCATTCTCCTCGTTAAAAAATGCGAGATGTGGATAAATTCCGCTCCAGTTCTCTGGCTCCGCCTGCACTATGGCATTGCTCAGAATCCATAAGATTGAAGACATCAAAGTTGCTGAAAAGAATCTCATCACTGCCTCATACTCTGCCCGATTTTCCCGAAGTGGCGCAAGAACAGAATGAGATGAATGTCTCGTTCTGTTGTTTTATGGAATCTTGAAATTTATAAATTTAATAATTTTTTTGCCGCACTCTGATTAATTTAGGATATAGCGCACTTGCATATGTTTATAAATTTTACTATCTTTATGAAATGTTTGGTCGTCCAAAATATTCTTCCTCTCCTCGGCGTGCTCTGATTCCCGGCGCGCCCGCTCCCGTGGTCACCCGGCATCCGGTAATGCCAAAAACGGCTCCGATAGCGATGGGAGACGTTACGAATGCTGAAGAAACGATTCGGCAATTGGAAAAGCTCGTCACCGACTTTACGATTCGCTATCCCGGTCATACTCAGCGAATCCCGACCATGCGTCCGGGGGAGCATCCACTGATCGCCTTCGTCCGATCGATGGCGGCATCGATGGCAGAAAAGCAGGATCAATTAGAGAAGCTCAATCAGGAGGTGATCACAGCCGCCAAAGAAAAGGAGCGCTTCTTCGCTAATGTGAGCCATGAAGTACGCACCCCGATGAACGGAATCTTCGGGATGGTGAAGCTTCTGCTGGACATGGATCTCGATCCCAGCCTTCGCGAGCATCTGGAGACCATTCACAGCGCCAGTGAATCCCTGCTGAATATTCTCAATGACATCCTGGACTTCGCCAAGCTCAATGCGAAACAAATGCAATTGAAGCCCCGACAATTCGACCTCCAAAAGCTGATCCGAGAGGTATTGCTCGTCTATAAGCCGAATGCTGACGAAAAGGGGATCGGCCTTTCCGCGATGATTTGCGAGACGCTGCCGGAGGCGGTCGT
The DNA here is from genome assembly GCA_039806885.1 of Verrucomicrobiales bacterium. Taxonomy (GTDB): domain Bacteria; phylum Verrucomicrobiota; class Verrucomicrobiia; order Verrucomicrobiales; family DEV007; genus Arctic95D-9. The sequence goes on from JBDHQE010000024.1 coordinate 11,047, forward strand.
AGCGGATGAGCTGCGCCTCAAGCAAGTACTCGCGAATCTGACCAGCAATGCGATCAAGTTCACCGATGCAGGGGAGGTCACGGTGACCGTTCAGAAATACCAAGGTGAAGGAAGGGAACAGTTGCTCTTTCATGTCCGGGACACCGGAATCGGAATCGACTCAGAGGCCGGACGCACTCTCTTCCAACCCTTTTACCAGATCGATTCCAATCAGACCGGAAATCAGACCGGCGGCACTGGGTTAGGACTCGCGATCTCGAGGAGCATCGTCGAACTGATGGGCGGGCAGATCTGGTTTGACAGCCCGCTCGGAGGAGGAACCACTTTTTACTTTACCGTCGATTATACTCGAGCAGAACCAGAATCTGATGACTTCGTTCGCCGCAGCGCACTCCCAAAGAGCACGATGAAGTCACAAGCAGAAACCCGCACACGAGTCCTTCTCGTAGAGGACAATGAAATGAATCAGAAAGTCGCCCGGATGACGCTGGAAAAGTTCCATTGTGACGTCACCGTCGCATCGAACGGGCGGGAGGCGGTCGATCTGGCGGGAGGAGCAGAAAAATTTGACCTGATCCTGATGGACGTCAATATGCCCGTGATGAACGGTCTAGAAGCGGCCTACATGATTCGACGACTCGATCACTCCAATGCTGTCATCCCGATCATTGCAATGACAGGGATGGTTTTCGACGAGGATAAAGAGCAGTGTCATGCCGCCGGGATGAACGACGTGATTACCAAGCCATTTTCTCCGGAGATCATTAAAAATATGCTCCAATCCCTCTCTGATCCGGATGGATTTTCAGGCGATCCGGTCGGACTCGTGTCCTGAGTCCCTGATGATTCCCATGAGAACTCACCCTCAAGGGCAGATCAAGAGGGAGAAAAGAAATCTCACGAGTTTTCTCTGGCGTTTTTCCCTGAATTGGCGAGGATGACCGGCCATGCACTTGGACCTGCGTATTTTTAGCGGCACTGCTCACCCCGCTCTAGCTGACGAGATCGCCGAATATCTCGGCGTCCGTCGATCAGATGCTACGGTGAAACATTTCCCCGACGGCGAAACCTTCGTCAAAATCAACGAGAACATTCGCAAGCGCGATATCTTCATCGTGCAGCCGACCTGTCCGCCGACGAATCAGAATCTGATGGAACTTCTCATCATGGTCGATGCCGCTCGGAGAGCCAGCGCCGAGAGCATCACGGCTGTGATCCCATTTTTCGGCTATGCACGCCAGGATCGCAAGGACCAGCCGCGAGTGCCGATCACGGCGAAATTGGTGGCCAATCTTCTCACAGCCGCTGGCGTCACCCGCGTGCTCGCGATCGATCTGCACGCAGGGCAGATTCAGGGTTTCTTCGACATCCCCGTGGATCATCTCTACGCGATGCCTGTGCTGATCAAATATCTGCGTGAAAGGGGAGTCTCCGATAATTTAGTGGTCGTTTCCCCAGACGTCGGCGGAATGAAAATGGCCCACGCCTATTCCAAGGCCTTGGGCACTCCACTGGCTATCGTCGCGAAAAACCGAGTCAGCGCCACTGAAGTTCAGGCCATCAGCCTGATCGGCGAGGTGGAAGGCAAGGATGTACTGCTGGTGGATGATATCTCAGAGACGGCAGGAACACTCTGCTCCGCATCGAAGTTACTCAGCGCGAACGGTGCGAAGCGGATCTTCGCCGGAGTTTCTCACGCCGTCCTCAATGAGCAGGGACACCAGAGGCTGGCGGAATCACCCATCGAGGAGCTGATTTCTACGAACAGCACACCCTACGCCGTAGGACCGAAAGTCAAGGCCCTGAGCGTGGCCGAACTTCTCGGCGAAGCGATCCGACGCATTCACTTTGGAGAATCAGTCACTTCTCTCTTTGACATTTCCTGAGCATCGACCTAAATTCCCCGCCCCTCACGATCCGGACTGAACCGGCGTGAGGAATTTTTTTCAATCCACATACATCACGGAAAGATGGCCAAACACGAAACGATCCAAGCCGAGAAGCGTGAAGCAACGGGAACGGCTGCCGTTAAACGACTCCGTCACCAGGGCATCGTCCCCGGTGTAATCTACGGAGCAAAGCAGCGCGTTTACGCGATCCAGCTCAATGCAAAAAATTTCTCTGATGTCGCACGTCGCCACAACAGCCCGAATTTCATCGTGAATCTGGAGATCGAAGGAGCTGCCGAGAAGACCAAGATGGCCGTCGTACAGGATGTGCAACGCAACCCCCTGAACGGATCGCTGGTGCATGTCGATTTCCGTGCAGTGAAGGAAGATGAGCTGATCTCAGCTGTCATTCCTGTCGAGCTCTCGGGAGATCCGATCGGAGTGAAGAGCGGCGGCCTTCTCGAACAATTGGTTCACGAAATCGAAGTTCAGTGTCGTCCTGACGACCTTCCGGAGTCCATTTCCAACAACGTAGAGGGCCTCGACGTCGGTCAGGGCCTGAAAGTCTCGGAACTGAATCTGCCGAAGGGCGTCACAGTGCGCATGGACGGAGACGTTCTGATCGCCATCGTCAACCAGACTCGAGCCGCTGTTTCCGAGGATGCAGCTTCGGCCTAAATCGAATCTGTTTGATGAGAATCTGATCGAAAGCCTCGGTGAAAACCGGGGCTTTTTATTGTTTCTTCACTCCTTCTTTTCGAGTCCTTCTTCATGGCCCAGAGAAGCCTATTCCGTCCCTGCATCGACCTCCATGAGGGTAAGGTCAAACAGATCGTGGGCGGCACTCTGGATTCGGCCAGCGAATCCCTGAAGACCAATTTCATAAGCGAGCGCCCTGCTGCTTGGTTCGCTGAGCTGTATGCTGCGGACGAACTGCGGGGCGGTCACGTCATCCAGCTTGGTCCTGGCAATCGGGTGGCAGCCCGAGAGGCACTGGCAGCCTATCCGCAGGGCCTCCAGATCGGCGGTGGCATCACGGCGGAGAACGCGACAGAATGGCTGGAGGCAGGAGCCTCTCACGTCATCGCCACTTCCTGCCTGTTCAACCATGAAGGACATTTTCTACTCCCGAAGCTGGAGGAACTCTCGTCCGTAGTCGGCCGTGGACGCCTCGTCATCGACCTGAGCTGTCGTCGTCGCGGAGATGAATGGATCGTAGCGATGAATCGCTGGCAGACACTCACCGATCTGCACATCGGTCCCGAGACTCTGGATACACTCTCCTCCTACTGCGACGAATTTCTTATCCACGCCGCCGACGTCGAGGGAAAATGTCTCGGGATCGATACGGAACTCGTCCAGCGCCTCAGCACATGGGCGCAGCGTCCCATCACTTACGCAGGAGGTGCCGCCAGCATGGACGATCTCGTCACTATTGATCGCATCAGTCAGGGACGCGTGGACCTCACGATCGGTAGCGCACTAGATATCTTCGGTGGAAGCGGCGTGCGTTACAGAGAACTCGTCACGTGGAATCAGCAGGCGTCGTGATCCCTTACCCTCCGAATTCCTGTCCCTGAAAACATTTGCCGTAACACGTCAATGAGCGGACAGTTCTCCTTTCATCGTTCCGGCTTTGCCGACTATCCATGATCTCCAGACTCCTCGTCGCCTTGCTTTCTACCGTCAGTCTCACACTCTCATACGCTATCGATCCCATCCCTCTGGCCCAGGATGGCAGCGATATCACCCCGGATCCGGCCGTGACGTGGGGACTACTCGACAACGGCCTGCGCTACGTCATCCTACCGAATACCGAGCCTCGGAATCGAGTGAGCATGCGCCTCTACGTCGATGCTGGGTCTCTGATGGAAAATGACGATCAGCAGGGCCTCGCACACTTCCTTGAGCACATGGCTTTCAACGGAACCAAGCACTTCCCAGCCGGTGAAATGGTCGAATATTTCCAGCGTCTCGGCATGGGCTTCGGCAATCACACCAATGCCCACACTTCGTTTCGGGAGACGGTCTACAAGCTGGAACTTCCCAAAACCGACTCTGCGATGATCGACGAAGGGATGAAACTCTTCCGCGACTTCGCCGATGGGATGCTACTCGACAACACGGAGATCAACGACGAGCGCGGAATCATCCTGAGCGAAAAGCGCGACCGCGACTCCGTGGACTGGCGAACTTTCGTCGATGAAATCAGCTTCGCCTTCCCTGACCAGCGCATCTCCAAGCGACTTCCCATCGGAACGGAAGCCGTGATTCAAAACGCACCACGAGATCGCTTCGTCGAATTTTATCACGATTGGTACACCGCCGACCGGATGGCAGTCGTCGTGGTCGGTGACATCAAGGTCGACGCCATCGAACCCATCATCAAAAAGTACTTCGCTGACATGCCGGGACAAGCGAAGAAGACAGCTCCTGCCATGGGCGATCTGAGCAAGCGCGGATTCGCCGCACACCTCCACTACGAAGCAGAGGCCGGAGAAACTTCGATTTCCATCGAAGCGGTGAAACCTCGGATCAATCCACCCGATAATACCGAGCGGCGCTTCCACGACCTCCAGCTCAATCTGGCCAGCAATATCATCTCTCGCCGCTTGGAGCGTCTGGTGAAAGCTGCGGATTCACCGATCAGCTCTGCCAGTATGCGCACCTCCGGCGACTTTTTCGACCTTGGCTTCGCAGAGTATTCGTCCATCAACGCCGACTGCAAGCCAGAGAACTGGAAAGCCGCACTCTCCCTGATCGAGCAGGAATTGCGCCGCGCTCTAGAACACGGATTCACCGACGCCGAAATGACCGAGGCTAAAGGGAACGTCAAGGTGCGCTACGAAGATGCCGCCAAGAAAATGGCCACGCGACAGTCTCGTCAACTTGCCGACGACATCGCGAAGAGAATCGGTGCTCGTCGCATCTTCACCAGCCCGAGCGACGACTTCCCGAGAGTCGTCGCCTCTCTCGATAAAATTACTGCGGAGAGCTGCCGAAACGCGCTGAAAGAACTCTGGAACGACGCGGATGAGACCCTCGTTTACGTCTCCGGGAATGCGAAAATCGACGATGCCGTCGCGCAGATCACTTCCGTATGGGAAGAAAGTCGAAAGGTCGCGGTGACCGCTCCTGATAACAACGCAGTGGCGGAATTCGCCTACGCCCAGCTCCCTGCTGCCGGTTCTGTCGCAGAGAAGAAGGAAATCGAAGACCTCAGCGTTACGCAGATCCGCTTTGCCAATCAGGTGAGGGCCAACCTCAAACCGACGGATTTCGAGAAATCTACGATTTACATCAAAGCCCGTATCGGAGCCGGTCTGCTGACCGAACCTAAACCCGGCCTCTCTCTGCTCCTCAGTCAGACCTTCATCGCCGGAGGATTAGAGGCGCACAGTGACGACGATCTGAAAGCCCTCTTCGCCGGGAAATCGGTCGAAGTCAGTTTTAACGTCGATGAAGACGCCTTCATCCTCTCCGGACGGACCACCCCCGAAGCGCTAGCAGATGAACTTTCTCTGCTGCGCGCCTACATTCTCCATCCAGGCTTCCGCGAAGAAGCACTCACCGAGTTCAAAGGTTCGCTGGATTACCAGTATCAGCAAGTAGAGCGAACACCGGAGGGAGTCCTCCAAGGAGCGGTCGCTCAATTCCTGCACGACGGCGACGCCCGCTTCGGCTATCCTCCGCGCACCACCGTCGAAGCTCTGACCAGTGCCGACGCCCGGAAATGGGTGACGCCCGACTTGAACTCAGGCTATTGCGAAGTCACCCTCGTCGGTGATTTTGACCGCGATACCGCCGTGAAACTTCTATCCGAGACCTTCGGCAATCTCCCTGAACGAGCCGCTGAAAAGCCGAAATATGAGAAAGAGCGGCAGGTCAAATTCCCCGCTGCGGGCAGCCGTGAGTTTACCTTCTCCTCTGAAATCCCGAAGGCGATGGTATTACTCCAGTGGCCGACGACCGACTTGTTCGAAATCCAGAAGACTCGTCGTCTCGGTATGCTCTCGGCAGTGCTCGACGACCGCCTCCGTCTCAAGGTTCGCGAGGAACTCGGCGACGCCTATAGTCCCTTCGCTCATAACATTCCCAGTTCCACTTGGAAAGGCTACGGCTATCTCTTTGCCGCCGTCACCGTGGATCCGACCCAGATCGGAAAAGTGACGGAAGTCCTGAGCGACATCGCCTCCGATCTCGCGAAAGGCGACAGCATCACCGAAGACGAACTCGACCGCGCGAAGCGACCACAGATCGTCACCATCGAGGAAATGCGTCGCACCAATCGCTACTGGATGTCCAGCGTACTCGAATCTTCTCAGGAATATCCCCAGCGACTCGACTGGTCTCGCAGCTTCGTGGACGACTACAAAGAGATCTCTGTGGCCGACCTCAACGCGCTGGCGAAGGAATTCCTCCGCAAGGACACTCAAGTAACCGTCTCAATCAAGCCAGTTGCTGATTCAGGGGACGCAGCCAAGCCGGGTAAGTGATCCCGCTCCTTGGCAAAGAGCCATTGGGAGAAAAGCCAAATGAGAAGAATGACGTTCAGCGTCTCAGCATCGAAAAAAGTATTCTCAAAAAGCCCCGAGACTAGAAAGGCAATCACTAGAGGCAGAGTCAGCGCCACGTAGCGACTACTCTTGGCTTCGCGCAACCAGCAAAAACAAAAGGCGAGAAAGGCAACGCCGCCGAAGATCCCCGTCGAGGCGAAAGCTTCGAGATAGATATTGTGCGCGTGACCTTTGATGTGAGAAGGTGGCTGTCTCTTCTTATTTTCCCATGTGTAATCCTTTGGGAAGTCATAGCGCTCCTTCACTTCCACTGAGTGTGGCTCGAAGTTTCGGAACCCCCATCCGAACACGGGTCGTTCCACTGCCGCCAGTGCGGCCGCTCGCCAGTGGTTGATGCGCTCCTGATCGGCGTTTGCTCGGAAGTACCGCGTTCCGACTGAGTAAGCCATGATGGCAGAAATTCCAATGAGAACGAGGATCGTAAGTGCAGTTTTACGTGACTTCAGCGCCCCGAGCACCAGTGCTCCGAGAATTGCACCCAACATCGCCCCACGGGTGAGTGTCAAAAAGAGTCCAACTGTTGCGATCAACATCGCAACCACCGCTACCCAGTATGGGATCCGAGTCAGCGACCTCCACCAATCCGGATGCAAAACCAACGCGGCAAGAACGAGAACCGTGAACTGCAAGCAGTTCGCAAAAGTCATCACCTGTCCGTAGAAACCTGAAATTCGAGTCACCGACGTATGCGGTCCGTGGTGAATCGTCCAGCCCGTCACCAAGCTGATCATACCGAGCAGGAGTGCCAAGCCCAGTGGCAGCAGCCAAGCCAATACCAGCGCTTCCCGTCTCCACGGCACAGAGATCTTGTCCGCGATGAGTGCGGGCATGAGAAGGATCAGCGGGAAGAGCAAAAGAACGCGCAATTTCATCAAGGTATCTAACGGGTCCGTGATCAAGGAAAGATTCCCAAACACTGACACAATCGAGATACCGACAAAAGCGACCAAGCACCAAGCACTGGCACTGAGCTGTCCGCCGCGAAATGCCCGCCCACGGTATTGCACCAGCGTCACTCCCACCGCCAAAAATGCCAAAATCTGGCCAATCGCCAAAAATTTTGTGCCGAAGAACTGCGCTGCGACTAAGCAAAACAGCCCGGAGGCAAAAATATTCGACCCGCTATACCAGCGCTCTGTTTGATCTGGAGTTTCTTGAGCTAGAACCTGTGCCATGAAAATAAAAATGCGGTCTCCCGATCTCTCGAAAAACCGCATTACTGTAAAGGCGTCTCCCGGAAGCGAGAAACGAAAATTGGGCGAAAGGATCTTTTCGATAATCACCCCAATTCGTTCGATCTCCAGATTTCTCGATACATCGACGCCGCGTGCTCTAAGCGATATTTCGTATCAAAGGCATGATACGCCCTTGCTCCCTTCTCTCGGACCTCGCGTGTTCGCTTGGACAGATTCCGCAGCAGAGCGGCGAGGTCTTCCGCATCATCCGAATCGAGTCGCCAGCCGCAGTCTTCCTCCACAATCGTCCGTGCTACCTCGCTGTCGTCTGGCACCATCCCGACGACAGCACGCCCGGAGGCGAGAATCCCATACAGCTTACAGGGCACTGCGATCCCCGTCAGTCCAGAGCGTTGTGAGATCAGGGCGACATGACAGCTCGCTAGCGAGTCCCTCAGCTTTTCTTCGGGCTGAAAGGCCTGCCACTCGATATTGTTTACTCCTAGCTCCTTTGCCAGTGCTTGCGCTTGCGCACGGCGCATACCATCGCCGATGAAAAGAAAGCGAATCTGCTCCTCCTCCGCTAGCAAGGCCGCCGCACGCACCAGGGTATCGATGTCGTGCCACAACCCCATGTTTCCAGAATATTGGACGACAAAGGCATCCTCTTCGTAAGTAAGCGAGCGCCACAACTCCGTTGAACTTGGCAGGAAGGCACCACCTCCATCACTCACGCTCCAGTGAGGGATTACTCGGATTCTTTCCTCGGAGACCTCATATTGCTGACGCACCCGCTCCGCCATGTCGCGTCCCAGCACCACGACTCGCTCTGCCTCGCCTAGTGCGAACCGATTGGCAAGTCTCCAGAGCCGCGTGATCAAACTGCCATCGCGAAGTTTCCCGACGGCGACGAGTCCGTCCGGGTACACATCGTGACAAATCACCTGCCAAGGGAAACCAAACATTTTCCCCAGTATGGCAATCCAGATTGGGGCAAAAGGCGGATTCGTGAGTGTGCAAACGGTTGCGCTTGGTCCAAGACATACGATCTTACAAGTCGCTGACAGGACGAAAGCGATCATTCCCACGAGGCGTCGGAACAGGCTGCTGCGCAGTTCTCCCTTCAGGCCACAGCGAAAGATTTCGATTTTACCGCGTCGCTCATGCTGTGGGATTTTCTCTAACGCCCCACCGGCCAGAAGTGCCGGATATCCACAGACGACGGAAAACTGGATTTCACCATCATCTAGGGCATCCAGCAGCTCCGTCAGCAGATGGCTCGTCGATTGAATATCGGGCCAATAGGGTTGAGTCACCAACACAACCCGTCTGGAACTCTGACACTTGGGTTCAGATTGCGTACCCATGATTATCCGTTCGAAATGATTCGCTACCTCTTGAAACCCAAGAGTGCGGAAGTCGATTCACGAAAGTCTAGTCTTTCTGATATCACGGCAACCCCGAACCAGAAGTTCCATTACTTCGCCATCAGTTTCGATCCCTGAATGAGTGAATGTGCATACTCCCGCAGACCTTCCTCGTCCTCGTCGTCGATCAACTCCAGAATGCGCCCCATGTCTATCCTCTTCACTTCCTCCTGCCCGATCTTCTTCACCACCCAAATCCGATCTAAGTCCGTCCGCTCCACATTTTCATCATCCGTGAGCAGTTCTTCGTACTCCTTTTCGCCCTTCTTCAGGCCGGTGTAGACGATGGGAATCTCGATATCCGGAACGAAGCCTGATAGCTCGATCATTCTTCTTGCCATATCATCGATTCGAACAGACTCGCCCATTTCGAGAACGAAGATGCGCTGATCTTCTCCAATCGCCCCAGCAGTCAAGACTAGCTCGACAGCCTCCGGAATCGTCATGAAAAATCGCGTCACCTCCGGACTCGTGACAGTGACCGGTCCACCCTTTGCGATCTGCTCTCGGAAGATGGGTATCACACTCCCATTACTCCCCAAAACATTCCCGAAGCGCACCGCCTTGAAGCATGTGCTCCCCGTCGAGTCACATCGCTCCACCACAACGCGTTCTGCCAAGCGCTTGCTCGCGCCCATGATACTCGTCGGGCGCACCGCCTTGTCCGTTGAGATCAACACAAAGTGCCCCACTCCTTCCTCCTCAGCCACACTGGCAGCTACCTGTGTCCCCACGACGTTGTTCTGAAAGCAGGCGACCGCATTACGCTCCATTAAATCAACATGCTTATACGCCGCCGCATGGTAAAAGATGTCGATTCCTCCCGCTTCGCGTATCATTGCCCGCAACTGGACCTGATTCTTCACATCCCCAGCACATGCGATCAATTGTACGCCTTCGCACTGCGCCTGTTCCATCAGCTCCCGCTCGATCAGAAATAAATGAAACTCGCTGATCTCATACAACACGAGCACTCGTGGTCGGAAATGAAGCACCTGACGACAGATCTCCGAGCCGATGCTTCCGCCAGCGCCCGTGACCAAAATCCCCTTTCCCGTGATCATGTTCGCCAAACGCTCCGTCTGGCTCTCGTAGGGCAAACGTGGCAGCAAATCCTCGATCGCCACACTCCGAATCATGCTCACATCAACCTGCCCTGAAGCGATCTCATCCAACGAGGGAACTACTCTATAGTCACATCTCAGCTTCTCCTCTGAGAGTGAATCCACGACAGACTGAATCTGGCGCGGCGATGTGAAAGGTGGCAGAAACAGGATCGTCGTAGCGGAGAGCTTCCGAACCAGATCCGGAATCGACGCAAGCCCCGTATAAATCTTTACTCCGCGAAGTCTCGATCCGCGATGCTTGCGATCATCCTCTACGATCCCAACCACCCGTCCCATTTCTCCGGAATGCGGCTCAATCGCTCGAATCAGCAAATCCGCCTGCTCTAAAGGCCCGACCACCAAGATCTGCCCGACTCGTTTCCCCATAGAGCGATACTGGTTTTCTCGGATCAGTCGAGTAAATCCGCGACCGCCAATTTCCCAGATTAACAGGAGCAGATAGGTGATGATCAAAACCGACCGCGAGACACCGTCAAAGGAGTAATGATTCGTTACATAAATCATCACAGCTGATAGCACTGTCCCGAATCCGAATACGAATGCGGTATAGACACAGTCTCGAAGCGTAAAGAACCGCCACATTCCCCGATGTAGACGGAAGAGAAGGATACTCAAAATGTAGCAAGAGAACAGGATGATCACCCGCTTCTCAAATGTCACTAGGTGCTTGTCCGGAATATCGAAGTCAAATCGCAGCGTATAGGCTCCGAAATAGGAAACCGCGATGCCCAGAATATGGAATATCATCGCTAGGGAGCGACGAAACAGCGAACTATCCCAGAGCCGAGCCCCGAGCGAAAGCTTTTCGGAAGTAACAGTTCCTTTCATGGACGCCTTAGCACTCAACTGTTTCCCCCTTCTCGTGAATCAGAATCAGAGTCCACCTGTTTCTCCTCCGGCGCAACGTGATCTCCGAATCCTCGCCCCGTAGCGGTCCGCCAAAGAATCATCAAATCCAACTTGAGTGAGCGGTTCCTTACGTATTCCGCATCGCTCTCAGCCAATCTCAACGGATTCGACATATCGATACCCCGAATTTGACTCCATCCCGTGATGCCTGGCAGCAGTTCATAGACTCCGCGTGCCTCGCGTTCCCGTATCAGTTCCTCCTGGCTCGGCAAACAAGGCCTCGGTCCGACGAAACTCATTTCCCCGCGCAATACATTGATCAATTGTGGTAGCTCATCGAGCTTTGATTTTCTTAAAATCGCTCCGATTTTCGTCACCGCATCCGCTCCGATTTCATGGGTGCCCGCCTGCTGCGTTCCGATCCTCATCGTTCGCAGTTTGAGACAAAAAAAAGGGCGTCGCCCTTTTCCTACTCGCTCCTGCCGGAACAAGGCTGGACCCTCCGAGGTCAAGCGCACCAACAGGCACAAAGCAGCAAGGACTGGAGCCATGATGATGAACAACAGTCCCGCCACGAGAAATTCGATCCAATATCTCACCCCATATAAAAGCACTCACTTGACGGAAAGGCAACGCTCCATCGCCACCAACGTCGATTGCTCGCGCGACCAGCCAAACACTTCCGCAGTTCTCGACGAATCGACTATCAGATCACCGAAGAGTCCTGCAGCAGAGTCCGCTTTTCCCATGATTTTCAGAGTTGAAGACATTAACCTCACGGGAAAGGGAAACTGTCCGGCCCTTCTACCTAGTCCACGTCGCAGCGCATCACATACCTCAGTCAACGAGACCACTTCACGATCCGCCGCCAAGTAGTTTCCACTCAATTCACCCCGCCCGACCTGCTCTAAAATGCGACCAATCAACTCAGCAAGATTTCCGATTCCAAGAAACGAGCGTCGATTTCTCACTCTGGAAAAAGGTAAAGGCAGTGGCGATCTGACCAATCGTAGCAAAAACCCCCAACTTCCTCGTGCTTCCGGACCGAAGACCAGTGGCATTCTAAGATTTACGACCAAGCGATCCGAGGCAGAACTCTTCAATAGCGCCTCTTCGGCTGCCCGCTTATACCGCCCATATGAACTTCCTGGGAAGCCGTCGTAACGATCATCTACCACTCCTCTTGCCAGCTCTCTCGGAGTCCCTAGTGCCGACACGCTGCTCAGATGAATGATGGTATGTACAGCACTCGTCTTCACCGCAGTCGCCAGATCGCGAGAGAGGTCTATACTCTCCTGAAACGGCCGATCGTCACGACGGCCCGCACTCGCTGGCGTGGCACCCGCCGCATGGATCACCACCTCAATTCCTTCGAGCAAACTGGGCGAAAAATCCTTCCCATTCAGCACGAGCCATGATTTCGACTCCGGTGAAGAGAAGCGAGAACTGCCCCACACCTCATGTCCAGCCTCTGAGAGAGATCTTTTTAACGTCGATCCCACAAAACCGCGGGCACCCGTTATCAGAATCCTCATGGCGTCGAATCGCCGCTTTGTTTCGAAACCGACTCAAAATGACGAAACGCGGGAAAATCACCTCTTTCAAAACGACTCTTCACGTTCTCGTATAACATGCGATCTTTTTCACATCTCTGTTGAAGCGCTTGGAGCAACTCCGGCTCTAATGGCTCATGACTCGCTGGATTCGTGTCATTTAAGTGAGGAATTTCAAATCCAGTTGGCCAATCGAACACTTTACTAAGAATTGTGACATACTCTGTAAATCGCTCTAATGGGGCACACAAAAAGTAGCGATTCTCGGGTAATCCACCCATCATCGAGTATTGAACATTCCACTCACTCCAACCATCTGGTCCTTCGAGATAATGGAAGAACTCGGAGGGAGTCATTCGCATGGCTTGCTTGTGATACTGATGCTCTCCTAATTTACGTGCATATCGATACGCTGACAAGAGGCGCTCCATTGGATCACGTACTAGAGCCACGTAGAATATTTCACGCCCCTCAAACAGACCCTCCGAATTTCTATTCTCATTCGAATCATGACATCCCATTTCACGATGCCATCCATATGGAAAGTGTCCTGACAGTGCGAGAATGCGATTTGGATTGGGTCGCAGATTTACCCAGTCGGCACTCAGTTCACCCACATTTAGAAATCGATTCCCATAGACTCTTCGGAGGACAGAACTGAAACTTGTTCCTCCCGTTTTTGGGATATGTACTACAACGAGCAGCTTCTTAGTTGAAACGTCG
>JBDHQE010000025.1:0-24220 GCA_039806885.1 Verrucomicrobiales bacterium
TGCCGTCGGCGGCGCGGCCGATGCGCAGGATCGAGACGCCATGGGCGTTCATCTCCTTCAGGACCTCGTCGGCATCCTTCACGCGTTCATACAAATCATCCTCCACCATACAGACCGGGGCTGATCCGCAGCTCGCCAGACACTCGACGAATTCGATACTGAACTTTCCATCTGGGGATACAGCGATGGGGTGATGATGGGAAACATTCTTTCGATCAATCCCTGTCTTTTCACAGAGCGAGGCCATCAACTCGTGACTGCCGGCCATGGCGCAACTCAGCGTGCGACACACGCGGATATGGAATTTCCCCGGCGCCTCCTGGCGGAATCCGGGATAAAAGGTGACGACTTCAAGGATATGAATGGGCTCTAGTTCGAGTTTTGCGGCAGCCCACTCGATGATCTCACTGCTGAGATAGCGAAAATGGGTCTGGAGATGGTGTAATACAGGGAGCACGGCAGATCGCTTGCTCACCGGATAGTGAGTGATGCTCTCATCAATTAGGGCTTCCAGATCAGGAGGGATTTCCAAGGACATGGACGAAAGGAAGTAGAAAGTTATCGGTCACACTCGCCCATCACGAAATCGAGGCTACCCAGAATAGCCACGGTGTCGCTCAACATCTCTCCGCGCAGGAGTTTGGGCAGGATACTGAGATTCACGAAAGAGGGTGAGCGGATTTTCAGGCGATACGGCACGCCTCCGCCCTTCGAGTGGATGAAAAAGCCGAGCTCTCCCTTGGGATTCTCGGCACCAAAATAGACTTCACCAGCCGGGGCGTCGATTCCTTGAGTCACGAGCATAAAGTGATGGATTAGCTCTTCCATGTCGGTCAGCACCTTCTCCTTCTTCGGGAGGAATTGCTTCGGATCATCGACATTGATCGGACCATCGGGCAATCCAGCGACAACCTGACGCAGGATACTAGCGCTCTGGCGCATCTCCTCCATCCGTACGAGGTAGCGATCGAAGCAGTCACCCACCGTGCCAACAGGGATTTCAAAATCGTAGCGGTGATAATCGAGATAGGGATTCGCACGTCTCACGTCATGCTCGATGCCTGTTGCTCTGAGATTCGGGCCGCTTAACGCCCAAGCAATCGCGTCCTCCTTCGAGATCACACCGATGTCGCGAGTCCGGTCGAGGAAGATCTTATTACGAGTCAGCAGCTTATCCACGTCGTCCAAGCATTCCAGCAACTCATCGGTGAATTTCAAAAGCGCATCCGTGAAGCCCTCTGGCAAGTCGCGAGTCTGTCCGCCGATGCGGGTATAACTCGTGGTAAATCTCGCCCCAGTCAGCATCTCGCAGAGATTGTAGACCGTTTCGCGCTGGGTGAAGGTGTAGAGGAAAACCGTCATCGCTCCCACGTCCATCGCGTAGGCCCCGATTCCGAGCAGGTGGGCGGAAATTCGGGCCATCTCGCAGCAGATCGTGCGGATCGCCTGTCCCCGTGGCGGCAGCTCCCAGCCCATCAGCTTTTCCACGGCCAGCGCATAGGCGACATTGTTCGCCAACGGAGCCAGATAGTCCAGTCGGTCCGTGTAGGGAACGAACTGGTTATACTGCATATTTTCCGCGATCTTCTCATCGCCGCGATGCAGATAACCGACGACGACATCGGCATTCGTAATCCGTTCACCATCCAGCTCGAGAAGCAGACGGAGAACTCCGTGCGTCGCAGGGTGCGATGGCCCCACGTTCAGCACGAGTTTCTCCCCTACAATCTCGTCTGTGGTCAACTGGTATCCATCCAAATCCGCAGCCTTGGCGGCCGCGTCTTTGACTTCAATCTCTCGGGAGGTGGTCGACATGGCGGGAACAGGAACTCTTCTGTAAATGGGAGAGAGTGATCCTGTATTCGCAGTATCGAATCATGGACTCACAGGGTCAAGGGGACTTTGTGAAATTTTTCACAAGCAGGGAATCCTAGGTGTCATGATGGGCTGAAAGGGAGCAAATTCCCCACCTAGGTCCCTCCACTCTAGTCCCAACAGCGACAGTGCGACTCACTCAATCACATGCGTGAGAGATCGACATATACGCTCGCGACAGATCGACTGAAAGCGATTCCCGCAGACCTGATCGTCTATTACGAGTTCTCTTCTCTGGTAACTCCGTTTTTCTCTTCGAACTCTCGACACCAACCTTTGATCTCTAGATCGTTGAAAATCTTACCCATCACTCGGCGGAGGAGACCTTTAAGATTGGCGTCTTCGAGGTCGGCCAAGGCACGAATGGCAGTCGCCTTATACGTTTCGAGAAGGAGGAGGCACTTTTCATCTGCACCAGATTCGTGAACGATGCTGCGAATGCTGGCGAGATCGGCGTTCTCACTTTGATGACTCCACAGTGCGGTCAATGTATCATGATCGCTGCCTTTCGTTCGCTCCCGTGCGAGGGCGAGCAGAACACTGGGGCGCAGCTTTTCCAACTGATTATCTCCAGCATCGGCACCGAGATCATCCATATCGTCTCGGATCTGATAGGCGATCCCTAGATTCTCGGAGTATTCTTCGAGAACACTGGCGACCTCGTCGAGCCGTCCTGCGTAGGCAGCTCCCAACTTCAGCGCCACCTCGAAGGCCGGGGCTGTCTTGAGTCGGAAGATCTCCAGAACCTGAGAGGACTTGAGAGCTTGCGGCTCGCGCGCCCATACGAGTTCCGCCCCCTGACCACGACACAATTCGCGCTGACCTTCCACAGCGATGAGTAGCATCGCGGTTTTCACGACTGGAGCCGCAGCACATTCTACGATGAGGCGATAGCCTTCACCGATCAGTAAATCTCCAGCATTCAGAGCGATGGGGATGCCATGCTCCGCGTGTAGTGTAGGCTGTCCATAGCGGCTGAAATCCTCGTCCTCAATATCGTCGTGAATAAGAGACGCTTTGTGGAAAAGCTCAGTGGCAAGGGCGACTTTGCGGAGATCATCCGGGATCGGCTGGCCACTATCGGCACGCAGAGCTTGAAAGGCAGCGACAGTCAAAAAGGGGCGCCAGCGCTTGCCATCGCGAGCTAGCCACTCCCGAGCGATTTCTTCCTGACGGCCATCGGCAGGCCCCATGATCTGCTCGATAGACTCAGGCGAAAACCAAGTTCTGACCTCTTCGTGCAGGCCAGTGAGATCTAGGCGTCGAGTCTGATCATCGCTCGTGAGATGGATATATTCCCACACCCAGTCGATATCGACGGTCGTATTGATGCAATCATCCTGGAGCAACGGAACGGCGATGGAGGGTATCGCAGCCGCCTCCACGTAAGGAAATGTCCGTTCGAGCACAGGCAGACAGGAAATTCCGACGATCGCCTCGATCTGGCCGGTCTGGATCAGGGACATGACGATGGCAGATCCCTCGGCGACGAGCACGGCGTATCCGAGTCGTTCCGCCTCATTCTGAAAGTCCTGAATCGAGCACAGACCGCACTGTTTGCAGAGCAGTCCGAACTCGTCAAAGGGGGCAGGACACTTATCCTGAACACGGAGACATTTGGGCATCAGGAGCAGGCGGCGCTCGAAGGGAATCGCTGCCAGAGTCTCCCGCCACATTTCATTATTCAGACAGACAGCGGTGTAGTGCAGATACGTGTCGTCATTCTCATAACCAAGCTCGGCTAGGATTCTGCGGGCGTGAACATCGAGTTCCTCCACTGGCATCGGCGGAATGGGATTCTCCTGAGCAACGTAGTTACGGATCACGCGGAGAAAGCGGTCTCGCTCGGGCTTGGTCTGCGGAATATTCTTCTTCGGCGGACGAAAGCGCGTAACGGTCGGCGGGAGCGAACGGGGCACCTTGATCGCAGAAAGAGTCTCGACGGGCTGGGACATGGTCAGAAACCGAATAAAATAGGGTTAAATCATCAATAACACAGGGTTAGATGAGGAGAAAGTGATCATCTAGGGTGGCGAACTGTGTCATGACTGCTTTTCACTCTAACGCAGACTCGCCCGACGCAAAGAAGAATCAATCTCACGCGAAGGCGGGAAGATGTGAGAGAAATTCGCAAATTATGTGAGTTCTTTCAATTTCACTTGAATAGCAAATGATTAGAAAATAGAGAGAATTCTTGAAACTGGGAGCTTGCACGAGTCCCTCCTCCCTTGTAGCTTTCCGAGAGGTTGTTTCTACCCGCCAGGAATGCGTATCGTTCCGTCACCGAACATATCCAGTGCTTTGACGACAGAGTTCTCTTCTACCCTTATGTTGGCAGGGGTTCTCTGCATTTTCCAGGAACTTCGATTCAGCCTCACTCTCGCCCTGCGGAATCTTATCTCCATCGCCGGCTCGCCGGAGTGGGTCACTGATTCCGGTGTCGCTGTGATCCCGACTTGCCCTCATGATGGCCGGACTGCATCGCAGCCTCTTTTTGTCGAGCCAGACATGATTTCGCCCTCCTCATCGATGGCAAATCGAAGCTTGAACGGGCATTCAACATCAACTCACAGGATTCGATTAGACTCGAGTCCTTCATCAAACTCTTCCACAATCTATGGAAAACCAATCTCAAAATCAATCATCAGCCCGCTATCGAAACAATCGTTCCGATCGTCGCCGCCATCGTCGCCCTCAGTCTCAGTCGAGAGATTCAATTGAGTCCCCAAGCAATCGCAGCAATCGCAGCAATCGTGGTTCATCCCGCTCTCGCCGTAGAAAGCCGGTGAAGCAGAGTTTCTGGCAGAAGATTCTATCCTGGTTCGGACTGGGGAAATCTCGCAAGTCGAATTCGTCTAAGCAAAAATTTGCCGTTGGAAAATCCTCTATCGCAGCATCGGCGGCTCCAGCGAAAGAATCCAAAAAATCTCACCGCACTCGCACAGAGGTTACGAACAGTCGTCTGTACGTGGGAAATCTTGATTTCTCTACGTCGGAATCGGAACTGGAACAGCTTTTCAGCGGGGTAGGCAGCGTCCTCTCCGCCGAGGTTGTGACAAACCCGCGAACTCAGCAGTCCAAAGGATTCGCTTTTGTCGAAATGGGATCACTCCAAGAAGCAAAACGGGCGGTCAGCGTGCTCGATGACAAGGAATTCATGGGCCGGAGACTCATCGTGAACGGCGCTCGAGAGGATCAGCGACGTCCGACTTATCCGAAGGAGGAGAGTTTGGTCGAATCGACTGTACCTGACGAGAACTGATTCTCGCTCTCTGATTTTTAGTAATTCCCACCGCGCCGATCTGGATTCTCCGGGTCGGCGCTTTTCTTTTTCCTGAAATCGAGTGGATTTTCCCTGTGGAGATTCCGATGACTCTGCTAAGTTCCGCAGGATGGCACGAGATTACACGGTCAACAATAACTTTGCGAGTCACGGGCCGCATATAGATTTCGCCTCTCTTCTGAACGAGAGTCAACTAGCAGCCGTGACAGCTCCTCCCGGTCCCTCTCTAGTGATCGCTGGGGCGGGAAGTGGGAAGACGCGCACTCTGACCTATCGCGTAGCCTATTTGCTAGAACAGGGAATCCGTGCGGAGAATATCCTTCTCCTCACTTTTACGAATAAGGCCGCCCATGAAATGCTGGATCGCGTCGCGGCACTGGTTCCACACGATGTTCGTGAACTCTGGGGCGGGACCTTTCACTCCGTGGGCAATCGTATTCTTCGACGCCATGCTGATAGAATCGGGTGGGATGCCGGATTCTCCATCCTAGATCGCGACGATCAAAAGGAGCTTTTGTCCGCCTGTCTAAAAGAAAGTAAAATCGATACAAAAGCGGTCCGCTTCCCTAAGCCAGAGCTGCTCGGAGCTCTTTTCAGTCTGGCACTCAATACAGGAGAGTCTCTAGAGGAACTAATCGCACGACGCTATCCGTATTTTCAACCACTACTACCGCAGATCGACGCACTGCGAGATCGCTACGCCGCTAAGAAGAAGGAGACGAATTCGATGGATTTCGATGATCTCTTGGAGAAACCAATTCGACTCTTTCAGGAATCTCCGGAAATACTGGAATATTATCAGAAAAAATTCCAGTGGGTGCTGGTGGATGAGTATCAGGATACGAATCGTCTACAGGCAGACTTAATCGATCTCTTGGCCGCTCCGCAATACAACCTAATGGTCGTGGGAGATGATGCCCAGTCGATCTACTCATGGAGAGGAGCGGACTTCCGAAATATCTTGGAGTTTCCAGAGCGATACGCGGGAGCGAAGAAGTTCGTGATCGAGACTAACTATCGCTCGGTACCAGAAATCCTGAGCTTAGCGAACGCCGCCATCGCGACGAATACTCGCCAGTTTCGTAAAAATCTGGCACCCTCGCGATCCCACAGCAGTGCGAGACCTGCTTTAATCTCACTGGCCGATCCAGCGACACAGGCCGCCTTCGTCGCTCAGCGAATCGGAGAGCTAATCGATCAAGGTACCGACCCGTCAGAAATCGCTGTCCTCTATCGCGCGCATTTTCATGCGATGGAAATTCAGCTAGAGCTGACGAAGCGAAAGATACCCTTCGTGATCACCAGTGGGCTAAGGTTCTTCGAGCAGGCACATATTAAGGACGTAGCGGCATTTATGCGGCTGGTTCTGAATCGCAGCGATGAACTCTCATTCCGTCGCCTCGTGCGCATGATTCCAGGGATCGGAGACAAAGGCACCTCAAAACTATGGGCTGAGTTTCAATCGAGCCCTCTCGCGACAGCAGAGAAAGTTACGAATTTTTCCGACACATTGCTCCAATTCAAAGTGGGGGCGAAGTCTCGTCCCGGCTGGGAACAGCTCGCCTACACTCTGGACGAACTCGTCGATGAAGAAGGGAATCCCAGACCACCATCGACGATGATGCCGTCGATCCTAGAAGGCGTCTACGAGGATTACATGAAGGCGAAATTCGCGAACTACGAATCGCGGCAGCAGGATATTCTTCAACTGAAGGAGTATGCGGAGAACTTCGAAGAACTAGGCGAATTCCTCACGCAGCTCAGCCTTCTCGCAGGGCAAGATGCCGTGGAAGCGGCGTCATCAGAACGCGAGCAGTCGGTCTGTCTCAGCTCTATCCATCAGGCGAAGGGGCTGGAATGGGACGTGGTCTTTTGTGTCTGGCTGACGGAAGGAATGTTCCCGAATAATCGTGTTCTCAATGAAGACGATGGCGAGCAAAATGGCCTCGAAGAGGAGCGCCGTCTCTTTTACGTCGCCGTGACACGAGCGAAGAACGAGCTGTATCTGACTTACCCTCAGTTCTGGTACGGATCGTTCACAGGCGAAGCTTACCAGCAGCCCTCTCGATTTCTGGAAGAAATCCCTTCAGCCCTGATGGAAGAATGGCGCGTGGGAGTGCGGTGAACAAAGCTCCACCACTCCCCTGCTCCCCTATTTTTACTTCATCGTATCAAAACGAGCCGATAAAAGATCTTTCGCAGAAGCATTGCCCGTCTTTGCACGAGATGCATCGATCCACTTCTGCTCGAGGTCATTCTTCGTCGGACGTTCCGCTTGGTAGAATACGCCGAACTTGCCTGGGAATCCCTCTGCCGCCAGACGATAGGCAGCGACCTCGTCCGTAACATCGTGACGCGCATCATCCTCCGGTGTGCCATCACCCGTTTTCTCGTCGATGGTCTCGAATTCCCCACCCTTGCGCGGATTTGCGGCATCGAAGGCTCCGGGATAGAACACTACGCATTCAGAGAGAACCTCCACGACACTGAATCCAGGATGCAAGATCGCTCGCTCGAACATATCCATCATATGCTTCACTTGAGCGGCGTGAGTCCGAGCCACGAAGGTAGCACCTCCGTATACCAGCTTTTTCATCGGATTCACGGGTTGATCGATCGCACCGGTGGGATCAGTTTTCGATTTGAAGCCAATCGGACTGGTCGGCGAAGTCTGCTTCTTGGTCAGACCATAGACAAAGTTGTCCATGACGACATAGGTCAGATTAACGTTCTTCCGAGCGATATGATCGAGATGGTTGCCACCGATAGAATATCCATCGCCATCGCCGCCAAAGGCAAATACATGCAGATCCGGGCGAGACAGGCTAACTCCGGTGGCGAAGGCCAGTGTTCGACCGTGGAGAAAGTGGACTCCGTGGCTATTAACAAAATACGGAAAACGGGAAGAACATCCGATCCCAGCGAGAGTACAGATTTTCTCGTGTGGGATCTGTAATTTCTCGATCACCTTAAAAAAGGCAGCGAGAACAGCGAAGTCTCCGCAACCAGGACACCAAGTCGGATGGTCGGCGGTGAGTTCTTTCTTGGTCAGACGCTTCGGGGCTTCAGCAGTAGTTGACATGGCTGGATAGGAGAAAGAAAATAAATTTAATGAGATCTAATGATTAGGAATTAGCGATATGTTCTTCTACTCGTGCCACAATATCGCGCACCTTGTAGTTCAGACCATCAGTCTTGCAAACAGAAACGATCTTTGGATCACAATAGCGAGCACGCAACAGGGTCGCGAACTGACCGTAGCCATACAGGCCCTCGTCATTCATCTCGATCACTATGACGTGCTTGTAGCGGGCGAAAACTTCCTCCAGTCCATTCGGCATCGGATGTAGATGACGGAAGTGCATGGCTGCCACCTTTTTCCCACTCTCTTTGAGTCGTCCTACAGCCTCGCGTATCGGCCCCCAAGTCGAACCCCAGCCGATGAGCAGGGCGTCACCAGATTCATCGCCATAGACTTCTGGTAGAGGGAGAGTCGCGCCACAGGCTTTAATCTTATCCCGACGGCGATCAGTCATCTTCTGGTGATTCGCAGGATTGGCACTCGGATGGCCCCATTCATCATGTTCGAGTCCGGTCACCACAGGATACTTCTCCCCCTGCATCACAGAACCTGGAGGCGCATGGTGGGTGCGTCCATCCAGTGGGTAGGGCTTGAACGATGTGTCTCGGGCTGAAAGATCGAGCGGATATTCATGGACGAACTCGCTCAGATCGGGCTGCTCAAAGGCCTCAATGCGAGAAGACAGAGCCATATCACTGAGGATAAATACGGGGCAGCTATACTCCTTAGCCAGACGACAGGCTTCGACGGCGATGTAGAAGCAGTCAGCAACATTCTTCGGTGCCAAGACGATTCTAGGACAGTCTCCGTGACTCCCGTAAATCGCCTGCAGAAGATCACTTTGCTCCACAGAGGTAGGCATTCCGGTGCTCGGCCCTCCCCGCTGCACGTTCACGACCACCAGAGGCAACTCAGCCATCGTCGCATAGCTCAGCGCCTCCATCTTTAGCGATAAGCCGGGGCCAGAACTCCCAGTCACGGCAAGATGTCCAGAATAAGCGAATCCTATCGCGATCGAAACGGCGGCCAGCTCATCCTCTGCCTGGACTAGAAGTCCTCCGTACTTGGGTAACTCTGTCCGTAGCTGCTCCATCACGGATGACCATGGGGTGATCGGATAAGCAGAGCCATAGCGAACTCCGCCTGCCAGGAGTCCCATCACCAGAGCGGTGTTTCCATCCGTAGTGACCTTATCCACCTGTGCTCCACGCCCTTCCTGCATTACGAAATCCTCGCCCAGTAGATTGCCAATCGGATAGGCATATCCGGCATCAAACGCGAGGAGCGCATTGCGCAGGATATCCTCGCTCTTTCCTCCGAACTGCTTCGAGATGAGTCCCACGATTTTCTCTCGGTCGAGCTTGAACATCTGAGTAACGAGGCCGAGGACGAAAATATTCTTTCCGCGATCACGAGCACTCCCCCCGAGGACTTCCACTACGGTACTCGTGAGCGGCAGCGCCACATGTACTGCATTTCGATCCGCCTGAATCTCCTTCACCTCATCCGAATCATAAATACAGATTCCCCCAGCGCGCAGCGAAGAAATATGGTTGTCATAGCTGTGCTGATAGAATGCGAAGAGGAAATCCGACTCATCTCCAGCCGAAAGCACCTCTCCGGAGCCAAGGTGCACTTGGAAAATCGAAGGGCCTCCCGAAATCGTCGCCGGGATCGTCATGTAGGTCATCACCTCACGCGCACTGCGCCCAGCCAGACGGGCCAGCAATCCCCCGATCGTCTGAATCCCATCCTGCGAGTTCCCCGCAAAGCGGATTACGGCGTTTTGAAGCTCAACCCCCTTCCCTCCGGAATTGGTTTTGGCCTGATCAATTGAATTTGAGGTCGTTGTGGAACTCATAGAATACAAATATACGAGAAATGAAAGTCTGAAACTTTAAGTGGAACAATTTCAATGTAAAGAGATTCTCAAGAAGCAAAGCCCGTTTTCCCAGAAGGTTGGAAAACTTCCAAGACTAATCGTTACTTGGCCTGAAAGACAGGAGGCGGACCGGAGGCGAACTCTGAACGCGGGACGGGCGCTCTCGTGGTGACAGCGGGGGGCAATTCATCCTCATGCTGCCGGTTGATCGGATTTCCCCCTGGATCGATCAGGCGCACGGAGACAAAGATCGTCAGAGCCTTTTTCCTTGTCTGATTAGTCTTCGAGCGAAAGGCTCGTCCGAGAACAGGAAGATCACCGAGATAGGGAATCTTATCCTCCGTCGCAGTAATGGATTCGCCATGAAAACCACCGATCGCTACGGTTTGCCCATCCCAGACGACAGGATTCGCAGCTTCCCGAATGACGTCGAAGACAGGCATCAGGATCGCGTTTTCTGTTAACACGGTCGTCGTTCCCGTCAGCGATGATCCGGACGTGATCGGGGTCCCGTAATTAATGAATCCGCTAAAATCCGTGACATCCGTTAGAACGTTCAGAGACACTGTTTTATTATCCGCTGCTACGGTGGGTTCCACCTCCAGAGTGAGCCCCAGTTTCCGTGTCTCGAAAGCTGTCGGAGTCGCGGGGGTAACAGGGAAAACACCTCCTGTCGAAACGCTGCCAAATTGGTTCGGAATCTCCGGTGGATCGTATTCCGTCGGATATATAAACTCACGCACCTGCTCAATGGTCGCCTTCACCCCCGGGCGAACGACGATATGTGTATCTGTCAGCATATCAGTCCCCTTCATCTGATCCAGCGCACGCAACACCATTTGAAACTGAGGATCGGTGAAGACTCCTGCAACCGACAAAATCCCCGGAGCTTTCGCAGTGGACGGCGTGGGAGAATTCCTCATGATGACGGAATCAAGCGAATCCCCGCCGCCGATGTCTCCCGTGCGCAGAGCACCGGTTACAGGGTAGGTTCCGACTGGCTGCCCACCAGGTCCCACGAAGGGGAAGTCCAGCGAATTAGTCCCTAAGCCGCCATTCCCGTCCACTCCACCGCCGAAGAAAGCCCGTGCACTGGAACCCATATTGCTTTGTCCCAAGAGGAAATCGAGGCCAACCTGCCTCAAGTCTTCCGCTCCGACAGAAACGATGCGGACGTGGATCTCTACCTGCTTCGCCACCGTTTCTCTAGCGGACTGAACGATATCATCGATCAGCGCAAGCTGCTCGCCCGTGTTCTGAACGATCAGCGTATTCGTCGCCGCGACGAAGTTGGCCGAAGCGCCTGCCTCAAATTTCACTCCGCGTCCCTCCAGGAATTGCTGGGCAGAAACTCGCTTAATCAGCACTCCTCCCTCGGGTTTGGCAGAATTAGCAAATGGATTGGCAGACGACGCGGTATCCGTCCCTCCACTTTCTCCTCCTCCAGAGAGGAATCCGGGAGGAATCTCTCGCCACACCCGAGTCGAGAGACTGCTATTAGCCGCCGCTGTGGGAGAAAGAATGCGAACGGCTACGCCCTCCACTCGATAGGTCAAGCCTACTTGGGAGACTGCATAATTGAGAGCCACGCCCAGAGGGATATTCGCCAGCTTAATGTTGATCACACTGCTGGCCGGGTCTGTAGCGCTGCCCCCCGTATCGATGACAAAATTCACCCCGCGCTTCACGGGATCGGACTCAGACGAGTCGAGTTCCTGCGCCTTTTGTCCCAAGTAATCCACGACATCACGAAGCGTCGCTCCTTGAAACTCCAGAGAGGGAATCATGATCTCCTTCAGCTTTTTCTCGATCGAGACACTCTTTCCGACGGCCACCTCAGCCCCTACCATATCCGTTCCGCTTTCCTCCAGCAAAGGTGCTATCGGAGTTTCCCAACCAGCAGTGACTTCAGCGACCTTCTTCGCTCGAGTATGCGAATAGGCAGCGCTGTAATAGTCCAGTCGCAATTGCTCCATCTCTTCCATCCCTCGGCGAGCTGCTGTATTATATGGATCTAGCCTCAAGACCTCGTTGTAGGTGCGCTCAGCGCGATCATAATCCCCCAATTCTCGGTATCCCTTGGCGATGATGAGTTTCGTATTCACCTGTGCTGCATCACGGATATGACGCGGACTGATCGCCTGATTGTAGCGATCATCGTGCTCACGCAATTCCTTCAACATCTTGCGCACCTCCGGATTCACTTCGGTGGCCGGGATCCCTGATTCATCCGCGAGTTTTATAATCTGATCCAGGGTTTGCTCACACTCTCCCCACCGTCCATCATCAGCGAGCGTCTGGGCATAGCGAAAAGCCGCTGACTGATAACGAGAAAAGAAAATTCGACGCTGCGCAGCCATCGCAGGAACATCCGGCAGGGTTTCAAAGGCTGCTTTGTAGTAGTCCATCGCCTCGGCGTAGGACTGATCTGCATAAGCCTTAGATGCGGATGTAAAAAGAGTCTGAGCAGCCTCCACTCGTTTCTGTCGATTCTGAACCTCTGATGCAGCGATTCCGGAAATACCGCTTGGGGTCTGGACGCCGCCCGCCTGGAGCAAGCGTCCAGATGGGAAAAGCAGCAAGCCCACCGCTCCCGCAACGAGAAGGAATCGCCTGTTGAAAATCTCAATCTGGAGGGGCTGAAACACGAAAATGAGGGGCTGTCGTAGTAAAACTCTAACCTTTCCCGTACAGAAAATTGGAAAGTCGCTGACTGTAACAGTAAGGCTAGAGGCAACGCAAGCAAGAAGTCGTTAGAATCTAAATCTAAATGTCTCGATATAATTTTTACGGAAATTTGGTTATCTGAAATATCTGGACTTCAGATATTCCTTCAGAGTTCGTCGTTTCTCTGTTATTCGGTTTTTGACATTAAATAGGCGAAGAAGTCCCGCAATTCTCCGTCGCTCAAGCCAAGCAAAAGTCCGGGAGGCATGATCGACACAGGAGATGCCTCCAGAGTCGCAATCTCGGATCGATCGATGACAGACACTTGGCCCGCCAGATCTCGCAGAGTGACCGTGCGCGGTTCCTGCTCGGCAAGAAAGCCGCTGACCTTCCGCCCGTCTTTCATCGTGGCGACATAGTTCAGATAACCTTCGCGCAGTTCCAAACTGGGGTTGAGAATGGACGGCAGCCAGAAGTCGAGATTCTGCCTCTCATAGCCGGTCAGTTCCGGCCCGATGGATTGACCTTCACCGAAGAGCTTATGGCAAGCGGCGCAACGGGCTGCATAGACTTGCTTCCCACGGATCGCATCTCCATTGCCCGATGTCAAAACGGAGCGAATGCGGGCACTCTCTGCATCGACGTCGATTCCTCCGGAGCCGTCCACGATTCCCGGCCAGTGCCTGCGAATCCTTCCGTTCAGGTCGGAGTTTTTATGCTCCATCATTAGATGCACGATCTCCGGCGACAGGTCACGATCCTTGATCGCAGCACGATCCACAGCGTCCATCATCAACAGTGCCCAGGGCAGTCGTCCAGCCAGCACTCGCTCCGCAGTGGTACGCACCCCCTGCTCATCCGGAAGCGTCGATCCATAACGCGACAGAATCCCCTTTGCGATTGACTCGTCGTCAAAGCGAGCCAGCGTCTGCAATGCGACTCGTTTCAAGGCATGATCTTCCTTGAATCCGAGAATCTTGAGCATCGGTGCCACCGCATCGTGATCGTGTGCTGCTCCGAGTTGGCGGATGATCTCGCTGCGTACACTGACAGGGATGGATTCATTCAGCATCGCCTGATATGCTTCTTTGCGTGCCGTTGTATCTCCGCTCTTCAGCCGCAGTACCAATCCACTGTCTCCGAGCTGACTGGAGAAATCATGCAGCGCCTTCGTCAGGGATTCGGGTAGAGACGGCAGCGGTAACCCTTCAAAGGAGGACTGGAGCGCCTCGAGCAGGAGGGATTGAATTTTCTGATCCGGTGCTGCTGTCAGAAGAGCAGCCGCGCTACCAAAATTCTTCTCTCCTCCTGCGATGGCATATCGCTTCATCAATCGGGGGGCCAACACCTCGCGGAAAAGGCTGCGCTGCCATACTTCCGAATTGGAAATCCACTTCTCCACAGCGGAACGGGCACTCTCGGCATGAGCCTCCAGCGCCCACCAGATCATCAGCGGCTGGTGTGGATCCCGAAGATCCTCCTCATGCCGAACTAGGCCGTCGATCATTCCCATCGCGATAGCGTCGGGTAGTCGCTTTGCGGAAGCGGCGAGTTGCACGCGCACTTGGACATCTTTCTCCGCCAAGGCCAGATCAGCCAAGGCAGTCGCCAACTCCGGCTGCGCCTTTCTCCTGTCACCGATCAGACGCACGACCCAGCGGCGGATAGACACCTCGGGATGAGTGAGCCATTTCTGCGCTAGATCATCACTGAGTCCACCCAGTAGGTTCAGCGCCCACAAAGCCTCCAGAGACTCCTGGCCAGAGGCGCTATCCACTAGTTCGATCAGTTCCGAATTCACCGAGCGATCTCCGCGCCAGCCGAGTTCTAGCTCGGCCCGACGGCGAACGACTCGATTCGGGTGACTGAACAGTGCGATCAGGTCTCGACTGGCCAGTTTCGTCAGATCACCTTCCTTATAGAGAGGTTCTTTATCCTTCGGACGGAGGCGATAGATGCGCCCACTCGTCTTGTGCCAATCGTCGATGGGACGCACATGACTGAGACGACTGTCGTACCAATCGGCGAAATAGACCGCACCATCGATGCCCAAACCCGCATAAACAGGTCGAAACCAGCGATCAGTTGACTCGATCGGATTTTCTTCATCCACCGTGCGGTAGGTCGATCCATCGCGCTCCAGCCGACTCGCCCAGACCACGTTTTGCAGCGAATTCGCGGCGATCACCCGGCCTGCCAAGTCTTTTCCGAACAGCCCACCTTCCTCAATCGTAAATGTCTGAGGGAAGCGTCGCTCATCACCCTCGCTCTTCATGTGCTCGAAGTAGCCGAACGCGTAGGGATTGGTCAGAGGGCCATGTTTTCCCCAAGATTTCGTCCCATAACTGCCCTGTGGATAGAACATGCCCCGCGTTTTCCCTCCATTGGTTCCGGAAAAGACCTGACCGACGGCATCGATCTCTAGACTGAAGGTATTCCCGCCACCTTCGGCGAAGATTTCGAATCGATCAGTCGCTGGATCAAAGCGCCAAATCATCTGCCCTTGCCAAGCAACGGTTTCGCCTGAAGCAGGATCGGCGACCTTTCCTGTGGTCGTGCTACCATTGGCTCCATAAAGCCAGCCATCTGGTCCCCACTGGATACTGTTCATCACCGCATGAGTATCCTCGATTCCGAATCCAGAGAGCTTTACGATCGGATCAGAGTCGGGAACATCGTCCCCGTTCGCATCTGGGTAAAAAAGCAGATAGGGAGGATTGGCCACCCAGATTCCACCGGCACCGACAGCGACAGAAGTGGCGATATTCAGCCCCGTGATTACATCTTTATGGGAGTCAAAATTCCCGTCTCCATCCTTGTCCTCAAAAACGCGAATGATATCCGCACCACGATCTCCCAGAGGAGGTGGCGGTGGCATTTTGTCAAAACGGGCACGGAGATGATCGTCGTATTCTACGATCTTCAAGCCAGCGGGGAACTGATATTGGCGATAAAGAGCTGCCCAGAGACGCCCTTTAGAGTCCCAAGTGAGAAAGAGCGGCTGCTCTACGTCCGGTTCGGCGGCGACCAGATCGAGCGCCAACCCTTCGCGAACGCGAAAGGTCTTCATCGCCTCCTGAGGCGGAGTCGGCTTCGATCCATCCGCCAAGGCACCTCGCCCCGGATAGCTCCGGATCACGTCCAGAGCCTGCTGCGATCCAGCGACCTCGGTCGGGGCAGGCTTCGACGTATCCTCGGACGAACCTCGCTCTACGAGTAGTAGGGAAGACAGGACCAGAAGACGAAGGAGAAAAGAATAGCTCCGGTATTTTATCATTGCAGAAAGATGCTAGAAACGGCGACACACGAAGCAAAAAAATCCGGACGTAAGCACGAATCGCCCGTTCCGAACCACTCAGAAGCCTTTCGCGTGAGCTGGATCATTCCAAGCCCTCGCAGCGGCCCCGAATGCTCACTCTGGAACACCCGAGGCTACTCATCGCCTCAGCCGATCAGCTTTTTCAGATCCCAGCCTTCGCGATAGTCACGCGTAAGCCAACGATTGGCATCTTCATTATTCGTGAACTTCATGTTCTCACCATCCCAATCCAACTGCTGTCCGCGATATCGTGTTGCAATATTGCCCAGCAGAATCACTTCAGTGAGGCGAGAACCGTAATCGAATCCGTCAGAGGGCTGCTTGCCAGATAAGCATCCATCGATCCATCCATGATAGTGATTTTGATCATCAGCCAGCTCGTATTCCTTGCTCATCGGCTTCCCGTCGAAATAGAGCATAGGCTCTGCCACATGAGGAAGAATCAGCGTCCCCGTCTCACCGATAAACTGGGAGCCACTGCTGGGCAGACCTTCGAGAGGCGGCATATGCGTTCTCTCCCCTGGCTGCCTTCCACCATTGAACCAATGAATCGCAAGCTGCTTGTTGGCTGTATATTTTGTACCGGGAACCTTGAACTTGTAATCTGTCTGCGCGGGCCAGACCTCGTCGTTCATCCCCGTGTGATCGGCCAAGTATTCGGTCGATGATCCAGTGATATCGAGCGCTGTGAAGACGGGATCGAGAATATGACAGCCAAAATCACCCACAGCTCCGCTGCCATAATCCTGCCAGTCGCGCCAGCCCCAAGGGGCATAGCAACGCCCATCCACGAAGGGGCGCGGATGGGCGACTCCGATCCACTTATCCCAATCGAGAGTCTCCGGGATCGGATCCGTCTGCGGCGGGCGGCTAATGTATCCACTGCGAAAGTGGCCGGTCGCCGAGCACCAGGAATTGACTTTCACGACCTTGCCAATGCGACCGGACTGGATTAACTGAACGGCGGTCCGATAAAACTTGTGCGAATGGATCTGATTCCCAAGTCGAGTAATAACTCCGGTAGATTTCGCCATCTTCGCAACTTCTCTAGACTCCCAGATATTGTGTGTGAGTGGCTTTTGACAATACACGTGCTTGCCCATCTTCATCGCGGAAATGGTGCAATAGGCGTGCATGTGGTCCGGAGTGGACACCTGCACGGCATCGATCTGATCTCCCATCTTCGCGAGCATCTCGCGGAAATCCTGATATACCGGTGTATTAGGATGCAACTTGGTCGCATTGAGAGTGCGATTTAAATCCACATCACAGAAAGCGACATACTTCTGCTTATCGTGCGACGACAACTCACGAATATCGCTAAAGCCCTTCCCATCTGATCCGATGGAGGCGATCTGGAGACGAGAATTCAGATTCTGCCCACGAATAATCGCTGGAGCAGCTGCCAGAATCGTGGCCGCAGTGCCACCCTTGATAATTTGACGTCGATTTGCCATAACTTTTACTTACGCGACTCTCTCCGAATTCGTCGAGTCCGAAAGCGGCGCATTTGCGTTGCTTCCCCACCGATTCCCACTTCAGAACCCACCGACAGCTTGGAATGTCCAGCCTTTCAGATACGCAGTCTCTGGCAGAGTCAGGATCACCGGATGGTCCCGTCGCTGGGAATGACGACGAAGCAAGCGCAGTGTTCGCTTCGCATCGACCGAGGCGGAGGCGATCATCTCCTGAAACTCGTGCTCGCTCACATGATGACTGCATGAGTAGGTGGAAAGAATTCCATCCGGATTCAGCAGCTTCAGCGCTCGCAGATGGATTTCCTTGTATCCGCGCATCGCATCCACCAAGGCCTTTCGCGACTTGGTAAACGAAGGCGGATCGAGCACGATCAGATCGAATTTTAACTCTTCCTCCTCCGCCTTTTTGAGAAAATCGAAGACATTGGCCTCTCGGACTTCGATCTCCAGGCCATTTCTGGCTGCATTCTCGCGAGTTGCCTCCACAGCGGATAGGCTGATGTCGAGAGCTAGGACAGATCGCGCTCCAGCACGTGCCGCATGGAGAGAAAACCCACCCTGATTACAGAAGCAGTCGAGCACGGATTTCCCAGAGGCCAGAAAACCCACCTCTGCCTGATTATCAATCTGATCCAGATAAATCCCGGTTTTTTGTCCCTCCATCAGATCCAGAACTAGGGAAAAGCCTTGCAGAGTAAGCTCCAGAGAACCCCTCCATTTCCCCGCCAGAAGGCCTGTGCGCAGATCGAGCCCCTCTGCCTTGCGAATCGAGGAGTCATTTCGCTCGATCACAGTGATCTCTCCAAAAATCGCTCGCAGACTTTCTACGATGAGCTCTCTCCGCAGATCCATCGCAAGGGTAAGCGTCTGCAATACGAAGTGGTCTCCGTAGCGATCGATCACAATACCCGGCAAGCCGTCTGCTTCACTCCATACGAGACGGTACACTGGCTCGGCAAACCCCATTGACTCGCGCAGATTCAGCGCCCTCCGCAGACGACGCTCGAAAAACTCACGATCCAGCTCCTGCTTTCTCCGAGAGATGCGTCGAGCGACGATCTGAGACGCAGGATTGTAGATCGCCGACCCTAACGGACGATCTCTGAAGTCCTTCAGTGTCACGACATCGCCTGGCTTAGGATCGCCAAACGTTTTCAGTATTTCGCTGCCATAGACCCAGTCGTGGCCATGGAAAATGCGGGATCGGGGCTTGATGATGAGACCTGCCATGCCCGACTGTGGAGCAAGAGCTGCCTATCGTCAAAGAGCGCTCTCCACTCGATTAAAAATACATTTTCACATTCGCGATCTCGCCATTTCATTCACGATTGCCGCGCTTGCAGAGCGAGCCAGTCTGTTCCAGCTTTAGCGAACGTCGCATGAATCCGCGTCTTTTCTTCATCGCAAGCTCTCTTCTGTCCGCTTTGCTTCTGGCGTCCTGCACCACCCATCCCGCAGATCAGACAGCCCAGACTCCATCCAGCACATCCACTGAGCCTACCGCGAGTCCAGTATCTCCCCAGAGCGAAGGAACCTCGGCACCGGTGATTTCTTCCTTCAAAGAGACGAAACGACTCGATCACGAACTCAAGAAATCCGTAGTCCCCTACCCCTTCGATTCCTGCGCGGTTCTTCAGCGTCCCTTCGGTCCGGAAGGCCCGAAGCACCGGCGTATCTATAAGGGGCAGGAAGTTCTGTTTTGCTGTACCCCCTGCGTCCATGCCTTCGATGCCAATCCAGAACCTTTCATGCCTCGCATTCTCGCAGCGGTAGAGGCGAAAAAGGCGGATGCGAACCTGCCAATAGCGCCGACCAGCACCAGTTCCGCATTGCCCTCTCCGAATTGACTACGCAAAAAAAGTCCGCTTAGTGTGATCTTTACTTCCTCTTTCGAGTCACCGGGCTGCCCCGTTTTACGCCCATTCACGATTTGACACTTCTGCGGGATTCCTCTTTCGTCGATACATGTTAGAGGAACAAGAAGCCCTGAGCCGCATCTTGGAGCACACGTCTCCAGGATCAGTCATCTGGGTACCTTTGGAGCTGTCTCTCGATCAGATTCTCGCACAGGAGGTCTCCGGCAGCATTGACTCGCCTCCCTTCGACAATTCGGCGATGGATGGCTACGCCGTCCGGGCGGAAGAAGCCACCGTGGGAGCGGAACTCATCGTCGCCCCAGAGGCTCAAGCTGCGGGACTGGATCAAGGTTTCGAACTGACGTCCGGACACGCAATCCGCATTTTCACTGGCGCTCCCATCCCCACCGGGGCAAATGCCGTCCTCA
The DNA here is from genome assembly GCA_039806885.1 of Verrucomicrobiales bacterium. Classification (GTDB taxonomy): domain Bacteria; phylum Verrucomicrobiota; class Verrucomicrobiia; order Verrucomicrobiales; family DEV007; genus Arctic95D-9. The sequence continues at coordinate 19,871 of JBDHQE010000025.1, forward strand.
TGCAGGAAGACGTCACTCGCGAAGGAGATCGGATCATCGTACGCGAAGCGGTCGAGCCGGGAGAGAACATTCGTCGGCGGGGAGATGATGTCCACTGTGGACAACTGCTACTCGAACGGGGCGATCTGCTCAATCCCATGCGCATCGGACTATTGGCCTCTCAGGGAATTTCTGAAGTCCCCGTCTATGCCCGCCCTCTCGTAGAAATCGTCACCACTGGCGACGAGGTGATCAACTCGGACCAGTTGCCGCTGCCTGGACAGATTTTTAATTCCAATTCCCCCATGCTCCAGGCGACTGTCTCTCGCGAGGGGGGAACTGCCACAGCCTGCCACGTCGAGGATAAGCCGGAACAACTGAGAGAGACTTTCTCACGGGCACTCGAATCTGCCGATCTCGTGATCGTGGTCGGTGGCGTCTCTGTCGGAGAGCGAGATTACGTGAAGGACGTACTCACCGATCTCGGTGTAGAAACTGATTTCTGGAGAGTGAACATTAAACCGGGTAAGCCTTTTCTCTACGGTCGCCATGAGAACGGAGTCCCTGTTTTCGGACTGCCGGGGAATCCCGTCTCTGCCTTTGTTACCTTCACCCTCTTCGTCGCACCGGTGATCCGTCGCCTAGTCGGGCGGGATTCCGCTCCCGGACGACTTTCCGTGATCGCTTCCGATACGATGAATAATCAGGGCGAGCGTCCCCATTATATGAGAGGAACGATAGACGGGCATGAGCTTCATCTCGCAGGCTCTCAACGCTCGCACGCGATCTGGGGTCTCAGTCAGGCGAACTGCCTGATCCGCCTAGCACCCTTTCAGACAATCCTTCCCGGCGATCCAGTGGACGTCCTGCCCATCTAAATTTGCGACCTCATCTGATTTCGTCCTTGTTTCATCACTTTATTCCCGTATTCATCTCAGCCCCCTCATTCCATGGCAGAAGTCTCCGATCTCAATATACTCTCGAACGTTCCCCTACCTGCTCCAGCTCTGCTCATGCATGAGCAACCTCGCAGCATTGGTCAGGCAACGATCATCTCGAAGGCTCGCCTCCGAATCGAGGACATCCTGCATGGACGATCCAGCCGTTTCCTAGTCATCGTCGGTCCCTGTTCCATCCACGATCCCGATCAAGGAATCGCTTACGCAGAAAAGCTCGCTCCATTAAAAGAGGAACTGCAAGATAAGCTGGAGATCGTCATGCGGGTCTATTTTGAGAAACCGAGAACTTCCGTAGGCTGGAAAGGTCTGATCATGGATCCCGATCTGGACGGGACGGCGAATCTTTCCGCTGGTCTGAGCTTGGCTCGTAAAATCCTGCTTCACATCAGCGACCTCGGATTGCCCGCTGCGACAGAATTCCTCGATCCGATCACGCCTCAATACTTCGCTGATCTCATCAGTTGGGCCGCGATCGGTGCACGCACAGTAGAATCGCAGACCCATCGTCAAATGGCATCGGGACTGTCCATGTCGGTAGGATTCAAGAACGCCACCTGTGGGGGGATGGACGCAGTCGTGAATGCACTGAAGGCAGCTCGGGCGCCACAGACTTTTTTCGGGATCAGCCCAGAAGGCGTCGCCTCCATGGTGAGCACTCGGGGCAATGCGAACTGTCACACCGTTCTCCGAGGCGGAACCTCGGGGCCGAACCACGACGCTGATTCAGTAGCGCAGGCTCTCGCCTCTCTGGAAAAGGGCGGAGTGAATCGCTCCATCGTAATCGACGCGAGTCATGCCAACTGCTGCAAGGATTACTCCAAGATGCCATCTGTGTTTAAAGAAATCGTAGCTCAGCGACTCTCCGGGAATCACCATATCGTGGGCGCGATGCTGGAGAGCAATCTCTGTGAAGGCAATCAGTCCATTCTCCCCGACCGCTCAGCCATGCGCTGGGGACAATCAGTTACCGATCCATGCATCGGCTGGGAAACCACAGAAGAGCTACTCCGGGAAACGGCGGATGCTTTATCTTGAAGAAATCGCGTTGATGAGATCATCAACACGATGCCACCTCTCGTAGCACCGCCTCTCAAAGCCTACGACGAAGTCGCAGGCCGAACGGGCTTTCCCTAGACGGTGCGGTAGTGAGGGTATCCGGAGGTGTCCCTATCGAATCGACTAACTAGGCCTCGGAATCAGGAGTCCGCTCGATTTGTAGGGAGAGGTGATGTGAGGGGAGAAAATCATTGTTACAGTCGCCCTATCTATCGAGCAAGGACTCTGATGCGTCGCAACCTTCCGCTTGTGGACGGATGAAGATCATCATCAAACGCCCAGAGCCTCCCCGAGCAGCCCGCGACGCGACACCAGAGGACTTGGTGCAGAAAGAGTGAAAGAATTCCTTTATCGGAATCGTAGAATTGTGTACAATCCGTTCATGAGTCGACAAATCCCTCAATCAAAAGCGACTGGTCGCTTTACTTTGCGACCAGTCACAGAATAACTGTTAGGTAAGACAAAATTTCACTCCTGTGAAAATGGTAATTGATTAGCGCCTCTTGACAATTGATAATTCTGATCTAATCGTGCCTCCGATGGGATTCAATCGGAAAGACCTGATGCGTCAGCCACGGAAGCAACTCGTGGAGATCATCATGTCCGATCAGAAACGCATAAGGGAGTTGACGGCGCAAGTCCAGTTACTGACCAAGAAAGCCGAAAGACTCACGGGCGAAATCCGTGAGGTCAAACGCTCCAAAGCTCCCTTCAGCAAAGGTTCCCGCACGCCCCACCCGAAACGCCCCGGTCGCCGCCCAGGTCAGGGCGTGTTCAAATGTCGGGAAGAACCCGAAATTCGCGAAGGAGATCAGGTCACCATCATTGCAGTGCCCTTGAGACACGAACAGAAGAGCTGCACTTGTTGTGGGTGTGAGATGAAGACCGGTGTAGAAAGCGCCAGCGTGATCGACGTGCCTGAGATTCCCGCCCGTTGCATTACCCTGTTCCATGTGGAGACGGGACAATGTCCCGAGTGCTCTCGGAGAGTGAGAGGGGAACATCCCGACCTATCCCCCGACCAGAGTGGAGCCAATGCTCATCGGGTCGGATCCCGTGTCATGGCGCTGGCCTTGAGTTTACATTACGAGCATGGACTGCCGATGCGCAAGGTGCCCACTGTTTTGGAGCAGTGGACAGGCGTACGTCTGACCCAGAGTGCCATCAACCAGAAGGCCTGTGGGTTATGTACCGAAGGAGGTATTCTGCACCGATCTTACGCCGATCTACGCGAAGAGGTGGCAGGAAGTACCGTAGTGAACACCGACGACACCGGCTGGCGCATCAATGGGTATCAAACCTGGTTGATGGGCTTTTTTACTCAGACCATTTCCTGGTATCAAATTCGCGATCAACACCGCAATCAGGAAGTGCAGGAAGTCATCGGAGAGAGTTTCAAAGGCCTTCTGGGTACGGATCGGGGTTCGAGCTACGAATCGTATACGATGGATGAGGTGCTGATGCAGAAATGCTTGAGTCATGTATTGAAGAACCTCAGTGAGGTAGAGAAAACCAAGAAGGGCAGGGCCAAGGCCTTCAGTAGTGAACTCAAGAAAGTATTGAGGGGAGGTCTAGACTTATGGAGGAAATACCATGCAGGGGAAATAGAAAGGCCGCACTACCTGGAGAAAGGAGCAGCCTTGGAAAAACGACTTGAGGAATTGCTCAAAGATCGGGTGCTTACAGATGCAGACAACCAGAGGCTACTCGACGGCTTGGGGCGGCAAAATGATCGCGGGCGACTGACCTTGTTTTTGAGGCGGCCAGAGATCGAGCCGACGAACAACAGCGCTGAACGTGGATTGCGGGGGGCCGTGATCGCAAGAAAAGTGTCACACTGTTCGAAGAATGGGAGAGGAGCGCTAGCCTATGCCGTAATGAAAACAATCTTCGGAACCTTGCGAAAGCGGACAAAGGAAGTGACACAAGCCTTTGCTGCTTTACTGGACGGAGCATCATTCGATCAAGCTTGCTCCCGCTAATCAATTACCATTCGATCAAGCTTGCTCCCGCTAATCAATTACTGAAAATGAATATCAGCAAACGTTTTCGTGATGGATTCTCTCAGAACATTCCTCTTTTTAGGGAAGTACCGAAGGTGGGATTTAACTACATCATGAATATGGAAACAAATGAGTTACACTATGTGTACACGAAGAACTTCTCTGGATCGCATAATCTCTCCGGGGATGTCCCAAAGTTTGTTGAAATTCGATAGCTCTTGGCAGCCCCTTTCTATCCATTTCTGGCCTCCTTGCAACCCTTAATTTGAGAAAGAGTTCAGAACCTTCCCTCGCACACCTGCCGCCGTGCGTAGTCCGTCCGCGATAGCGGTGCCGCGTAGCGGCAAGGACGG
>JBDHQE010000295.1:0-3973 GCA_039806885.1 Verrucomicrobiales bacterium
ACCAAAGGTGAATTTAAACTATGGCTCGCCATGGACCCGAGCAAGGATCCATTGAAGCCAACGATTAAAGCGATCTCTGAGGGAAAAAAGATCGACTTTTCCTGGGGATCGAACAGCATAAAGGTCGATAGTGACGCGAAAGGCGTTCTGCGCTATTTTACCGCGCTGGGCGAGCAAGAAGCCTTTAAGAAAGCCGGAGCTAGCAAAGTGATCTACGATGCCGCAAAGATGATCGAATTTCTCAAGAGTTCCGCTGGCACTGGGGGCTTACCATCCACCTTCAGTATCGAGCCGATGAGCAAACCCGGATCGACCGTCATCCAACTCGCCTTCACAGCGAAATCAGGAGAACCCGCAGCGAAATTGGGAGAAACAAACTCTCCCTACATTCGAACACTGCGCGACATCAAGGCAGATCCGAACGGCGTCGCTTTCTTCCAAGTCGTAACCGACGCGATTCCCACCTATCTGAAAGCACGAGAAATCGCAGACCAAGTCGATGTCCCGGCAACTTGGGATTTCCGCAGCGACTTAAATATCGTCCTGAATCTTCCAAATTTCGAGATTCAACGCTTCGCTCCCGCACCCAAGGGGCGTCCCGCTTCCACCACGACGATTGCACCGCCGAAGCGCACACTGGATTAATCGAACCACCGATCAGGTCACAGACTTTCTGCCACTTGACGAATCAGTGCAGTGCTCGCATTGCCACCACTGAGGATGATACCGACGCGCTTCCCGGCCCACCGCTCCCGCTGAGCCTTCAGCGCAGCCCAAGCGAGCGCCCCGGCCCCTTCGACGAGGTGATGTGTGCAGCGCAGGAAGTCTGCAATAGCCTCCAGATCAGAATCATCGTCGATCTGTTCAATCCTAGCAGCGTGCTCACAGATCAGCGCGAGAGCATCAGGATGCGGAGTTTTGCAAGCCACTCCTTCAGCGATTCGAGTCTGGCTGGGCTGTTCGATGAGCCGCCTTTCGCGAAACGACAACGAATAGGCAGGCGCGGCGGCGGAGACGACTCCGATGAGTTCGGTCGAGAGTCCCAGAGCCGCTTTTACCGCAGCCAATCCGCAAAAGCCCGATCCCAAACCGATCGGAACAAAAACACCGTCGAGAGGCGGAACAGAGCGAAAAAACTCAAGCGCATAGGTCGCAACACCTCGCACTAGCCAAGGATGGAACGAAGGGACGGCGTGCAATCCCTCGCGGAGGGCGAATTCGCGAGAATATTCGAGCGACTCCTGAAATTCTCGCCCATATTCAATCACTTCCGCACCCAATGCCCGCATCGCAGCGTTTTTCTCCGGATTGTTCCCCTCCGGAACTACGATGACAGCTCGCAAATCGTGAACTCGTGAGGCATAAGCGATGGACTGTCCGTGATTGCCTGTGGTCGCAGCGATGACGCCAGAAATATGAGGCTCATGGCGTTTCAATTCATCGAGATAGACTAATCCACCCCGGATTTTGAAAGCTCCGACGGGAGTGGTGTTCTCATGCTTTACCCAGACTTCACACCCCGCGATCTCTTCCAGCAATGGCCATCGATAGACCGGAGTATGAGGAATGCGTGAACGAATCAATTCAGTTGCGGCTTCGATTTCCGCAAGTGATGGAAGAGTAGGCATGGGTACAATGTCGGACCCGTACACAGTTCTCGTCAACTGAGCACTTCGCCTCGCCACTGGGAAGCTTTCAGCTAAGCGCTTACCCGTCCGAAAAGTATTTTCTTCATTGCGCAATGCCGTACTTGGCGGAATACGCTCCATTCTGAAATACTGCTGTATGAGCGCAAGCAACGAAGATACCCAACCCTCCATTCCATCCAATCTCCATTCGACGACTACTCGCCGCGATTTCCTGTCCGCCACTGGAAAGGCTGCAGCCGTTTCGGTATTGGCTGGAGTGACGATTCCCGACGTCCACGCCGCAGGCAGCGATGAAATTCATCTGGCTCTGATCGGCAGCGGAGGACGAGGGAGCGGAGCTGTAGCGAACGCGATGGAAGCCGATGACGGGGTGAAGCTCACAGTCATGGCCGATCTGTATGAGGACAGATTGGAGCGCTCGCGTAAGGCACTGGAGGGCAAATTCAAAGAGCGCGCTCAGGTCGCGCAGGATAATTGCTTCATCGGCTTCGACGCATTCAAGCGAGCCATCGACTCCTTGCGTCCAAACTCCGGAGACGTCGCGATGCTCACGGGGTATGCCGGCTTCCGTCCTCAGCAGTTAGAGTATGCCGTGTCGAAGGGAATCAACGTGTTCATGGAGAAATCCTTCGCCGTCGATCCTCCCGGAGTACGCCGTGTCATCAAGGCCGCGGAAGAAGCGGAGGCCAAGGGCGTTAAAATCGCTGCGGGCGTGATGAGTCGACACTCAGTCAATCGTATCGAGCTTCTCCGCCGCATTGCCGAAGGCGAAATCGGCTCCATTGAGAGCATCAGCGCCTATCGCATGGGGCCATCGGGACCGCTGGGCCTGCGCCCGGAAGGCAAGAGCGATCTGGAGTGGCAATTGCGCAATTTCACCAAATTCCTCTGGGTTTCCGGCGGGCTGTGGTCGGAAATGGATATTCACCAGATCGACGAACTCTGCTGGATTAAGGGCGAGTATCCCGTTTCCGCCCACGGCATCGGGGGACGCGCCTTTAACAACACGGACAAGGGCCAAAATCTTGATTCCTACTCCGTCGAGTGGACTTTCGCCGATGGGACGAAGGCCTATGACTACGTGCGTTACATTCCGAAGTGTCACGACGACTTCGCTACCTATATTCAGGGATCGAAACGCGCAGCCCAGTTCTCAGGCAATATTCACGCAGGAACTTCGAAGATCTTCAAGGACAGACGCATTGCGAATGACAATGTTCTATGGGCGGCCCCCGAAGAGAAGCTCACTCCTTGGCAGGCACAATGGAATAATTTTACGAAAGCGATTCGCGAAAACACGCCGTTCAATGAAGGCAAAAGAGCCGCACAGTCGAATTTGGCTGCGATTATGGGACGCGCTGCTACACACATGGGGCAAGTAATTACTTGGGAACAGGCGATGGCGTCCGAGTTCCGCCACAATCCGGACACGGACAATTTGACCTATGACAGTCCAGCCCCATTCACGGCGGATGAAAACGGACAGTACCCCGTCCCGATTCCAGGCCAATGGGTGGAAATTTGAGTCGTGAAAGCCAGTCAATCGACAAGCTCGGGCACCATCAAAAACTCAAGATTGAACAATTTGACGATTTTTCTTGTCGTACACCAATTGAATGAAGATAATTCGATGAAAGTCGAATGTTGCTAGGCCATTTTCCTGTCAACGGCTTCTTCGTAATGGCCACCTAGGCCAAATGTATTCTAAAATAACATCCCAAATAACAAACATATTATCCAACGATGAAAACTCTATTTCTCGCTTTAATCGGAACCTTCCTTACGATCGCTGTCGTCCAGGCAGACGAGGCTAAAACTTTCGAAGGTGATCTCGCCTGTGAAAAGTGTTCACTCAAAACAGGTGACAAGTGCGCTGACACTCTGAAGGTCGGCGAAACGCTTTATCTTCTGGAGCAAGATGGAAAGCGGAAGACCAGCGAGCATGTCTGCTCGGGTACCGAGAAAGCATCGGTGACCGGCACGGTCGAGACTCGCGACGGCAAGCAGTTCATCAAGGTTTCCAAAATTGAAGTGAAGTAATTTCCGAAGCTTTTATTGAAAAAATTAGGACGCCGCCTCGAGAAATCGAGGCGGCGTTTTTGTTGATTTCGACGAGTCCTACTCAGATGACACTCATCACGAAGAGTTTCTCCCATATCAGTCATCATTTCTTGAGAAGCACCTCGAATCGTGGCTATCTTGATCTTGCGAGAAAACAGAGACTCGCAGGCGATCCCCATCGATTCCATGAGCCGCGCACAGACCAGCACTGAACCAAATTCCTTTCTCTCCAAGCACTGCCCCATCATGCGTCGGCTTATCCG
>JBDHQE010000296.1:0-3957 GCA_039806885.1 Verrucomicrobiales bacterium
CGGATCGTACATTGTGCCAGTTCGGGGCGAGGGGGAGCGGAAGGGTATCGATCCGTCTTTGTCGATGGGATACGGAACCTGAATCGTGTTTTCCCTGGCGTTCCAATCATTTTTACCAGCAGCACTAGCGTATATGCCCAGAAAGACGGCTCGGTGGTGACGGAAAATTCGGAAACCTGTCCCGAGCGTGAAACCGGACAGATTCTGCTCGAAGCGGAAAATTTGGTGAAGACGGGTGGTGGCTGTGTACTTCGTCTGGCCGGTCTCTACGGCCCGGGGCGTTCAGTACACCTGGAGCGTATATTATCGGGGACTGCTGCAATTGAAGATTCCGAACCGAGTCGTTTGTTGAATCAGCTTCATCGAGACGATGCTGTTTCAGCGATCCTCCACGTGTTAAAAATGGAATGGAAAGAATTCGCTGGGCAGGTTTGGAACGTGACAGACGATCATCCAATTACCCAGCGTGAGTGTTACGAGAGACTGGCGACTCGATTCGCACTTGCGTCCTTGCCTATGACTCCACCCGATCCAGGGCGGAAGCGGGGATGGACGCACAAGGCGGTTTCCAATGCTGCACTACGGGCGACAGACTGGAGTCCGCGTTATCCTACATTTCTCGGTGCGATCGATAGTGACCCTCGGCTGGTAGTGTCGATTCGCGAACAGATCGAGGGACGGAAATAGGAGACTTTAAAAACGAAAGTGGTCGAAGAGGCTGGGACTTCCTCTTCGACGCACTCCGTAGCAATGTCTTGCGGGTTCCTAACAAAACGAGCCGTCAAGGGAAAAGCGGTAATCCCTAGAATGATTCCTATGCAATCAACTCACTCCTATTTCAGCGTTCCGGATTCGCACTCCTCGACCTTCCTCGTGTAAAAGGCGTCGGTCAGATAGTCGTCCTCGTAAAGTCTTCGCAGTTCAGTTAGTCGCCCCATGATTTGAGCACGAGTAAACTTAGGCTTTTGATCCGCTGGAAGGGCGGCCAGCGCCTTTTCATCTACTTCGGGCAGAGGTGGTCGCTCAGGTGCTTTCCGTTTGGTCGCGGGAATCGCATTCGGATCCCATACGCGAGCTTTGAAGTCTAGGGCAGGCACCCACTGCTTCCAGAGGAAGGCTTGCATCCGATCTTCACAGGGAATCGCACTGTGTGAGATTTCCTTCTCCCCGATCTTCGCAGTTCCTTGCACTTCCAGATCGACTGCTCCGGAGGTAGAATCGACTTCGGACTTAATCGTAAATCTACCTGTATTGGCATTTCCAGCGATGGTGATTGGGGCTGCGGAGAAGCCTGCAGGTGGATTCTTTAATTCGATCTTGATCGGTTCGGCGAAGCCGTCGTGACGAACTACCTGCACGTTGATTGCTGCAGCGCTCTTTCCTTTCAGGGAAATACAAGAGGGAGTGAAGAGCAGCTTGAAGTCAGGCTGAGGTGCTCCGACCCGGAGACGATATCCGTACTCCGGTCCCCCTTGATGGGCTGTCTCAGCAACGTGGATAAAATAGTCTCCATCTGCTGGCAGAACTGCTTTCAAATAGGGATCGGCGTAATGCGTATTCGTTCCGGCAGCAGGATCGTCCTCGTCGTCGTTATAGGCGAGAATCTTTCCGTTCGCATCGGTCAGAGTGAGGACAGCGTCCGTCGGAGCTTCGAGCTTGCGAGCGGTAATCTCAGCGACTACAGTCTCACCGGCTTTCCCCTGCAGACGATAGATGTCGCGGTCTCCCGGCTTATTAATCTTTCCATTGATGACTAGGGAACCGCTTACGGCCTGAGCCTTCGATATGGCGTCATTTGGCTCGGTCTCGGTGATTTCATCCAGTGATCCAATGGCAAAGGGAAGACGGTTAGTGGATATCTTTCCGTCTTTCACTACGGTGAATTGGCTCGTGCCAAGGGTGGCGGAATGATGGCGAGTGCGTCCTGCTCCACCTTCCACGTTACGACCTAGAAAGGCGATCTCAGGGAGTGCGCCGACTTTTCCTCCGAGAGGGAAGATGGACGTGACGAAAGGAAGTTCGCTGATGGAGAGACGGTAGACGAAGTCTTCTCGTCCCCGATGAATGCTGTCGTAGATGGCTGCGACGTATTCTCCGTCCTCTGGCACATCGTAGAACAGAACTGGGTCAGGATGGAATTCATAGTCATCCTGATAGGCGACCTCACGGCCTTTCGAATCATAGAGAACGACGACAGGTTGGAACCAGCCTGGCACGGCATCTGCGATGAAGGGGATCAGCTCCCGAGCTTTTGTATCCAGCACTAGTCGCTGACCGCGCTTGGCTGTGAAGCGATAGGAATTGATCTCGCCAGAGGCGATTTGACCATTGACCGTACAGGGAAGCGTAATCTGCACTTCTGCTTCTTCGGGAGGACGAGTCCGCATCGCCAGTGCTTCTTTGCCCAAGATTTGCTTGGTAGAAGTAATCATCGGCTCGCGAGTATGCTCAGGAATTTGTCCAACGTAGATGACCATCGCATTGGATACTCCCTTGGCCGTTACGATTCGGAGTTCGCGAGGGCCTGGTTCCGCATTGGGTTCGATGGTGAACTCGACAAAGGCGAGATCGGAGATGGAGCGACACTGAGCTGTCTGCACACGATTCTTCACACGATGCTCGATCACTTCGATCAGCTTTTCATCCCGCAGATCCTCTTTCGTCTTAGGAGCCACTTTGGAGGGATCGGCGTTCTTGTTCGCCTTTTCCTTCTCTTTCTGAGCGTCGGTTAGCTCTCGTAACTGCTCATACAGCATCGCCGTCTCCTGGTTGTTGAGATTGCGATAGTAGTCTGCGATTCGTGTCTTGATGCCACTGCCAGTGACAGTGGCACCTTCGACATAATCGAGTCCCTGGCCCCCTACTCGGACGGTGACCGTCTGCCCCTGTTGTCCCCCTGCGGGATACACGTATCCGATATAGGGAGATTGAGCGCGAGCAGACGGCGCTGTCGAGAGCAGGACAGTAGCGCTGATGCCAAATAATGAGAGAGAGCGTAAAGAGAATTTGCGTAATTTCATAGAGAGCGTTAGGAGATGATTTCGTGAAGGAGACCACCTGATTTTACACTTTCGCTCGCGCCAGGCAGAACCTGCGCGTCCAGCCCCATCGGGTGGGGCAGCTTGGCGGTAGGATCGATTCCACTCAGCGCGTAGATACTGCCGAGCAGATCTACCGGATAGACAGGACGATCCTTGACATCCATCGCAAGCTCATCAGATTCGCCTACGATGTGGCCGCCACGGAATCCCCCGCCGGCAATGAGCGTGGTGAACACATTGCCGTGGTGATTCCGACCTCCGTTCCACGGTGGCTGCCAGTCGACTTTTGGTCCTCGCCCGAATTCGCCCCCACACCAGACGATGGTCGAATCGAGAAGTCCTTTATCCTTCAGATCCTGAAGCAGAGTCGCCAGACCTTGGTCGAGTTGTGGACACTGACGACGCATTGTAGCAAAGTGGTTGCTGTGCGTGTCCCAGCCGCCGGGATAGTTAATCACGATATAGGGCACGCCTGCCTCGACAAGACGACGTGCGACGAGACAATCCTGCCCAAACGTGTGACGGCCATAGCGATCGCGTAGCTCAGGAGTCTCTTTCGACAGATCGAACACTTCTCGTCCTTGCCCGAGAATCAGTTCATAAGCGCGGGCACGAGCTTCGTCGGAGGCGGCAAGTTGCGGGTCAACGCCGATAGAGGTGTCTAGTGTATCGAGTTGGCCTAACAGGCTGCGTCTGGCATTCTGCCTGTCGTCGGAGATTCCGCGTGAAACCACCCCTTCCACTTCGAAGCGCTGTGCGTTGGGATCGCCGCCTGTCGCAAAGGGCTTCAGGCGTGGGCCGAGGAAACCTTCCTCAGAGAATCTTCCCTGAGGCTGAGTCAGCACCACGTAAGGTGGGACGAGTCCTTTGTAGTCCTTGCTCTTGAAATAAGCGAAAATCGCTCCAACGCTAGGAT
>JBDHQE010000297.1:0-3935 GCA_039806885.1 Verrucomicrobiales bacterium
AAATCAGATCAGGGCGATTTTCGCGAGCGATGGTGACGGCAGATTCTGCGTCCGTGGCGACCTGGAGAACGTGTCCGTGGTGTTCGAGGAGACGCGTTAGAAGGGAAATATTGTCGGGATCGTCTTCGATCAAAAGAATGCTCGGCATAACTTACTTTAAATCAGTTTATTACGAAAATTAACTCTTTTCTCGCAAAAAAGTTACTTTTTTTCCTAAAAAGATCGAACGAATTCCATGGATAGGAATCTAACCCTACAGTGACTGAAGTAATGTGAGGGGTTCGCCTCTCGATACAAAGCGACAGTTGCTAACAAAACAAGCGGTTCCTTGCAGGGTCCACCACGTCGGTGGGCCCTGCATCGTTTTGGAGAAAGATCGCTTTAGAGAAAGCCCCCTTTGGAAAAAGGCGATCTCTGAAATAGACGCGAGATTACGATGGACCGCTCTGGGATACGATCAGCCCCGGGAGCATGATACGATGAAACAATAAGCGAACGAGGACGCTCGCACTCCCAGAAACTCCCCCAGAAACCGTATCGCTCAGAACGAGCAGGAAAAGAGCTTCACGCTCCTTTTTGTTCGCGAATGACCATTTTACAGAAGGTCTCAGTAGTGAAGAGCTTCGGAATTTCCGCCGTCTTCAGCGGTGACTTGATTCGATCTGCGGGTACCTCAGTGAGGTAGGCACGAATCTTTTCGACTCCTGCATCCGTCACGATCCCTCCCTGCTCGAATTCCTCCTCCGTCAGCTCGCCACGCGCCTCTTCCATCGCCTTGCCACGGGGGATCTTCACTTTGAATTCCTTTTCCAAACGGAAAACGATGTCCAAGAAGTCGATGGACTCTGCCTGCAAATCATTAATTAGAGAGGAGTCAGCGGCAACCTCATCCTCTTCACAGCCGAGAGCATCGGCGATGATCTCGGCCACTTTCGGAAAAATGGCATCGATTTCGTCTTGGGTAATAGTGGGATTACTCATATTTTTTACATTTTAAAGCCGCCGTCCACGCTCAGAACCTGACCGGTGATATAGCTCGACAGATCGGAAGAGAGAAACCAGACCGCCTCGGCAATTTCGGCAGGGCGACCATACCTCTTTAATACAATATTGGAAAGAATTTCCTCACCGCCGAGACTGCGAACTTCTGCCGACATTTCTGTCTCGATCACTCCGGGCGCGACCGCATTAACGCGGATTCCACGACGCCCCACCTCGGTCGCTAAAGAGCGAGTAAAGGCCTCGACCGCCCCCTTGCTCGCCGCATAGTTAGTCTGGCCTCGACCTCCTTTGGTAGCCGATACGGAACTGAGATTTACGATACGACCATAGCGCTTTGACATCATATAGGACACTGCTACGCGACAGAAATGGAACATCCCATCGACATTGGTCTCCAATACGGCCCGTAAATCATCGTCTGAGATCATCGGCAGTAAATTATCGCGTATGATACCGGCATTGTTGACCAGCACATCGATGCGACCGTTGCGCTCGACGACAGCCTCTACGCAGGCATTGACAGCGTCGCTGTCTCGGCCGTCCACGCGCTCGGCTACGATCCCGAGACCGGGATTCGACTCCACGACCTCGCGTGCAGCTGCTTCATTACCCAAGTAGGTGAACGTCACCTGCATTCCCGCCTTCGCCAAGCGCTCGACGATGGCACGCCCGATCCCTCGGCTACCGCCAGTAACCAAAGCAGAACGTCCCGTCAGTCCGTCTTGAATGGAAAATTCAATCTCACTCATCCAGATATCGCGTAGCCTCCGTCAACAAATAAAGTGTGGCCGGTGATCATGGCAGATTCCGGCAGGCAGAGCAGGTAAATCGCATCCGCCACTTGCTCCGGAGTGAGGGTTGGACCGAGAGGAGTGCGGACCTTATATTCCTCTAGTAGGTGTTCCCGATTAGGGAAATACTTCAGCGCATCAGTATCGACCACGCCAGCACTGACACAGTTTACCCGAATGCCTTGCGGCCCCAGTTCCTGTGCCAAGCCACGAGCCAGAGCCTCCAACGCCGCCTTGGATGCCCCGATAAATGCGTAATTCGGAATCGCTCGCTCTGATCCTAGACTGGTCAGACCGATGATGCTTCCACCCGCGTTCATCAGAGGAACGGCGTTCTGAGCTAGAGTATTCAGTGCCAGCGCATTGGTCTCCATGCAGCGACGAAAGTGCTTCAGTGTCATCTCCATCGCTGGTTTCAGCACGCCGAGCGCAGCATTGCTGATCACGAAATCTACATGATCGAACTGCTTCCGAAATTCCTCGAAGGCACCTGCCACGCTGTCGGGCTGGGCGACATCCGCCTGAACCGCGAGGGCTCGACGACCCATGGCGCGGATTTCCTCACAAACGGCCTCCGCTTCCTCGTGACTATTGTAATACAGCAAGGTCACATCGCAGCCAGCCGACGCCAATTTAAGCGCTGTGGCACGGCCAATCCCCCGGGAACCACCGGAGATGAAGGCGATCTTGTCTTTGAGAGTCTGAAACATGATGAAAAACGACGAATCGGGGAGAATCCAAATCCGGACCGATAAGAATAGAAATCGAATGGGAATCGAATGGAAATCGAGTAGGAATCAAATAGGAATCAACATCGACAGCAGGTTCAGATCCGATTCCTCCACGCAGTCCATCCAGAGGATTGACTCGCGCACGCTACTTATAACGAGATGATGCAGTCCGTCAAGACGATAACCTTCGCAAAGCAGTGCCGTCAGATTCCTAGTTCAAAAGCGAGGTTTCTCGTTCTGAGCGAACCACTTCAACAAGAGTTGCTTCCGGTCTGTGGGTTGCAGGGCTTTTCGATGATCTTCTATATTCGGCCCGTGCTCCACGCTCCAGCCATCCCATTCCCGATAGGCATGGTAGCTCCAGTCCCATCCGTATTCCTCGAACAGCTCGATGCAGTCACGCAGGTAATCGACGGCTCCAGGGGCCCATCGCACGGCGCTGAACTCACCTGCATAGATGTGGACATTGTAGGCACGTTGGAATTCGCGGACAGGCTCTAGCACTTTACGAAGCTCCTCCTTGTTCCACTCTCTCCCGGCGATCTTTCCCGGATAGTTCACAGGTTTCCATTCTCCATAGACACCTTGATGAGTGAATTCTCCAGGCGTGTAAAGATGAACCTGATAGATCACATTCGACACATTGATCGGCTCCAGATCGCGATAGCCGCGTGCGGAATCCGATTCCGCTGCCTCCACGATGATCGGAGTGTCTAGATCGATTCGACGGATGGCATCGGCGACACGCTTCTGCCCCGCCAGATAATCGGCCACACCGTCCGGAGAAGGCTTCGTCTGGATGGGTTCATTAATTAGATCGTAGCCCCACACGACAGGATTTCCCTTGTAGCGACGGGCGATTTTCTCCCAAGTCGCCACCCAGTAATCCTGATATTTTTTCTCGTGGAAGATCGCCATGTCCTTATTTTCATACCAGCCTCCGGGAGGCGTATGTAAGTCGATTAGTACGAGAATTCCGTAGCGACGACAGGCCTCCAGAGCCTGATCCAGCTCGGCCAGTTTCTCGTCGATCCACTGCCCATATTCCTTCAGATCTCGATCCGTATTCTTCTGTCCCCAGTGACGGGTGATTTGCCAACGAATGAGATTAACACCCCACTCCGTACCCAGGGTCTGCAAATCCTCTTCAAAATAGGAATTGGGAGACATCACTCCTCGCAATCGGGAAAGAGTATGTCCTTTGAACGCAGGTGGAGGGTTGAGGATCGGAGTCGGGCGAGGGTGCGGTACCTTGAATACCGTGACCCGAATCGAGTCAAAATACGCCTTTCCACTCGAATCCTGAAGACTCAGGCTCAGGTGAGCGTCTCTCGCATCTGGCGCGATGCGAACCGTAAAACTGGATCGCCTCCAATCGAAGGTGCCATACACGTTGCTCTCATTAGTCCAG
>JBDHQE010000026.1:0-23951 GCA_039806885.1 Verrucomicrobiales bacterium
CGAGTGTCCCTTTTCCCGGCAGTTGTTTCAACTCCTCTGACTTCTCCATTTTTTTCTTCGCTGACTCATGGAACTCCTGAAAGTAGAACAGCGGAAGATTCTCCTTTCCACAGTGTCGGATCAGAGCAGGGATCTCATCAACCACATCGTAGAGATGATGAGGAGCAAAGGCGATCCCCATCGCACGGGAAGGATTCAGATCCACGAAGTAGCGAATCGAATCGGGCGAGGAAAGAAGCGAGTTTTTATGATTCTCGATGGCCATCGTCAGCCCGAGTTCTTCCGCGAGGGCGACATGTGGTTTTACCTTCTCGAAAAAGGCCTTCACTTGGCTCTTCGCCTCCGCTCCGGTGGCGTCAGGGGAACCCACTTTTCCCGCTCCTGTCACCGTCATGGTTCCCCCGTTCTTTTTGACCCAGCGCAGTTCATCATCCTGACCGAAGGCCCCTAAGGGGTAGCAGGTGGAAACTGACATCTTCACCCCGTGCTTTTTCAGCAGCGCCTGGAAGGCCTCATCTCCCATCTCCGTAATCTGCTCGCGCTGAGTCGCATGTACTTTGCGCCAGATATCGATGGATTCGGTGCCTGACTTCGCGACCTCGGCCAGTACAGTATCGAGCGATAGATCACCATAGAGAGCGGAAGCCAGAACGTAACGTAGAGAAAAATCCTGAGCACGAGCAATCTGAACGATAGATGAGGCACAGAGCGAGCCTCCGAGGACGGTGAATAAATGGCGTCGATTCATAAATGGATGAGAGGTTAAGATTCAAATCAGGCACGCAGCTTCGCTTCCTGTTCTAACATCGCGATCCAGGGGCCGACGTAGTAACCATTATCGTGGAATGTGCGGCCAGAGACCAAATTGCCATCGATCACGCAGGGTTCATTGACGTAAATTCCTCCACAGACCTCCAGATCGAACTTGCACTTGGCTACTGTCGCCATCCGGCGACCACGCACACGATCCGCCCGGGCGGGGATTTCCACGCCGTGACATACGCTCGCACAGGGCTTGTTGTGATCAAAAAACCATTGCGTCAGACGGATGAGATCCTCGTCCTCCCGGATGTATTCCGGTGCCCGTCCCCCGGAGAACAGAATGCCGAGATAGTCCTCCGGATTCACCTCGGAGAAGGCCAAATCCGCCTGAATCTGGTAACCTTCCCACTCTCGCGTGATCGTCCAGCCCGGGCGCACCTCGTGAAGCACCATCTGATACAGTCGTTTTTCAGGAGCGATGACTACCGGCTGAATATTGGCCTCCTGCAGCCGATAAAGCGGGTAGAGCGTATCCACTGTTTCCGTGGCATCTCCGACCACGATCAGCGCTTTTCCGATCCAATTCTTCATGAACGGAAGATGAATGGTTTTTTTGCGTTTGTCACTCCTTTGATCGCGCCATCTGTTCGGGTGACGGTGCGGGCAGACGCCAGTGCGTGGCCATGAGACAGGTTTTCTCCGAGATCTGATCCTTTTGATAATAGACGGTCAGAATCGTTTCGTCGGCCAGTTGAACAGAGGCAGGATAGCCGAGGTCTCCATCGGGGGCATTGTCCACGAGCACGATTTCGTTCTTGAGATCCCAGGTTCGGCCCTCGTCACTGGAAAGGCAGGCTCGCTGGCCAAAAGGTTCGCGGCGGTATCCATAGACAAGCAGCAATCTTCCATCGCTGAGACGAGTGAGGTGCGGTGGGAAGCCCCACAATTCCGTGCGATGGATCGCGCTCCAAGTTCGACCACCATCCTCGCTCTCCGACTGTCCGAGGAATCGCTGGGACATGTCGGGAAATTCGTTGCGAAACATCGCGACCAGCCTGCCGCTAGCACACTCCACGACGTGAGGCTCAGACGCATAAAACGAAGGACTCGAGGGGATCTCGGCGATCTGTTTCCATGTGATCCCGTCATCATTCGACTCCTCGATCACTACCCGAGTGGAAGGGCCGGAGCCGCCGCCTGTACCGACGAATAGAAGTCGTCCATCCTTCAGTTGGATGGGGCCGTGAGGCGCACACGCCTTGGTGCGGGAGGGAGTGCCCCATGTTTTGCCGTTGTCCTCCGAGCGCCGAACCCAAGCACCGAGCCATTCTTTGCGCGTTTCCGGGCCGATTTTTGCAGCATGTTGCCGCCATGAATCTCGCATGATACCAGATTTCTCGAAATAGATGGAGGTAAACCAACTGACCAATAGAGAGCCTTTCGCCGTCTCGATGATCCCCGCGTCGCGATCGTCGAGGGGTGTGCTGGTGATCGTGATGGGTTCCGACCATGTCTGAGCATTATCGCCAGAGCGAACCATCTGCGTTTTCCCCCAGGGGCATACGTGTGCATCGCGGTCGCCGGAGAAGACCACGAGGCATTCACCACGAGAAGTCCGCGTGATCGTCGGCCAGCCAATGTATCGCCCCATCTGCTTGCATATGACTCCAGAGGAAGGCCCAGGCTCATTCGGAGATAATGGATGGAAGGGGGTAAATGTTCCGACTGGGGTGAAACGGAACGAATCAATGTAAGCCGTCTTCCCTGTGTAGTGGATCACGAGTTTCTCATCATCCATTCTGACCTTCTTTCGGAATGGCAGCCAGACATTGAAGTGCTTGGTGCTCGTTGCTCCCTCGTTTGGAACATCCAGAGTCGTGAACTCCGCCTCCGATGCGAGCTTCAACCCGAAGCCACCTGCGTGATCCGTAGCACGCGATTCCACCTCGATATCGTAATACCCTTTCAGCAGGGGATCGTACGTGATATCAGGGGCATCGGAGCTGCTGAAGAGCATGGGATTGTCGCCCCATGTCTTGTAACGCAAGTTCCAAGCTCCCTCCCTATTTTCATCGGTCAAAATCCGGTCAACAGGAGTGCAGCGGTCAAAGTTATCTTTCGTGAACGGCTCTCCCCGAATGGTAACTTCTTCCGCTAGGATCAGAGGTGAGAAGATCAGAATCAGGAGAAAAGAGAAAGCAAAAGTTCGCATAAAATTCCGTGGAGAACACCACTCCGCAGATGGAATTCAAGGTGCTCAAAAGAATTCTGGCAAGCTTTTTGCGCATGCTCCGTCGAGGGTGGCATCTTCTTCCGTATTCATCGCAGCATTGGCCAGTGCTTCGATTCAATTCGATTTTGTCGACGGAGAGATGGGCGCTCGACGATCAAATTTCCTCGTCACGGTCCACTCGTGCCGGAAGAAAGGCTTCGATGATATGACGGTTGGTGCGAACCTTGCCGTAGCGTCGGGTAATTAGCCCCATTTTTGACAAGGCATTGAGATCGCGCTGTACCATTCGTTCTCCGGCTTTCGCGTATTCTCTGGCGAGAGTCGTCGTCAAAATAGGAACTTGGGATACCTCTACCCAATCCGATTTCTGTGAGAGATCGAGCACTAGTTCCCGTCGTCGCTTCTGAGTCGGTGAGCTTTTGAGTGCTCGAAATTGATCAAAAACATAATTCTCCCAAGTCACCCTCAGTTGTTGCTCGCGAATGAGAGCGATTTGCCCACGGAGACCATCCAAAAGCCCCTGTAAAGCATAAAAGAGGAACGGGATCAGATCGCCTCCCGAGGCACTGGCTTTCGCTAATTCATGATAATATGCCGTGCGAGTGAAATTGTAATGATCACTCAATAGATGGGCTGCTGGCAGAGGAATCCCACTGGCGAAGAGCACGTGAAACTCCATGAGACGTGCAGTCCGCCCGTTGCCATCTCCGAAAGGGTGAATCCAGGCCAAATAAACATGTGCAATGATCGCTTTAATCAGGGCGTAGGGGATGCGAAGCTCCTCATCTGGAGCTTCGAAATTCGGTCCGTTCAGCCAATCACACAGCTTGTCCAGTAGGAAGGCACACTCCTCCGCTGGTGCCCCACGATATACATTCCCAACGATCACTGAGTGTTCCCGAAGTTTCCCAGGAACCGTGCCTTCGGATAATTCCAAGTTCTTCAGCACGTCTCGATTGTAGTTCTCTATCAGAACGCGAGAGAGCTTTCGCCGATGTCCATCGGGAGCCAACAGAGTCTGTGCTTCGCGATTGCAAATATCGACGATATTCTGCACCTCCTGTTGCAGATATCGCTGGGATTTGGGGAGATCGAGTTTGCCCTCTAGAAGCTGTTCGACTTGGTGCTCACTCAGTGTATTCCCCTCAATTGCCGTCGTCGCCAGCGCACCTTTGGCCAAGTAGATTTTATGAAGCTTGTAGGCCATATCCGGACGCAGGGGAGCACCGCTGAGATGCTCGATTTTTGAGCGAATTTCTCCGAGAAGAAGCCAGAAGCGATAATTATCAGGGAGACGCAAGGTAAATGTGAGCCAAGGATGCGTGCGCTCGTAGTTCATGAGTCCAGTTTTTTAATGACTTATAAATCCGATTTAGACTAGTTATCATCAAATTGACCATTTAAAACGGAATTTATAAAAGACATTGCTCGAGAGCTACTATCCCCGTCTTCTCAACTCACTTCGCCAGAACTCTCCTCTAGATCAGCGAGGACCGCTGTAATCAAATGCAGTCATCCCGCACTCCAAGCAACTACTGGTCAAGCGTTGACCAAGCCCAAAAGATGGGCTCAAAGCCCTCACTTTTACCCTTCGAATTTCTCGATCAGGAGCGAGGCATTATGTCCGCCGAATCCGAAGGAATTCGAGAGCACACGGCGCAGTTTCGCCTCGCGTGCGACGTGCGGGACGTAGTCCAAGTCACAGAGAGGATCGGGCTGATCGAGATTGATCGTCGGGGGGACGATTCCATCCCGAATCGCCAGAACACAGGCGGCCAGCTCGACGCCGCCCGCTGCCCCCAACAGGTGTCCGGTCATCGACTTTGTCGAACTCACGAGGAGTCCGTTCTTCGCGTAATCGCCGAACACATTCTTGATCGCCTTCGTCTCGCAGACATCTCCGAGTCCGGTCGATGTTCCGTGCGCATTGACATACTCCACTTCATCGCGATTCACCTGAGCGTGCTTCAGCGCCATTTCCATGCACCGACGCGCTCCATCGCCTTCTGGGTGGGGTGAAGTGAGATGATACGCATCAGCGGAGACTCCGTAACCGATCAATTCTGCGTATATTCGGGCACCGCGTGCTTTAGCGTGCTCCAGCTCCTCCAATACGACGACTCCGGCGCCTTCCCCCATCACGAATCCGTCGCGATCTACATCGAACGGACGCGATGCCCTCTCCGGATCATCGTTCCGCATCGAGAGCGCCTTCATGTTGCCAAATCCGGCCAGTCCCATCGGACAAATCGTCGATTCCGATCCACCAGCAACGAACGCATCGGCGTCTCCGAATTTAATCATCCGCCATGCCTCTCCGATATTGTGATTGGAAGTGGCGCAGGCTGTCACAATGCAGAAATTCGGTCCGCGCAGGTCGTATTCCATCGCCACCATCCCGCTCAGGATATTGGCGATCATCATGGGAATCGTGAACGGTGAAACTCGTGAAGGAGATCGCGTCAGCAGATTCTCGTGCTGAGTTTCCAGCGTCACCAGTCCGCCGATCCCGCTGCCGACCATGCATCCAAAGCGGTCTCGATCAACCTTGTCAAAATCGATCCCAGAATCGCGAATCGCCATTGCAGAAGCAGCCATCCCGAGCTGTGTAAAAGGGTCTGCACGGCGTGCATCCTTCGGATTCGAAAAATACGGGACGACATCGAAGTCTCTCACGATACCTGCGATCTTGCAGTCATAGTCCGCCAGCTCGGGCTTGTCGATCCGGGAAATTCCGCTCTTCCCGGCGATTAAATTAGCCCAAAACGTCTCCAGATCGGTTCCGACCGGAGAGACGACTCCCATTCCTGTAATGACAACACGACGTTCCATGGCTCTGCCTGTAAAATCAAGAGAACGGGTAAACTCAGCGTGCTTGTGACTCATTGCAAGACCGATTTCTCCCCGACTCTCCTCATCTTCATTGCCGTGCTTTTGGCTGCGTTATGTAGGGAGCGCGAAGGTAGATGGGTTCGAGTGGATCGCGCTGCCAGATGGCCTCTCCATGTCGAAAAAAGTTTTCAGCGAGACGTTCAGCACTCGGTCCCGCAAGTGAGATCTCTGGAAAACTCTCGATCACTTTTTCTTCAGAACTATAGACTGAAAGCCCCTCTGCGAGAAACGGAGCGAGATAGGGGAGCACCGCATCCTCAGCCATCAGAACGAACTCTCCACACAGCATTCGATCCCGCACGAGCGCTACGGAATAGCTGCCGCGTCGAGCGTCACTCACGACGAGATAGGAAGCCTCCTCCACGTCCCAAGCTTCGAGCGAACTTCCTCCCGCGACAGGTAGGCCTGTGGCTACAGCCAGACCATTCGCAACGGCGATTCCGACTCGGACTCCCCCATACGACCCCGGTCCTAAGCCTACCAAAACACCAGTGAGACTCGCACCGTGAAGCTGCATGAATTTTTCCAAAGGAGAAAAAATAGCCGTGTTGTGAGCGCGTTCGGTGACAAAGGCGGCAGACTCGATCACGCTGCTCGTTGAGGGATCATGAATCGCCAGAGAAGCCCTCCGGGTGGATGTTTCGAGAGCGAGAATCATGAGTGTGAAATGGTAATGCGCCGACGGTTTTCAGATAAAATTGTGATATCGATCCGATACTCATCTTTCGGGAGAAGTTCAGTAAACAGATCAGCCCATTCCACCAGTGTGATACCATCCTCGTCGAGATAATCATCCCAGCCGAGGGCCAGTACCTCGGCAGCGGATTCGATCCGATACCAGTCGAAGTGAAAGACGGGGATCGCTCCGGAGCGGTATTCTCGAACGAGGGAAAAAGTCGGGCTGGCCACGTCCTCCTCACAGCCCAGTCCGGCGACGAGCCCCTTGCAAAAATGCGTTTTTCCTGCTCCCAAATCGCCACACAGAGATACGAAATCCCCCGCGCGAAGACGTCTGGCTAGGTGATGCCCCGCCTCGATCATCTCCGCCTCGCTGTCGATCTGAAACTCTTCTCTCATCCCTTCCGATAATGCTCCCATCCGCGTGGGAGTTCGTCACGCTCGCTCTCCGTCATCTGACCGATCACACTAAGGGGCACGTTCGGGAATTCCCGTTCCCAAGCTCCGATCATCTTTTGAAATCTCTTAGGGTGAATGCACAGCAGCAATTCGTAATCTTCTCCTTCCGCGATGGCCTGCTCCACACTTACCCCTTCGTGACAGGGAATCGCAGATCGGTCAATGCGATACCCCGTCCCACTCGCATCCGCCAGACGAGGCAAATCAGATCCGAGTCCGTCGCTCAGATCCATCATGGCTGTGGGACAGGCATTTTTCACCAACCATCGCGCTTCGCGCACGCGAGGGATGAAGTCGAGATGACGTCCGCTGGCGAAGGAGCCGCCGAGGCGTCCCGTCATCGCGATCAAATCCCCGGCGGAGGCTCCGGAGCGCGGCACGCAGCATTTCGGTTCGACAGTGCCTAACAAAGAGACGGTCAACACAGCACCCGAGCTAGGCAGGCGAGTCGTCTCGCCGCCGACGATTGCCACTCCGCTCTCAGTTGCGGCGCGGAGTAGTCCCACATACCAGCCTTCCACTTCGTCTACCGAACGCTCCTCATTCAGGGAAATCGCGATCACAGCCTGACCCGGCAGACCACCCATTGCCGCGATATCACTAATCGCTCGGTTCATCGCCTTTCGTCCCACCCGCTCAGGATCGGTGCCCGGAGAAAAATGGATGCCCTCCACCATGCTGTCTGTTTTCAGAAGAGACCAGACCCCACCTTCCGTCTCGATCACTGCGCAGTCATCTCCCGGCCCTTGCAAGACAGAAGGATGCGAGGGAATCTGCGCGATCAGCCGTGAGATCAGAGCCTCTTCACCCAGATCGCCCACAGTCTCTCTCGTGGTATTGTTGCTCATCTCCCTCTCTCTCAATCCCCGGGTAGAGGATTCATCATCATGACGATATTGGCCGCATTGAAAAAGGCATGTATCCCGATCGGCACCCACAAGCTGCCGGACCACTCATAGGCGAGGCAAAGCAGGATGGAAAAAGTCCAGAGAGGTAGGAGAGCAGGCAAGTTGCTGTGAACTACAGCGAAAATAGCCCCCACGACTAGGATGGCGAAAATCGGATGCGTCAGCCGTCGCACCGTTCCATAGATGTAGCCGCGAAAGAGCATCTCCTCGACCAGAGGAGCCACGCCACAGGCGAGAAAGATCGAGAGCCCGAGATACACCGGGGAGTTCGATTCTCGCAACAGGCGCACTGGCTCCTGTAATTCGAGTTTCCCAAAAATGCCTTCCAGATATCGGCTGGTGAAATCTTCGATCACCACTCCGCAGATCCAGACGGAGAACACACCCCCCAGAATCGAGTATAGAAGGATGGGAGCCAGTCGCAGGCGACTCAGTCCGAAGAGTTCCGGCACGCGGCGATTCCGCACCCATTCCAACAGGCCGTAAGTCATCACTCCGACGAAGAGAAAATAGCCCAGATTCGTCAGAATCGCCCCGATCCCACCTTTCGTCTTGTCAGCGACTGCTGCCTCAGCCCCTTCCGTCGCGGCTCTCATGGCCACCCAAGCCTCGACGATGGGATTGAGCAAAAAGAGAAGCGCCGGGAAAAACATGAGGATGAGATCGAAGAAATCGAAATCAGCCGCCCCAGCCGGAGCCATCCACTGCATCCGGCGGGGGCGCAGGATCGCGTATGCCCCCACTCCGAGCGCGAGCGCTAGGAGCGCCAAAAGCTCGAAGTCGAGAAGAACAAATTTCGCAGCGGCCTCATCGTTCATGTCTCAGGGAGATTTGCTATGATTCGGTTGGGGTAATTTCTCTACGATTCGGCTGATCTCCCCGATTACTGAGAAGCTCTTACCCCTGAACCGGAGTCAGATTCCAGATTTCCTTCGCGTATTCTCGAATCGTGCGATCACTGGAGAATTTCCCTATCCTCGCTGTGTTCAGAATCGCCATTTTCGCCCATCGACTACGATCTCGGAACGCTACGTCCACCTGACTCTGGGCCTCGAGATAGGCTCGATAGTCCGCCAAAACGAAGAATGGATCGCCCCCGCTCAACAGACTGTCACGCAGCAGGTGGAATGAATCCTTGGGAGCAAAAGCCGATGAGGTGAGCCAGTCGATCACATCGCGCAATTCAGAATCAGACCAATAGAGATCGTAGGGATTGTAGCCCTTCGCCCGAGCTTCGTCGATCTCCTCGACAGTGAGTCCAAAGATGAAAATATTCTCCTCGCCCACCTCTTCGCGGATTTCCACATTCGCCCCGTCTAGGGTGCCTATCGTGAGCGCTCCGTTCAGAGCCAGCTTCATATTTCCGGTCCCGGAAGCCTCCTTGCCAGCGGTCGAAATTTGCTCGGACAGATCAGATCCAGGAATAATCACTTCTGCTGCTGAGACGCTGTAATTGGGAATGAAGGCGACTTTGATCTTTCCTTGGATGCGCTCGTCGGCGTTGATAACCGTTGCCACGGAGTTGATTGCATAGATAATCTGCTTCGCCAGCACATAGCCAGGAGCCGCCTTCGCCCCGAAAACATAGACGCGTGGCACCAGATCCAGATCGGGATTCTGGAGTAAACGCCGATACTGCGTGAGAATGTTCAGCAGGTTCAAGTGCTGGCGCTTGTATTCGTGAAGTCGCTTGATCTGCACATCAAAGAGAGCGTGAGGATCGACTTTCAATCCGCAGCTATTGTCGATCAGATGTGCGAGACGTTCCTTATTGGCGTGTTTGATCGCCATGAATTCCTCTTGGAACGAAGCATCATCGGCAAAGGCTTCGAGACTGCGCAATTGATCCAGATCTGAGACCCACCCCGTACCGATCGAGCGGTCGATCAGTGCCGACAAGCCCTCGTTGCATGCCTTCAGCCAGCGGCGAGGAGTGATCCCATTCGTCTTGTTCTGAAAGCGCTCAGGGAACAGCTCATGAAATCCTTTAAACAGACGCGATTTCAGCAGCTCCGTGTGGAGAGCTGCGACCCCATTCGTCGTGTGACTACCGACCACGGAGAGGTAAGCCATCCGAACCATTTTCGGAGAGCCTTCCTCGATGATCGACAGCTCCCTCATGCGCCCCTCATCGCCAGGCCAGCGCTTTTCCACCACTTCCTCGAGAAAACGTCGATTGATCTCATAAATGATCTGCAGGTGACGAGGCAAAATCTTTTCAAATAGCGGGACACTCCATTTCTCCAGCGCTTCAGGCAGGAGAGTGTGATTGGTGTAGGCGAAGGTCTTCTGACAGATTTCCCAAGCCTGCTCCCAAGGAAGATGCTCCTTGTCTACCAAGATTCGCATCAATTCCACTACGGCGATCGCGGGGTGAGTATCATTGAGCTGGATTGCTGCCTCATCCGGGAAGCGATTCCAGTCCACATTTCCATTTCGGAAACGGCGGATGATGTCGTGCAAAGAGCAGGTCACGAAGAAATACTGCTGGATGAGCCGCAGTTCCTTCCCTGCCTCCGTGGAATCATTCGGATACAGGACCTTCGAAACGGTCTCGCTCAGAGCTTTCTCCCGAACCGCCTCCACGTAGCCGCCTCGATTGAAGGTCTCTAAGTCAAAATCGTGCGCCGCCTTACTCTCCCAAAGACAGAGGAAATTCACCGAACTGTCTCCGTATCCAGCGATTGCAATATGCCAAGGGACTCCGAGAATCGAGCGCGTATCGACCCACTCGACACGACCATTGCCACAATCGTCGAACTTCATCTCGACCCGACCGTAGAGAGGCACTTCCACGGCGTTTTCTGGACGACAGATTTCCCAAGGACTGCCGAAGCGTCGCCATTCATCCGGGGACTCGGCCTGCTGACCTTCGATGAATTTCTGACGGAAGAGGCCATACTCATAGTTGATTCCATAGCCGACAGCCGGGAGATTCAGTGTAGCCAGAGAGTCCATAAAGCAGGCCGCCAAGCGCCCCAGCCCACCATTTCCCAATCCCAGATCCTGTCCTTCCTGAGCGATATCCTCGAGATCCTGACCCATTTCCTTCAGGGCGATCCGACACGAATCGAGAAGCCCCAGACTGACCAGATTATTGACCAAGAGCCGCCCCATCAGATACTCTAAAGAGAGGTAATAGACCCTCTTCACTCGCTCGTTTCCAGGGTCTCGCGACAGATCACGGCAGCGATGGGAATCACATCCGCGCTCTACGATCCGTCCACGCACGGTCAGCGATACAGCCTGCCACCAGTCCCTGCGCGTCGCCGTCTCCGCCCAGTGGGCCTGATCGCGGACCAGATGATTGAGAATATCCTCTTTCAATCCTTCAATCTCCAGACGCTTTTGGTTGGAATTGTCGGAGCCAGAAGAGGAAGAGTCAGGGATAGAAGTAGAGCTTGGGGTAGAATGATCAGTCTCCATGGGAGAAATAAAACCAAAAGTAAAAAGAAAATCCGCTTTTGCGAAGTCCGCATCAATACGACGAGAAGGCGGGGGACATCTTCCGGCTATTTCTCAGGAGTTTCAACCGGTGAAAACGGGATCATCCTCTCTGTGGCGAAGGGGAAAAAACGTCCCGAAGCTTCCAAGCCGAGGGAATTGTCGATCCCTTTCCGACTCACAGCATCCGAGTCATGGCATCGGATTCGCATCCGCATCCGTCTTCCAGAGGGTCTGAACCGGATGGACGGTATATTCCTCCGGGTTCGTCTCCCATCGTCCGACGGTTTTGCTTGGCTTTCCAAAGATATTCGAGCGCCACAGGCTTTTCGTATAGAATCCAGTGCCGTCCCACTTCAGTTCGGCTCCATATTTTTCAAGAAGTGCCGTCAGACCATCACGGTCGATTCCCTGTACACTCCGCTCGCTCTTCAGCGCCAGTGCTGCGGCAATCCCCGACGCCTCGCCCATCACCATATACGTCCCTTCCATCCGGATCGACGAATAGGCGACATGCGTGGCGGACATCATCATCGGGACTAGGAGATTTGAGATGCTCCCCTTCTTTGGAATAATCGCTCCGTAGGGGATTTGGTAGGGACCGGGAGAAACCATGGAGAAGATATCCCCCTCCTGAACCAGCACTCCCTCCTCATCGACCCCGAGTCGCGTCGGATAGATATCCACCTTGTAGTAACCCATCCCAATCGGATGTGGAATGTCCGTCTGCAGCTGGAGATCCTGCTGTGTCATTACGTATTCCCCGATCATCCTCCGTCCTCCACGCATGTAGAGACAGGGCCATCCACTCGTCTCGACACAGTAATCAGACAGCAGCCGCACGTCCTTCCCCGAGCGCTCGGTCAGCGACCGAACATGATCGATAAAGCCCTGCCAGATGCGGCTCCGCGTCGCCCAATCCCCATCCGGATATTCCGTCTGGAAGCCCGGAATTGCTCCCGTCAGCAATTCAGTTCGTCGAAAATTCTCGTCCGGCCAAGTCGTGCGAAATCCCGCGCTCTCGTATCGGCGCAAGAGTTCATAGACATCTTCATCCCGATGCAGCGGCGGCCCCATCGGCACCCCCGGATATTTCTCGCTGGGGGCCATCTCCCAGGCCATCTTCAGGTTCCAGCTCATAAAGAAGGGACTCGCGTCGCCCTCCTTCCCGATTGGCCCGGGTCTAATCGGAGAAAGCAAGCCACTCTCCGGCTTTCCATGAATTTTGTAAGGATCCACTCCAGGAAAACGACGACTCACGACGATTCCTGCCAGCGATTCCCCGTATTCGGCTCGTGACTCCCGCCCGATCCGATAGGGCACTCCCGCCAGAGCCATCAGATCTCCTTCATAGCTGGCATCGATGAAGATTTTCGCCGAGACTCGGAGCAGCCGATCACTGGTGCGTTGAGCCGGAGGCACCCCATAGCGATCCGCCACAGCTTCCTCAAAAACCGCCTCTCGGATGGCCTTATTTTCCACCTGAGCCGACACAATCCGATGATGAGTTACGACCGAAATACGTCCTGCATATCGATCAAGAAATCCCTGCAACAGCCGCACATTATCCGGCCCTGCCGCCTGTAAATGCCGTAATCCAGGCGGTAGCAAGCCGGGATAGAGACTCACGTCCTGATCATAGAATTCACGAGTCATTCCACCAAGATGCTGCGGGTCGGGAACGTCCTGCTGCATCCGAAAACCGAAGGCGAGCAATCCTCCGATGGTGTGCATCGGCTCGATCAGAGCCACCTGATAACCCTCCCGAGCCAGCGCCGCCGCCGCCATAATCCCCGCAGGTGACGCACCATAGACACAGGCATCCGGATGAATCTGCTCTTCACTCTCCTTTGAATAAAGCAATGAAACAGAGAGCGCGAAAAGGATCAAAATACGTAAAATCGGAATCGCCATCCAAGCAAGAAAGACAGGATCGAGCAGAAAAGCAAACACAAAATGCCATTTGCGTCCTAAGAACTTCCTCTTAGACCAGTTCCAGCAATTCCTGTCCCGTTTTCACGATTCTCTCTGCTCCGGCGGCGAGCAGTTCCTCCGGATCGCGGAATCCCCAAGTGACGCCGATTCCTCGCATCTCAGCATTCACTGCCGTCTGCATGTCTACGTCCGAGTCGCCTACAAAGAGGCAATCGGCGGGCGCGACTCCCAGCTTTCCTGCGGCCTCCAGCGCACCGTCCGGATCGGGCTTTCGTGGATGCTGGGCTCGGTGTCCGAGCACGATGCCCCAAGGCCATCGCCCGAGAAAGGTATCGACACAAAGCAGGGTGTAGTCGTGCGGTTTGTTGGAAACCACGCCACAGGGAATCTCGCGAGCAAACAACTGATCGAGCGTCTCCGGAATGTCGGGATAGGGCTGCGTCGTGTTTTTCCAGTTCCGAGCATAGGCGTCACGATATTCCCTCAGGATCGTCTGCACCTCGTCTTCAGTCGTAGGCTGATTTCCGACGGGGAAAATATCGTGCACCAGTTGTGCCATGCCGCTCCCGACGAATCGACGATAGTCGCAGAGCGAATGCGGCGGGAACCCTCGCGCCTTCAGGACTTCATTTCCCGAGTCGGTGAGATCCTGCAGAGTGTCCAGCAGTGTTCCGTCGAGATCAAAAAGGATGGCTTTGGCAGGGGACATGATCAATTCTCTCCGTGAATTAAGTTCCAGGCCGATACGACAGCTCTCAGCCCAGCCATCTCGATCGAGCTATCCACTCCGCAGCCCCAGATCAGACGTCCGTCATCCTGACGACGAAGCTGCACATAGGCCGCAGAATCCGCATCTGAACCACCACGCAGGGCGTGACTGCGATAATCGACGACATTGAAATTTTTCTGCCCGACCTCGGCTAGGAAATGGACGAAGGCATTAATGGGTCCGTTCCCGCGACCTCCGCCTTCGAAGATCTGATCGCCGATCCGAACTGTCGCTCGACACGCCACTTCTCCTTTCGCCTCGCCTGGGCTCGGCTCGAAATCGATCAGAGCCATCGGATTTTCGAGATTGACGAATTTCTGCAAGAAAAGCTCTCGGATTTCATCATTCGTCAACTCACGGGACAAGGCATCGGCTTGCCCATAGATATATTGCCCCACCTGCGGATGCATCGTCTTCGGAAGATCGAATCCGTGCTCATGATCGAGAACGTAGGCAACCCCGCCCTTACCCGACTGCGAATTGATCCGGATGATGGCTTCATAAGAACGCCCGACATCCTGCGGATCGATGGTCAGATACGGTACGCCCCAGGGAACTTCCGGATCGTCGCGCAAGTCACGCTCTCGGCGGTCGAAACCCTTCTTGATCGCGTCCTGATGCGATCCCGAAAAAGCGGTGAATACCAATTCACCCACGTAGGGATGACGGGATGGGATGCTCATGCGCGTGACACGCTCATACACCGCACACAGAGACGGAAGATCGGAAAAATCGAGCCCAGTGGCGATGCCGTGGCTGTTCAGATTCAACGCTACATTCACGATATCGAGATTCCCCGTCCGCTCACCGTTCCCGAACAAGGTGCCTTCCACTCGATCAGCTCCGGCCATTAGACCTAGTTCGGTCGCAGCGGTACCCGTACCTCGGTCATTGTGCGTGTGCAGAGAGACATGCAACGAATCTCGTCGATTCAGGTGCCGACACATCCATTCGATCATGTCGGCATAGACGTTCGGAGTCGTCCACTGCACGGTATCAGGCAGATTGATAATCATCTTCCTCTCTGACGTCGGCTGCCAGATGTCGATCACCGCATTGCAGCACTCTAGAGCGAAGTCCAGCTCCGTATCGGAAAAGGATTCGGGCGAATATTGCAGGACGACTTCCGTCTGAGGCACGCTCGGTACCAGTTCCTTCACAAGGCGGGCACCCGCCGCTGCAATCTCTCGAATCTCATCTTGTGAAGCGTCGGCAAAGGTGATGCGCCGTTGCAGTGGAGACGTAGAATTATAGATGTGGACGATGGCACGCCGCGCCCCTGCGATGGCCTCGAAGGTACGACGAATCAAGTGCTCGCGGGTCTGCACCAGAACCTGGATCGTAACATCCTCTGGGATACGATTTTCATCGATCAGACGGCGCAGAAAGTTGAACTCTGTATCAGCAGCCGACGGAAATCCCACCTCGATCTCCTTGAACCCGACCCGAACGAGCACGTCGAAGAACTCTAGCTTCTCTTCCACTGTCATCGGCTGCGGGAGCGCCTGATTTCCGTCGCGGAGATCCACGCTGCACCAGCGTGGAGCGTGATCAATGATCCGGTTCGGCCATTGCCGATCCGGCAGAGATACTGCCGGGAAGGGGCGGTATTTGCGGATGGATGCAGGTTTCATATCAGATTGAGT
This sequence comes from Verrucomicrobiales bacterium, assembly GCA_039806885.1. Lineage (GTDB taxonomy): Bacteria > Verrucomicrobiota > Verrucomicrobiia > Verrucomicrobiales > DEV007 > Arctic95D-9. The sequence continues at coordinate 15,727 of JBDHQE010000026.1, forward strand.
TAGGATAACAGAAGATTTCTCGCGGACACAACTCTCCCGTAATCCGGGGAGTCGATGAGATGAAAAAACGACACTCTTCTCGGCACTCAGCCGAGGAGGAACACCAGCAGAAGCAGTGGATGGGTGAAATGTGTCGGAAGCGACATAACGAGAGGCTTTTATACTACGACGATTCCTCTCGCTGTCTAGACACAAATCAATCGCGCTTTTGTTCGAGCACCCAAAAAGCTTCGCCCGGCCCCGTTCCGGCCATGAGGTCGCGTCCTTCTCCGTAGCCAGCCAGAAACTGCTGCTGAGTCTCCAGTCGCTGCGTCGTCAGCCCCATCGACTCGCCCCAGGAAGCGATTTGGGAAAACACCACGTCCGACGTGAGATCCTGCTTTCCGAATCGAGCATAGACACCCGCGCCCTCGATCCTCTGGTGCTTCCAGTATCCGCGCAGACTTCCTCCCGGGCGTCTTTCATAAACATCCTCCCAGCTTCCAGCGCCATAGTCGATCATCAACATCGAACCTTCACGCCACGCGGAGACTAGTTCTTTCAACCAGTTTCGCCATGCAGGACGAATCTCCACTCGCTGCCCCTCGGGCGCGGAATCCCAATGTACGAACTCGTCCGCGTCGTGAAAATTATGAAACTCTTCCCGCAGACCCTTCTCAGGATCAAAGCGCACCCATATCTCACGCCACTTACCCCCCATTCGTCGAAGCCATTTGACGGGAAAGGCGTCGATCAATTCGTTCGAAATAATCAATGCACGCCCATCACTCGTCGAGAGAGCTTCGTGTATGGAGGGAAACCACTCGACGTCCTCTCCCGCGAGATCACGACGCTGGATCTGTTCCAGCCTCGGTGACACTTCGACGATGCGATACCGCACTCCCGCGTCGATCTTTTGCGACAGAGAGGCAAGCACCGCCTTCGCTAGCGCTCCATTCCCCGCGCCGACTTCGATCACTGCGATCTCATCCTGCCAGTGACGAATACGTATCTGATCCTCGATCCACCGAGCAATCGCCCGTCCCAGAGCCTGCGACAGGGTCGCCGAGGTCGCGAAATCTCCTGCATCACCACCTACCTCTGAAATGTGAGCCGTATAATAGCCCTGCTTTGGATGATACAATGCTGCGGCCATGAAATCTTCAAAGCTCGCAACGCCATTTCGCTCTGCGAACCATTGAGTCAAAAACTCGCGTGTGTCTGTCATTCGGGACGTGGCTCCTCTCGCCCTATGCTTTTCCCAGCGATCAGGGACGACGCAAAGGGAATGATGAGATCGTGCACGCCGCCATTTTCATGATTCTCGCCTCGTCCGTATCCGAACGAAAGGCATGAGCGGGCGATGACGCACCTTGGAGCTGAATGCGACACCGGTTTTGGTCAGTGGGAAAATGCGGAGGCGCCCTTTTTTGATCGCGATCTCAACTTTCCTCAGCCTTTTGCAATTCGACGTAGGTCAGGATGTCGGCGCGATCACCGAATCCAGCGGCTCGCTTTTCTTCCTCCAGCCCCGCTGTTGATTCATCTCGCCAACCGCGCTTGAGTAAAAATGCGGTGAAAATCCCGATCTCTTCCTCGTTGGGCTTCGATCCCGACTTGAGACACCAAGCGAATACGTCATCATCGCTGGCTCCGCTCTCGACGAGCTTGCGCAGATCTGGGTAGGAAACGCCGAGAAAGCGGCAGACGCGATTGTCCCACCAGTAATAGTCGTCGTCGCCGAGGAAGTATCCTTCTGGCAGTGTGCCTGCCTGAGCGAGGCGGATTTTATCTAGCATACGACCAAAGTGGGCGATGCCGTGGACGAGTTCATCAGCGGCACGAAGTCCGGGAATTTTCATAATTTATTGAGTGAGTCGGAATTAAAAATGGTTTCGCTTATGAGTTGAGTTTGGCAATAATGGTGTCCATATCATAGACACATCCTCCCCAAGTGCCACCGCAGACGTTCTGCAGGGCAGCCCAGAGTCGGGTATCGTCCGGCACGCCGGGTAGATGATGGAGTTTTTCACTCCGAGGACGGGCGAGGAATTCGGTTTCATCGCCTATGTAGTCGACACTGCCCGTGAGGTTTCTACAATCGATGCGAATGCGAATGCGGTCTCCGTCGCGCACTTTGCCGATTGGGCCTCCGGCCCACGCTTCGGGTGACATGTGGCCGACGCAGGCTCCAGTGGAAACTCCAGAAAAGCGTCCGTCGGTGATCAGGGCGACGTGCTTGCCCCATGGAGCGTGCTTCAGAGCGATGGTGACCTGGGCTGTCTCGGGCATCCCGCAGCCGAGAGGCCCGAGTCCGATCAATACCATCACATCGCCCTCGCGTATCCGGTCGGGACCAGTCGATTTGACGGCGGCGATGGCGTCGGGTTCGGAAGCGAAGACTCTAGCGGGGCCTTCGTGCAGATAAATTCCATTTTCATCGATCAGACTGGGATCAATGGCAGTGGATTTGATCACGGAGCCGTCGGGTGTCAAGTTTCCTCCAGGGAAGGTGACAGTCGACGTAATGCCGCGCTCCGCAGCGACCTTGGGTGACATGATCGCTTCGTCCGGATTGATGCGATCAAGCTGCCAGAGCTTGTCACGAAGGCGCTGACGACGTTCAGATTTTTCCCACCATTCGAGGTTTTCTCCCAGTGTCTGACCGGAGACAGTGAGCGCGTCGAGTCGCAGCAGTCCAGCATCGCGCAGGTGTAGCATCACCTCGGGCACGCCTCCCGCGAGGAAAACTTGAACGGTGGCAAAATGCTGGGGACCATTTGGCAGTGCATCGACGATGCGTGGAATCTCTGCGTTGACTCGTCGCCAGTCATCGACGGTGGGGCGTCGCACGCCTGCCTGATGAGCGATGGCGGGTAGGTGCATGATGAGATTGGTTGATCCTCCAAAAGCGGCGTGCAGAACTAGAGCGTTCTCAAAGGAATCTTCGGTCAGGATATCCTTCGTAGTGATGCCGCGCTTTTGTAGAGTCACGAGGGCGGCTGCGGAGCGACGAGCCATGTCCTTCCATATATCCGATCCGGAAGGAGCCAGAGCAGAATGAGGAAGAGATAGTCCCAGCGCTTCTCCGATCACCTGACTGGTGGCGGCAGTGCCGAGAAACTGACATCCGCCGCCGGGGGTGGCACAGGTGCGGCATCCGGCTTGAGCTGCTTCATGATAATCGATGAGACCTAGAGCATAGCGAGCTCCGATGGTCTGGATGCTCCCCATATTTTCATCCGTATCCTCGCTCAGCAGCATGACTCCACCGGGCACAAGAATGGTCGAGAGCTCATGTTGTGCCGCCAGAGTCATCATCATCGCAGGCAAGCCCTTATCACAAGTGGCAACGCCCATGAGACCCTTGCGCGTCGGCAGAGATCGGACCAGACGACGCATCACGAGCGACGCATCGTTTCGATAGGCGAGGGAGTCCATCATCCCATCTGTGCCCTGAGTGCGCCCATCGCAGGGATCGCTGACGAACCCGGCGAAGGGAACCCCGCCGAGCGACGCGATGGTTTTCGCGGCTTCCTCCATCAGTATCCCAACTTCGAAGTGTCCGGAGTGATAGCCGAGGGCGATGGGTTTTCCGTCGGGCTGTCGGATGCCACCCTGCGTACTGAGAATCAAAAAGTCACCTCCTCCTACTTTGTCTGCGGGCCAGCCCATGCCGACATTTTGTGTCCAGCCGAAGAGGTTTCCGCTGGGATCATGAGCAAGCTGTTCCTTCGTGAAAGGCAGGATTCCTCGCGGCCCTGGAGACTTGGTCCGGATGGTGTAGATGGAGTCGTCGCCGGAGTCGAGTAGGGGATTCATGGGAGGGCAAGAGGCTGTTCTGAGGATGAGGAGATAAAGTGTAGGTCAGACCGTTTCCACTGTATTCAGGAGAGTCCCCGCCTCGCCGATAGAGATCGCGATCTGATCTCCCTCGCGCAGAGTGAAGTCGCCCTCTGGAACGATACCGGTACCCGTCATGAGGCAAACACCGATGGGAAAATGGTTGCACCGGAACAGCCACTCGGCAAGCTCCGTGAAACCTCTTTTCATCTGAGAAAGCGTCGTTTCTCCGACAAAAGCGGGCTGATTGTCACGTGTGATCACGATGCTGACAGTGGTTTCGGGCGGGGGGAGCTCTCCGACGACAAGGCAGGGGCCGAGCGCGGCTGAGCCGATGTAGCTTTTCGCCTGAGGCAGGTAGAGCGGATTTTCGCCCTCGATCGAGCGCGAACTCATGTCGTTGCCGACGGTGTAGCCGAAAATTTTACCATCAGCACTGATGGCTAGCGTAAACTCCGGTTCCGGCACATCCCAGGTGGAATCGGAGCGAATCCCGACCTTTGCCAAATGCCCGCGAACTCGCGGTGCCGTCGCTTTGAAGAAGAGTTCAGGGCGGGCTGCGTGATAGACTCTGTCGTAGAAGCTGTCACCTCCTGCGACTTCCGCCTCCTCCATGCGGGCTGTGCGACTGCGGAAATAGGTGACTCCTGCAGCCCAGACTTCCTGTTGTCCGAGAGGGGGTAAGAGGATCGTGCTTACCGGGTTCAATGGTGCTTCCCTCGGTGAGGCAGCAATCCAGATCTCTCGAACGTAGTTGAGGGGATCGGATGAGGTGAAGAGGGTGTCGAAAGAGAAACCAGAAACCTGGCGTAGGGATTCCGGCTGAGTAGAATCTTCAATAAGAATGGCGTCGCTGGTTCGAAAAATACGGTAGGACATGCGATGAAAATAGCGGATTGTTTCGACTTGGCCAGTAGAGAGAAAATTCTATGAATTTTTGCTTGCAGGATTATTTAATTAAACTTAAAATTCTGACACTTATGAAAATCCCGTTCCTTCTCTCTCTGTTTGCTGCTTTCTCCTTCGCCTTCGTAGGCTGTACTCCGACACAACAAGGTGCGACCACTGGTGCTGCTGCGGGTGCCGGGATTGGTGCTCTGGTATCCAAGGATGGAAAGCGCGGAAAAGGTGCTCTGATTGGTGGTGCGATCGGTGGTCTCGGTGGTGCTGCCATCGGATCTTCGCAGGAAAACAAGCAGCAGCAGTATTATGGTCCTCAGCCCCAGCCTCAATACCGCTATTAATTCTAAATTTTGATTGGTCGGAGGAGACTCCGATCTCTAGGCATCAAAAGGACCGCCGAAAGGCGGTCTTTTTTTGTCGTAAGCTTTCAGAGGAATTAAGCGTATCCCAAAATTCTAAGGTTTATACACATTTCGATTATTTCGTCTTGATTAATAGTAAATTTAGATAATATAATTAATTGAAAAGAAAATAGAATCTTAACTCTCTCCTCCGGTTCTCTTCAACCCCAAGAACGTCAATCCCTCAGTTTGCCTTTTACCGGATGATTATTCCTCTCAAGCCATGGCTCGATTCCTTCAATGGGCGAATCGCCACAGACTCTCGCTCCATTTCTCCTGCTCTGCGACAGGTGGCAGGGCTCGGGCATACTGCACAAGCGCAACGAATGGAAGGCGAATGGAGCGGAAACTCTCGATTTTCTAGCAGGATAGTGAAGCCCATGGACTTTTACCACGATCCCATCATGTCTCGGGAGATTCTCGAGGCGATGAAACCAGCGCCGGGCAAGCAATTCTTTGACGGCACTTTGGGGGGTGGCGGACACACGGAACTGCTTCTTCGCAAGGGAGCGCATGTGATCGGCTGCGATCAGGATGGCGCGGCTCTGGACTACGCGGTGCATCGACTAGCCTCCTACGGAGACGCATTTCTCCCTGTGCGAGGCAATTTCAGCGAGATGGACGAGTTACTCGCTCGGCATGGAATCAGTCAGGTGGATGGAATTCTTCTGGATTTAGGCGTCTCTTCACGGCAGCTCGATCATGCAGCTAGGGGATTCTCCTTTCGCGAAGAAGGACCGCTGGATATGCGCATGGACGACAGGGTTGAGCTTTCTGCCTTTGAGGTGGTCAATGAGTGGAGCGATGAGGAGCTGGTGCGGATTTTCCGTGATTATGGCGAAGAGCGTCAAGCGAAGCGCATCGCACGAGAGATCGTAAAGGTTCGGAACTCTGCACCGCTCCGGACTACGACGGAACTCGCAGATCTCGTGGCCCGCGTCGTGCCTCGCGTGTCGGGGAAACATCCGGCGACTCGCGTGTTTCAGGCGATTCGGATCGCGGTCAATCGTGAGTTGGAAGTCCTTGAAACGGCTTTGGCGAAGTCAGTGCACCTGCTGAATCCGGGAGGTGTGCTGGGAATCCTCACCTTCCATTCGCTGGAGGACAGGATCGTCAAACAGTTTCTGCATCATCATAGCCAAGAACTGATCGACCGCCCCGAGTGGTCGCAACCGATGCGAAATCCAGAGTATGTCTATCATTTGCCTCGGCGGAAATCGCTGGTTCCAGATGAGGGAGAAATCAATCAGAATCCACGTGCTCGAAGCGCTCGTTTGAGAGTCGCGGTCCGGCTTTGATCCAATGGAAAGACGGAATCGATACAAAAACGGGATTGGCTTGGGGACAGTGCTGCGGCTCTTCATCGCCGGAGGAGGGGTGCTGGCTACGGGCGTTGGATTCGTTTACATGCGCAATTCCCATGTGATGGAGGGGGACAAGATCAGTAAAGTCGAGCACGAGATTCAGGCACTGAATCAGCAGATTGAGCTGTGGGAACTTCGGATCGCGGCGGTGAGAGACAGGCAGGAGCTATCACGGCGACTTCGATGGGTGCAGAGTGATCTGGCGGGAATTGATATGAGCAAAGTGATCGAAATCACGCCGCCATCTCCGTCAGATGGCCTCGGAAAAAAGGAGGGCACATGGACACCCGAATGAAAACTAGGCTGATCGTCGCCTGCGGTTTGCTGACGCTGACGCTGTCTATGCTCAGCGCCAGACTCGCGTATATCGAGATCTGCGAGGGGGAAAAGCTGGCGAGCGCTGCACGTTCGCATTACGAGGGCGTTATGACGCTGCCTGGCAGTCGCGGGCGCATCTATGATCGCTCAGGAGAGATGCTGGCTCGGAGTCAGACTGTTTATTCTCTGGTAGTCGATCCCTATCACCTCCGCGATCCTATGCTGGGGAGCATCGCACTGGGAAAAAAAGAGGGTATTTCTCCCCGTGAAATTAATGCCAAGCGGATGCCAGAAGAAATTGCAGCGCAATACCGGGAGTATGTCGCTGAGACTCTTGCCAGTCTTCTTTCTCAGCCTCGTCACGAACTCTCTCGACGTCTGAAGGAAAGCAGGGGCGACTTGGTGGTCACGAAGGGACTCGAGGACGATTTCGCGAATCAGTTGGAGAAAGAGTTAAGAGAGCGCCGAATCAGTGGCGTGCGTCTCGTCCCTGGGGAGCAGCGCTACTATCCTAGTCCACAGACACTGACACAAGTGATCGGCTACGTGGATGAGAATGGAAAGGGAGTCTCGGGGATCGAGAAAGTATTCGACGAAGAAATGCAGGGACAGGATGGGAAGCGATACTTCGAACGAGATCGGAGTCGTCATGAGATCCACGCCTTTCGAGGAGAGCAAATCGATCCGGTGCCGGGGAACGATGTATATCTGACGATCGATATGGCTCTGCAAACCGTTCTGGAGCGTGAACTGGACGCTGTTCTCGATGAGTTTCGCCCGGCTCGTGTGACGGCGATCTTCATGGACCCGGCTACTTCGGAAATTCTCGCCATGGGGAGTCGTCCTCACTTTGACTTGTCCACCCGGAGAGGAATACGCGGTCAGGAGCCGCTGCGAGAAATCCCAGCCGTCTCTGACGTGTATCAGCCAGGATCCACTTTTAAGATCGTGGGCTACAGCGGCGTTTTTGATCGCTCGCTGGCGACTCCGTCTACTGAGGTGGATTGTCACATGGGGCAATATACTCTCGATGGCTTCACTCTTCACGATCATCACCCCTACGGGAGGCTAACAGCCCGTATGGCATTCGCCAAATCGTCCAATATCGGAGCCTATCTCCTAGCTCGCCCTTTGAACAAGGATGTGTTTTTCCAGTATGTGAAACAGTTCGGATTCGGTGAGAAGACCGGGATCGAACTCAACGGAGAGAACGCAGGACGCCTGATCCCGCCGAATCGATGGTCGGCGACTTCGTTTTCCAGTCAGGTGATGGGTTATGAAGTCGCTGTAACGCCCATGCAAATGGCTGTGGCATGTTCGGTGATCGCCAACCATGGGATCTATCGTCAGCCGACGCTGATTAAAGGGGTGCGGAAGATGGAAGACGGGAAAAAGAAACTCGTTCGCAGTCCAGAAC
>JBDHQE010000298.1:0-3921 GCA_039806885.1 Verrucomicrobiales bacterium
GGTTTAGGTTACACTCTCTTCGCATATCCGACCATCGTAGTTTAGTCACTGGCCTGATTTATTGGGAGCCGCTCAATCCTCGTTTGTCCATGATGACTCGAAAACTGTTTCGTGAAGGAAGAATTCTTATTAAGGGAGTGTTGGCGCCCTCTTCTGCTAGAGGTTCGATACGGACAGGTTTTGTTCAGCCCTGTGTTTTCATCGTTATCGGATTGATGAGCATCCTTTCTACAGTCCATGCCGAGGAGGTTCTGATCGAGGCCGAGAGCTTTTCGGATCTCGGAGCTTGGGTAATCGATCAGCAATCCATGGATCAGATGGGGTCGCCCTATCTCATGGCTCACGGACTCGGTGAAAAGGTGGCAGACGCTCACACCACTTTTCAGATTGTTAAGGGGGGAAGTTATCGCATCTGGGTACGCACTCGCGATTGGGTAGGGCCTTGGAAAAGCGATGATCACAAAGGAGCGATGAATGCCACCGGATCACCAGGGATTTTTCACGTCGTGATCAATGGTCGTGAGTTGGATACACTCTTTGGGGAGAGTGGGGCAGAATGGCATTGGCAGGACGGAGGTAGTATTGACTTAGCTGCTGGTGAACATCGTCTCGCCCTGCGCGATCTCACGGGCTTCAACGGCCGCTGTGATGCGATCTTATTGAGTAATGCTGTCGACTTTCGGCCAGGAGATTCATTGGCTGAGATACAAGCTCTGCGAAAGAGATTGTTCCGACACCGTGAGATCAAGGAAAAAGATGGATACGATCTTATCGTTACGGGTGGTGGGATGGCTGGAATCTGTGCGGCGATCAGTGCCGCCCGCTACGGTTGCAAGGTGGCCCTGATTCAAGACCGCCCCATACTCGGCGGGAATAACAGTTCTGAGGTACGCGTGGGACTCTCGGGCCTGATTCGAAAGAAGCCCTACCCTGAACTGGGCAATTTAGTCGAAGAAATCGGACCTGTGGGGCACTGGAACCTTTGGGAAGCCAAACGCCAGCCAGAGCTAGAGCATAGCAAGGAAGTGCTGGCGGTGATCAAGTCCCATCCTGAGAAAAAGCAGCACAATGCGGGCGACGCATCGAACTATCAGGATGACAAGAAGTTAGAGGCTGTTCTGGCCGAGAAGAACATCGATCTTTTTCTAAGCACTCGAGGCAATGGGGTCGAGATGAAAGACGGAAAAATCGCTGCGCTGCTGACTGAGAATATTCAGACTGGTGAAAAGATGAAGCTGAGCGGTAGGATCTTTGCTGATTGCACGGGAGACGGCAATCTCGGCTATCTCGCCAAGGCCGATTTCCGTATCGGGCGCGAATCGAAGTCGGACACAGAAGAAGAGCTTGCGCCTTCGGTGGAAGATAATCTGGTGATGGGAACCTCCGTCCAGTGGAATTCGAGAGAGGAGGAGAAAGAGTCAAGCTTTCCGGAGACTCCATGGGCTGTTGGCTTCACGGATGAAACCTGTGTGGAAACCATACGCGGAGATTGGGATTGGGAAACCGGTGCGCATTTGAATCATGCGACGCAGATGGAGGAAATACGCGATTATGCGCTTCGTGTCGTGTTTGGAAACTGGAGCGCACTTAAGAATAGTAATGATCCCGAGCGTCGAAAGAAGTTCGCGAAGAGAAAGCTCAACTGGGTGGCTTATATTGGCGGGAAGCGCGAATCAAGACGACTCATGGGTGATTTCGTCCTCCGGCAACAGGATGTCGTTGAGGGAATTTCTTATCCCGATGCCTCCGTGACGGCGACTTGGAGTATCGATCTGCACTACCCGAAAAAGCCTCTTTGTGCTTGCGATGCCTTCCAGTCCACGGCTGAAAGTGTCAAAATTGAACCGTATCCCATTCCCTATCGGTGTTTTTATTCGCGGAATGTACCCAATCTGATGATGGCTGGACGGAATATCAGCGTGACTCACGTCGCTCTCGGAACCGTGCGTGTCCAGCGGACGACGGGAATGATGGGCGAGGTCCTTGGCATGGCCAATGCGATTATGAAAGAGCACCAATGCCTGCCTAGGGATGTATACACCGACCATCTCGATCAGTTGAAGCTCTTGATGAGCAAGGGAGTACCTGGTGCGCCGAGTCTCAAATGAGTGCGCAGCGGTCGTACTGAAGGTCTCAGAAGGTATCTCAGTTGAAAAGCAGCTACTCGTTCGATGGATAACGACCTTCGATTACTTCTTTTTGCTCCGCAGCGCTCAGTTGTCGGATTTTCACATAGTGGCCGTCGAAATAGGCTTTCTTTCCGTGATAGGGGGCGGTATTGGCTCCGACGATCTCTAGCTGATGATCTTCGCGTAGTAGAAAGCAGAGATTGGTCTCTTCCTCGCTTTCTTCTCCTTTGATTCGGAACCAACCGATGGGTGAGTTCCAATACGCAGTTCCCTGAAGATTGCCTAGGTGACTGGAAGCTCCTCGCGCACATTCGAGAGCGAATGCCAGCGCTCCTTTCTGTTCTACGATCATGATCGAGCCGCCATAACTATCGATCCATTCACCCGTAAGGTTTTCGTCATTATCCCAATCCCAGTCGCGGATCAGTCCTAGGACCCATTTCGTTCGCTCTTCCTCAAGAGCGGCAGCGGCGGAGAGGTAATAGGGAGAAGTGAGTGCCAGTTCACCCTGTCCATCTCCTCCTGCGAAGATGGGTGAGCGGGCGAGATTATCCCGGTAGATCAGCCAGTTTCTCTGGTCCAGCTTGAGTCGGGCAAAGTCTTCTTCGAGAAGCTTTGATTTAGCTGCGTTCCAAGCGGCATTTAAAGCCTGGTCAGCTTTGTCAAACTGGGCTTTGGCGTCCGATGTTGTCAATCGCAATTCCTGAGCCTCGGCGAGGAAGAATGTAGAACCGCAGAGAAGAGCGAGCAATGTAAGCAGAGACGGGAGTGATTTCATAAGGATGCGTGTTGGGAATCAAAGCGTCGTGACGAGTCATGATAGAATTGATCGAATAGAAATGTCAAGTCGTAGAGAATTTATGGATTGGCTTCATCGGGATTAGAAGAATTCATTGGGAGGTGTTAGCCGCCGGAGAAAGATTAGTTGATGCTCGGTAATTTGGACGCTCAGCCACTTGTGAAGCAGGGTTGATTCCATAAAAGAAGGGAGGAAATGCCGAAGCACTTCCTCCCTTTGCTGCGTAACCTGACACAGATGAGACGAGACTCGCGTTTCGTCTGAAGAGATCGATTAGGCAACTTGCGCCACAGTTTCAGCGCGAGTCAATTGCGTGCCCGGATGCGTCGGGGCCAGTCGTGCGTTTCCTTTGCCGAAGAGATGTTCGCGCAAGGTGTCGGTTTCATACTCAATACGATGGCGTCCACGAGCCTGCAAAATCGGGACCACATGGTCTACGAAGTCGCGCAATGTTCCGGGGGATAGAGCTTGAATTACATTGAATCCGTCCACGTCGCCTTCGTCTACCATGCGCTCAAGCTGATCGGCGATTTGTTCGGGCGTTCCGACGATCTTCCACGATCCGATTCCGATCCCGTGGTGCTTCACCGCCTCGCGTACTGTCCAGCGCTTGCTAGTAAAACCGGTTGCATATTGACGCAGGAAGCCACGCGATCCGTCCGTGTACAGATCTTCTACATAGGCATCGGGATCGTAGTGTGAAAAATCGACGCCTGTATGACCTGATAGGAGGGCGAGGGTGCCTTCGTAGCTTACATAGCTCTTGATTGTCTCGTATTTTTCCTGTGCTTCAGCCTCCGTAGAACCGACGATGGGTACGATGCCGGGAATGATGAGAACATCGTTCGGGCGGCGTCCGAATTTCACAGCGCGACGACGGATGTCCGCCGCGAACTCAGCAAGTTCAGGAATGGTGTTTTGCGTCGTTGAAAAGGTTGCTTCGGCATGCTTTGCAGCGAAGTCGCGCCCTCTGGGTGAAGAACCGGCCTGAAA
>JBDHQE010000027.1:0-23411 GCA_039806885.1 Verrucomicrobiales bacterium
CGGTATGGCCCGCCTTCCGCAACCGGGAATGCCGGTGCAGCCTGTTGAGGCACCTCCTGCCGGAAAAGCTCCCGCAGCGGCTGAGAGTGGCGCTGACCAGAATGTTGGGAAACCGTGATTCAGTGAAATTGAAGAGACGATGACTTTTTCACATTTCTTTATCACCCGGCCTGTATTTGCAGGGGTCCTGTCGCTGTTCTTTATCATCCTCGGCGGGATCTCCCTCTTCCAGCTACCGGTGGCCGAGTATCCTGAGGTGGCTCCGCCCACTGTGATCGTCATGGCTACCTATCCGGGGGCGAACCCAAAGACCATCGCAGAAACGGTCGCGTCTCCTCTGGAACAGACGATTAACGGAGTGGAAAACATGCTTTACATGTCGTCGATGGCCACGGCGGACGGGGTGATGACGCTAACCGTGACTTTTAAGGTGGGGACAGATCTCGACCTCGCACAAGTACAGGTGCAAAACAGAGTCTCTCAAGTGCTGCCGAAACTCCCCGAAGAAGTTCGTCGATTCGGGGTGACGACCGTGAAATCCTCGCCCGATATGACCTTGGTCGTGCATTTGTATTCACCGAATAATCGGTACGACGAAATTTATCTACGCAATTATGCAGTGCTGAATATTCAGGACGAGCTGACTCGCCTTCCTGGAGTGGGGCAGGTCCAAATTTTCGGTGGTGGCGAGTATGCGATGCGGATCTGGATCGATCCGGATAAGATCGCTGCTCGCGGACTCACCGCTCTCGATATCGTCGGTGCGATTCAGGAACAGAACATTCAGGTAGCGGCGGGAACGATCGGGCAGCAGCCTTCGCACAGCTCTCCCTTCGAGCTGACGGTAAACGCGAAAGGGCGTCTCATCACCGAGGAAGAATTCGGAGAGATTATCGTCAAAACGGGAACGCACGGTGAGAAACTCAAGCTCCGCGACGTAGCTCGAATCGAGATGGGCAGTGCCGAATATGCGATGCGCAGCCTGATCAATAATCACAAGGCTGTCGGGATGGGTGTTTTCCAGCTTCCGGGAGCGAATGCGCTGGCGGTTTCCCACGCAGTTCGACAGACGATGGCGGAACTGAAGGAAAAATTCCCGGAGGGAGTAGAATTCGATATCGCATACGATCCCACGGTGTTCGTGACCAAGTCGATCGAAGCGGTAATTCATACCCTGCTGGAGGCTATCGTTTTGGTGGTGCTAGTGGTGGTGCTCTTCCTGCAGACCTGGCGGGCCTCGATCATTCCCCTAGTGGCGGTTCCTGTCTCGCTGATCGGAACTTTCGCCGTCATGCACGCCTTGGGGTTCGGGATCAATAACCTGACATTGTTCGGTCTAGTCCTCGCGATCGGGATCGTGGTCGATGATGCCATCGTGGTGGTGGAGAATGTGGAACGAAATATCCGAGAGGGACTCGCCCCTGTCCCTGCGACGGAACGCGCGATGCACGAGGTGACTGGTCCCATCGTGGCGACTGCACTGGTGCTGTGCGCTGTCTTTATTCCCACCGCTTTTATTAGCGGACTGAGCGGCCAATTTTACAAGCAGTTTGCGGTCACGATCGCGATCTCGACCGTGATTTCAGCGATCAATTCACTCACTCTCAGTCCAGCTCTCTCTGCCCTGCTCCTCCAAGCTCACGATGCGAGAAAAGACTGGATTTCGCGTACTATCGACTTCCTTCTCGGTTGGTTTTTCCGTCCATTTAATCGATTTTTCGAATGGTCCTCGCATAAGTATGTCGCGATGGTGCGACGGATTATTCGTTTCGGATTGATTGCGCTGGTCTTGTATGGAGGACTCGTCTGGGCGACGGGTAAGGCGTTTCAGATGGTGCCGACGGGCTTCGTGCCGGGGCAGGATAAGCAGTATCTCGTAGGCTTTGCCCAATTGCCCGAGGGTGCCTCCCTAGATCGCACTGATGAAGTCATGCGTCGGATGAGCGACATCGCGCTGAAGCATCCGGGAGTCAAAGATGCGACTGCGTTCCCTGGCCTCAGCATTCACGGCTTCACGGTAAGTTCCAGCAGCGGAATCGTCTTTGTCGGATTGGAGGATTTTGAAAAGCGAAAATCGCCTGAGCTAAGCGGACAGGCCATCGCCAACCAGCTCAATGCGCAATTTTCTACAATCCAAGATGCGATGGTCATGGTCTTGCAGCCTCCGCCAGTGAATGGAATCGGTACGACAGGTGGATTCAAGCTCATGGTCGAGGATCGAGGTGATCACGGTTACGAAGCTCTCTATCAGGCGACACAGAAACTGATTGGTGCGGCATACGGAAGTGGGAAACTTACACAAGTTTATTCCGGTTATACGGTGAATGTACCCCAGATCGAGGCGGACGTTGACCGTGAAAAGGCGAAGGCGCAGGGCGTGCCTTTGTCCGATCTTTTCGCGACGCTTCAGATCAATCTCGGCAGTTTGTATGTGAATGACTTCAATCGCTTCGGGCGCACCTATCAGGTCGTCGCCCAGGCGGAGGAGCGTTTTCGCAATGATCCTTCGGACATTGTAAGACTGAAGACACGAAACAGGGCCGGAGAAATGGTGCCGATCGGATCGCTGGTTCAGGTGAAGGAGAGTTTCGGACCGGATCGCGTAACCCGATACAATGGCTATCTGGCCGCTGATCTCAATGGAATGGCCATGCCTCCGCTCAGTTCTGGACAGGGAGAAGAGGCGATTACAGAACTGGCGAGGAAAGTTCTCCCGGCAGGATTTGACTTCGAATGGACTGACCTCACCTATCAGAAGATCATCGCCGGCAATACTGCGATCTATATTTACCCGCTTTGCATCCTCTTGGTATTCATGGTGCTGGCGGCGCAGTATGAGAGCTTGAGACTGCCTCTCGCCATTATTCTGATCGTGCCATTATGTCTGCTCTTTGCCTTGGCGGGAGTTTATCTGTCCGGCGGGGACAACAATATTTTCACTCAGATCGGCTTCATCGTTCTGATCGGTCTCGCCTGTAAAAACGCGATTCTCATCGTGGAGTTTGCCCGAGAGAAGCACGATCACGGGCTTTCGATTCTCGATTCCGCGCTGGAAGCCTCTCGTCTTCGTTTACGTCCCATTCTGATGACCTCTATCGCCTTTATTGCGGGAGTCTTCCCGCTGGTGATTTCCACAGGGGCCGGTGCCGAAATGCGTCGAGCGATGGGCACCGCTGTTTTCTCGGGTATGATTGGCGTTACATTCCTCGGCCTGATGCTGACGCCGCTTTTTTATTATCTGCTGATGAAAATTGGTAAAGAAAAGCGCAGAGTGATCGCCTCCAACTCAGTTTCTCCCTCCGTTGCACAAGATTCTGCCTCTTGATGACACATTTCCCCTATAGCTTCCTCCTGACACTGGGCTTCTTGGTGCACTTAGCCGCCCTAGGTCCCGTACGCGCCGAACTGGGTCCAGATTACGAGCGCCCGAACAGTCGTGTGCCGGAACGCTTTAAAAATCTGACGCTGCGATCTGCGGTTCCGGCGGCTCACCTATCGAAGGGCGAATGGTGGAAGGTCTTTCGCGATACGAAACTGAACGAACTCGAAGCACGCGCTACGAGCTGCAATCAGGAGGTGAAAGCGGCTCTGGCTCGCTTTGATCAGGCACGGACTACGGCCCGGATGGCACAATCGGACCGCTATCCTGTGCTGGGCATGCCGCTCTCTGCCGAGCGACAGCGAACATCCGCGAATATGCCTTCTCCCTTTCCACTCAATGGGATGAAATATGAAGGGGCCGCTTACAATGCGCTCGTCGATTTCTCTTGGGAGATCGATCTTTGGGGGCGACTGCGACGCAGTGTCAAGAGTAGTGAGCGAGATGCCCTCTCTGCTGCCTCAGCTGTGCAGAACGTACTGCTGGGCGTGCAGGCAGAAGTAGCGTCACTCTACTTTCAGATTCGTGCCCTCGACGAGGAAACCAGTTATGTCCGCGACGCAGTATCCTGGCGTGACGAAGCGCTGAAAATCGCTCGTGCTCGCGTCAGTGCCGGTGCTGCGAACGATCTCGAAGCGGCGCAGAGCGAGACAGAGGTAGCTGCCGCTGAGGCAGAAATTTCCGTTCTCGAATCTCGCCGCGATCAGTTCGAAAACGCCCTTGCAATCCTCGTAGGAACGAATGCCTCATCGTTTTCCTTGGCGAAGAGTGGACGGCTCGGGGTTCCTCCTCGCGTTCCCGCAGGCTTTCCCAGCGATCTACTGGAGCGCCGACCTGATGTGGCGATGTCCGAGCACCAGCTCGCCGCTGCGACTGAGCGAATCGGAATCGCCGAGGCTGAATTTTTTCCCAGCGTCACCTTATTTGGAAACGCGGGGTATCAGAGCGGTGATTTCGACATTCTGTTTTCTCCCGGTTCGGTTTTATGGAACTGGGGGCCGAAAGTCCGCGTTCCGCTGTTTTCGGGAAACAAGAATCGCTTCAACCTCTCGCGGGCGCATTCGCAGCACGACGAGGCACTGGCGAACTATCGGCAGGCGTTCTTGACCGCCGTTTCCGACGTGGAAAGCAGCCTTTCCTCTCTCAATCACCTGAGCCGCCAGTCTGTCTCCGTGACTCGAGCACGGAATAGCGCTGGCGAGGCGGCGCGACTCGCCCGGACTCAGTATCAAGCAGGGACGACTCCCTATCTCGATGTGATTTCTGCCAATCGTAGCGCCTTGGAGATGGATCGTGCTGCCGCCCAGGTCGCAGGATTGCGGATGGTGACGACCGTTTCACTAGTCAAAGCGCTGGGAGGAGGATGGGAGCAAACCCGAGTGCTAGACCTGCCCAAGACGAAGCGCGATCCCGCAGCCCTTTCCGATCCTGAGCGAGTCGAAACCCCTGTTCTGAAGAGGTGGTTTTCTAGGAAAAAGCCTGATCCCCTCCGTGCGATTCCGGTTCCGGAACCCGGTCACTAAGCGGGCGTAAGAATCTCGATTCTTTTTTAAAATCAATTGACGAGAAGCGGGGGCTTTCGGTTATACTGTGCCCGTTATGTCGGTATTTCTCGCCGCTGTTTTCTTCGGGATTGTTCCGATGGTGATCTATGCGCTGATTATCTGGCGACTCGATCGCTGGGAGCCGGAGCCGCTGCCTCTCCTCATCGCTGCATTCGCCTGGGGTGCCGTCCCGTCTGTTTTTTTTGCCGGAATTTCGCAATTAATCCTCGGAGCTCCAGCGATGCCCGATGGAGTCGAGGCCCCACTGCTCAGCCAGCTCTACGATGCCAGTTTTCTAGCTCCGCTCACGGAAGAAATGCTGAAAGGTGCAGGTGTCGTCCTGATTTTCCTGCTGTTTCCCAAGGAGATCGACTCGGTCTTGGATGGTCTGGTGTATGGCAGTGTGGTGGGCTTTGGCTTTGCTGCTGTGGAGAATGTGTTCTATCTGGCTGGTGAAGAGAATCTGGGGGGAGTCTTCGTGCTCTTTTTCCTTCGTGCCGTCGTTTTTGGAATGATGCACGCTCTCTTCACGGGACTCTTTGGCATCGGGATGGCGCTGGGCAAGTTTTCCCGCGTTCCGTTCATGCGATTCCTTTGGCCCATCTTCGGATTGGGTGCGGGGATGTTCATGCATGCCCTGCACAATTACTTTGCCACGATGGGAGGTGCCCATATTCTGATCGATCTTCTCACGATGGCTGCGGGAGTTGTTTGGTTTTTCACGACTTTCGCGTTCTGCCTCTATCATGAAAATTGCTGGATTCGCATTCAGCTCGCTGAGGAGGTGAACGCGGGCGTTTTATATGCCCAACAGGCACTGGACGCCGCGAACTTCTGGCAGCGAGGGCCGCTGTCCATGTTCACGCATGGGATCGGGAATGCGTGGAAGCGTCGCACTCTTCTGAAACAGGCAACACGGTTGGCCTTCCAGAAGCAACGTCTGATGAAATCGCCTGATCGCGCTGAACTGGCCCTCATTGATCCGTTGCGTGCTCGCGTATATGCCCTGAGTCGAGCGGATCCGCTCTTTCTCTCAGGAGCCGTATCTCCGCATCTGCGCTTTCCTCCTCCTCTCCCGCCGCGACGCACACCTCCCGCGTTACCGAGAGCATAGAGCATCGTCGGGGTGAGGGGTAGGGGACAGCAAGTTACTGCTTCTGTTTCTGATGAGCCTTTGAAGGCGTGAGCGAGGTATGCAGCTTCTGCGCGAGAAAGGGCGCGGTGCGACTCTGCTTTGACTTTGCTGCCTTCTCGGGTGTATCGGCGACGACGATCTCTCCACCGGCATTCCCAGCTTCAGGGCCGATGTCAATCAAGTAGTCGGCCTCTGCCATGATTTCGAGATTGTGTTCGATGACGACGACCGTATGCCCGTCATCTACGAGGCGGTGCATGAGGTCAAGCAGGCGCTTCACATCGGCAGTGTGTAGGCCGATGGAGGGTTCTTCGATCAGATAAAGAATGGACTTCGGCTTCCGATTCTGTCGAAGTCGAGCTTGGGTTGCCCGCCCGACGCCTTTCGTGAGTTCCGTGACCAGTTTGATACGCTGCGCCTCGCCGCCGCTCAGATGCGGGCTGGGCTGCCCGAGCTTCAGATAGCCTAGGCCGGTGTCGCGCATGAGTTGCAAGGTTCGGGCGATGCGAGGAAGATCAGCGAAAAAATCGCAGGCATCTGATACCGAGAGATCCATCACGTCAGCGATCGAGAGATCGCGATAGGTCACCTCTAGTGTGGAAGCATTGTATCGGCGACCTTCACATTCTTCGCAGACGACATAGCTAGTGGGGAGGAAGTTCATCTCCAGCTTAATTGATCCGTTGCCTTTGCAAGCTTCGCAGCGTCCGCCTTCAGTGTTGAAGGAGAAGCGTGATGCAGTGTACCCACGCGCTCGGGACTCGGGCAACAGAGCAAAAAGCGAGCGAATTTCATCAAAGACCTTCACATATGTGGCCGGGGTGGAGCGTGAGGTTTTACCAATGGGAGATTGATCAATCTCATACACGGCCTCGATTCCCTCGGCTCCAGAGATCGAATCCCAAGTCTTTGCCGCGTGCTTCCCTTGTCCTCGCGTCTTCTTCTCCGATTTCGTGTGATGTAGCTCTGCAGTTACGGCGGGTTTCAGTACGCGTCGAAGGAAGCTCGACTTCACCGATCCTGAGACTCCAGTGATCACGGTGAAGCGTCCGATCGGGATGGAGACGAGGAGATTCTTCAGATTGTTCGCACGGGCTCCTTTCACGGTGATCCATCCGGCCTTGTCATTGCGGGAGGGCAGCGGACGTCGCGCTCCGTTGATCGGGTGAACTAGGGGGTGGGCGAGAGCCTGTTGGGTCGGCGAGTTTCCAATGATGGGCGTAGCGGAGTAATCCGGCGCTTTGCCCGATTTCGTCGAATCAGACAGAGTGTGAAAAATCTCTGCTGGATTCCCTTGCCACACGATTTCTCCGCCCTTTTCTCCGGCCCCTGGTCCGAGGTCAATGAGATGATCCGCTCGACGGATAGTGTCCTCATCATGCTCAACTACGACGAGTGAATTCCCGTTTTGCTTTAACCCCGCCAAGGTGTTGAGCAGCTTTTCGTTGTCCCGAGGATGCAGGCCGATGGTTGGCTCGTCGAGCACATAAAGAACGCCTCGTAGATTCGATCCTAGCTGAGCAGCGAGACGGATGCGCTGGCTTTCGCCTCCGCTCAGAGTTGTCGCGGATCGATCGAGTTGGAGGTAACCGAGTCCGACTTCCTCCATGAAACGGAGGCGTTGGACGATCTCGGGGAGAATGTCTCGGGAAATCAGTGACTGAGTTCCGGAGAAGGAGAAATCTTCGATGATCTCGCGAGCTTGGGTCACGGAAAGGCAGGCGAGATCGGTAATGGCCCAGTCGTCGATCCGCACGTTGCGAGCGATTTCGTTGAGTCGCGTTCCTTCGCAGGCGGAACAGGGAATCGTGCTGCCTTCCTCGGGCGAGAGGCGGCGTCGCTCCTCTCGCAGTTCGGCATCGAGCACGGAATCGGTATCGCGCTCGTCGAGCTTGTTTCGCCCCCCCGGTTCCACCGTGCCGTAACCTCGGCAGACGGGACACCACCCGTGGGGAGAATTGTAGGAAAACAGGCGCGGATCGAGATCCTCGAAGGAACGCCCTGTGTCGGGATCCACCATCTCGGTGTTCATTGCATGAAGCTGGCCATCAGGCGAGAGCACGCGCAGGGTTCTCTTGCCGATGTGCAAGGCCTGTTCGACGATGCGAGCGACCTCCGAGCGCGGAGTTCGGGAAGAAATTTCACCGACGATCACGTCGATTGTGTGCTCATTATAGCGCTCCAAGCGCTGGAAGTTACTGATCTCGATGATCACTCCATCGACCAAGAGAGAGTCGAATCCCTGCTTGCCTGCCCACTCAGCTACGTCGGTGTGGTATCCTTTCCGAGCGCGAATAAGAGGGGCGGTGATCCGCAGTTTCTTTTTGCTTTGGACCACCTCGGTGATCAGTCGCTCCGAGATGGCTTCTGGCGTCTGCTTTTCCACCAGATTCCCGGTGTCAGGCGAATACTGAGAGCCGAGTTTCGCGTAGAGAAGACGCAGGAAATGCCAGACTTCCGTGACGGTGGCGACCGTCGACTTTCCACCACCTCGGGAGATGCGCTGTTCGATGGCGACCGTCGGCGGCAGCCCTGAAATCGAGTCGATGTCCGGACGCTCCATCTGCTCGACGAACTGCCGGGCGTAAGTGGACATGCTGTCGAGAAAGCGGCGCTGGCCTTCGGCGAAGAGGATGTCGAAGGCTAAGGTTGATTTGCCTGATCCACTCAAGCCGGTGACGACGACGAACGCATCCCGAGGAATCGAAACGGAGATGTTCTTTAGATTATTCTCCCGCGCTCCCTGAAGTTCGATCACGTTAGCGGTATGAGACGCACTGCGCTTCTTCAAAGGAAGAGAAACGACGCTCGCAGAATGCGGTGCTGCTTCTCGAAGCAGATTCCCAAGATCTGTCGCCCCCTCCGCAAGTCGCTCGTGCAAAAACTGACCTGTGCGCGACTCTGCACAGGCGGCGATTTGTTCGGGCGTGCCGTGAATCACGACTTGGCCTCCTTTTTCTCCGGCTTCTGGGCCAAGGTCGATCACGTAATCGGCATTCGCGATCACGTCGAGATTGTGTTCGACTACGATCACTGAGTCTCCGGCTTCGACAAGTCGGGAGAAAACCTCCAACAGCCGGGCCGTATCGTCAAAATGCAGCCCCGTTGTCGGTTCGTCGAAAATCAGGACAGCGGTTCGCTTTTCTCTCTGCTCGCGCACGGGTTTCGTCAGCAGGCGTCCGACCAGCTTCAGTCTCTGACTTTCTCCGCCGGAGAGGGTATTGAGAGGCTGTCCAAGTCGTAAATAACCGAGCCCCACATCGTCGAGCAGTTTCAGTCCGCTGCAGATCGAGTCGATCCCTTTCCCCGAGAAAGACGAAAACCAGAGGAGCGCCTCGCTGCCCGTCATCGACAGGACTTCGTCGATATTCTTGCCCTCTAGGAGGACCTCCATCGCCTCTCGTGTATAGCGTCGTCCTTCACACTCGGGACAGGTGACGAAGAGATCGCTGAGGAATTGCATCTCCACTTTCTCGAAGCCGTTCCCCATGCAGCGACCGCATCGTCCGGTGCCGCTATTGAAGGAAAAATAGCCTGGGGTCAGTCCTCGCGCCTTTCCATCGGGGGACTCGGCGAAGAGTTTGCGAATAGTATCGAAAATCCCTGTGTACACTGCTGGAGTCGACCGCGGAGTGCGCGCGAGTGGCGTTTGATCCACTAGGACGACTTCACGCACACGCTCTGTGCCGGTGAGGCTCTTGCATTGACCGATCTCTGTCTCACTGGTCGCCTCACCAAGGGCTTCCAGTAGATTTCCATACAAAACAGAATGCACGAGCGTCGATTTGCCCGATCCAGAAACTCCGGTGACGCAGCAGAGGACGCCCAGAGGAAAATCGACGTCGATTTTCTTCAGATTGTGCTGAGCTGCACGGCGCACTCCCAGCCAGTGGCGTGGCTGACGACGAGTCGATGGGATGGGGATATTCTTTCTGCCCGACAGATATTCTAACGTGAGCGAGGCAGGATGCGCCTTCGCAGCAGTGAGAACTTGCTTCAGAGCGCCTGGGCCTTCTCCCTCATAGACCAAATCCCCTCCCAGCCCCGCGCCCGGGGCCTAAATCGATCAAGTGGTCGGCAGCGCGGATGACGGCGGCCTCGTGTTCCACTACGACAAGAGTGTTCCCGAGGTCGCGCAAACGTCTCATCACGGCCACGAGCTGTGCCACGTCGCGCGGATGCAAGCCGACGGTTGGCTCGTCGAGTACGAAAAGCGTGCTGGTGAGACTGGCACCGAGACAAGTGGTCAGATTCACTCGCTCGATTTCTCCACCGGACAGCGTTCGGGTCGGACGGTCGAGACTGAGATAGCCCAGTCCTACTTCCTGAAGATAGCCGAGGCGACTGGTGATCTCCCGATACAGCAGCGTGGCAGTTTTGTCTGCATCCTCGATCTCCAGTGATCGGAAAAAGGTGAACAGATCACTCACCGGCATCTGCCACAGTTCGGGGAGAGTTTTCTCACCGATTCGGAATGCCAGAGCCTCCGGGATGAGACGACTCCCGCCGCAGGACTTGCAGAGAGTATAACTGCGATAGCGACTGAGAAATACTCTTACATGCATCCGGTAGGCCCGTGATTCCAGCCAGTCGAAGAAGCCTCGCAGGCCATACCAGAGACCGGCTTCCCACAGCTCATCGGGATCGCCACCATCTCCCTCGATGATCCAGCGTTGATCCTGTGGTGACAATTCGTCGAAAGGTGTCACGAGGCTCAGGCCGCGTCGACGGGCACAGCGCTCTAGGTCCTCCTCGCACTCGTGATAGGCTTCCCCCTGAAAGGCTCGGATCAGCCCCTCGGCGATGGAGAGAGACTTGTCCGGAATCGCTTTGTCGAGATCGATGCCGATGACACGACCGAAGCCTCGACAGACCGGACAAGCTCCGAGAGGGTGGTTGAAGCTGAAAAGTCCGGGCGTCGGAGGCTTCAGCACCGTTCCCGTCTCGGGCGAACTCCAGTTACGGGAAAAAGAGACGCGCTCCCCCGATTCTGGATGGACGATACTGACGACGCCTTTTCCCAGAGCGAGTGCCCGTTCGACCGCTTCGAGAAAGCGGGAGCGTCGTGAGGGAGCGACTCGGTCCTGGATCACATCGACTCGGGCGGGCAGAGTTTTTCGCTGGTAGTTCTCCGGAGCGTCCGTGCGGTAGGCCTCACCATAGATCCAGACTCGCAGATAAGCCTGACTTTGGAGGAAGGCGAAAAACTCTGCTGGAGGCGTTCCCTTGGGAGCATCGATGGCAAAGACCACCATCAGTGAATCCTGCTTTCCGAAGCGATCAAGCGTCTTTCGCAGGATCGATTCGGGTGTATCGGGAACGATTTCCTCACCGTTGATTGGATCGTATCCTTTCGCTAGACGTGGAAATATTAGCTTCAGATAGTCATTGATCTCGGTGATGGTGCCGACCGTTGACCGAGTGGTCTTCACTGCGTTTTGCTGCTCGATGGCGATGGCGGGAGGGATGCCGCGAATCGAATCCACCTGCGGCTTATCCATCCGATCAAAAAACTGCCGTGTGTAGGGCGAGAATGTCTCCACGTAACGGCGCTGGCCTTCGGCGTATAGCGTCTGGAAAGCTAGGCTAGACTTCCCTGATCCACTCGGTCCCGTCACGACGACGAGTTTTCCTATGGGAATATCGAGGTCGATCCCCTTCAGATTATTCTGTCTGGCTCCCCGGATTTCGATGGCTGAGTCATCGGCGACCGGAGGCGATGTCCTAGGCCGCTTGTGCGTCATTTTCGTGTGAAGCGCGAGCGTACGCCAGATTGTGCTGCTTGCATCCGATAAGCTCAGTACATTGACGACTGCTTACGATTTACAGTGGGGAATGGCAGGAACGTCGACGATCTTTGCTCACTCTAACAACGGCTTCTGCTGCTCCAGTGCTAAGCCTCGGCTCATACATCCTTCAGAAAGATTCGGGCGCGGATATAGAGCCACGTTCCTTTCCAATTAGATGATTCCATTCGTCCGAAAAGGAACTTTCCGGCGTCCATTAGGCGGGCGAGGATTTCATTTCTATCCTTCGGGATATAGCCCATCTTTTTTCCGCTTTCGGTGAGGATGAGGATGGCCAGATCGTCGTGTGCATTCTCCGGCTCACGTCGGAGAATAAAAGTCGCATCGGCTTGGAGTTCTGGCTCGATCGCTTGAGTCTCGACGTAGTTGGTTCCCGCCACATGAGTTTCGATCAAGAAGATCTCTTGGGCGAAGGGAGCCGTGAGACTGCCGCCACCCGAGAGATGCGCATGCAGCAGGGCGATCTGCTGGGCTTCGCCGGGTGTTATCGCGAATTCGCTCATATACCTGTGGCGTTCCGTTAGTGACCGAGGATACGATTCAGGATATTTTGACGATCCTCAAGGAGCTTATCCTGTTCGGAGATACGGCGCGCTAGGTCCTTTTGACGGGCTTTCACTGCATCAAGGTTAGCGAGCAAGGATCCTTGATTATAAGGCCAGCATTCCTTGAGTTCTTTCAGGCGCTGCTGCATCGCTTCAAGTCGATCCCTCAACTGTGCGATGGCTTTACTGAGTTCACCCATAGAATCAGGAAGGGCTTCTTCCGTCTGTTTGTTTTGCACTAGGACACTCAATGCTTCCAAGCGCTCCAGATCGGAATGATCATAGGCTTTTGTCAACTGATGCCACAGCTCCTTCTCTTCCTCCGACTGATTTGGATACAGATCAGGATGCAGCTTGCGAACGAGCTTGCGGAAGATTACATCCAGCTTCCTAGCCGACTCGGCATCGAGGATCATGACAGGTAAGCCGTGATACGCGTTCATCTCTGCGGCTTCAATCTCGAGCTTCTTCTGCCATTGAGAGAATTCTGAATCCAGTTGGCTCACGATCATCTCGTAGTCCAATTCTGCCCCTCGATTGATCGAACTCTGAACCAACTCGATTTCACGCTTTACACGAGCGGCTTCGATTTCGGCTTGATGGAGCATAATGAGCAGAACTCCGAAAGCCGTTGCGTAGTGAGTCAGAATGATGGAATGGGAATCCTCCAGCGTGTGCAACTCTGTAAAAACATTCGCGATTTGAATGCGCAGCGCTTGCCGCTCTTCGATGAGAGCCTGCCAGTCAGGATGGGGAGTAAGGGGAGATGCAGACACAGTGTAGAACTTGGTTTAGTTTTCGCGAATCAGCAATGAATTCATATTGAATTTTAAATCTGCGGAGTATTCGCTCATCCGAGTAATCCGACCATTCCGGAGTTCGAAAAAAGCTCCTGTTCGAGAATGGACATGATTGCTATGAGACGCGGCTAGAACGAATTCCGCCGCCGCTCGCTGTCCACCCTCGGCGATCATGACCACCAGTTCCTCCACTTTTTCCCGTTTTTCTCGAAAGCGGTGGGACAAATGTTCGGAGAAAGCCTCCAGTCCGACTCCACACTCGCACCCGTCGATCTCGTGCACAAGCTCGTGAGAGAGTAGGCGCAGCATTCCCGCTCGATCTCTCGCATTGAATGCCTCGAAATAGAGCAAAATGACTTCTTCACTGTCGGTTTCTGCGCAATCCATCGTCAAAGGTCACGCTACTTCGACCATTCGGCAAGACTGGTTGTTCTCGGTATGAACACTTCTCAGAAATTGAACAAAAACGGCGGGGTGAACCTCAAAGAAAGCGAACCGATGCACCTATTTTCTGAAATTTAACTCACTCAGGAACCCGCATTTTATGGATCCGAATCAATACACACACAAGTTACAGGAAGCACTGCAATCTGCCCAGTCTCTCGGCTTGAGTAAAAATCATTCCGAGTTGACATCCGTACACCTTTTTTCCGCATTACTCAGCCAGACCGACGGTGTGACACGCCCAATTCTGGAGAAAATGGGTGTCAACGTGAGGAATCTTGAAACCGGCCTCTCACGCATTCTCGACCGCCTACCCTCTGTCCAAGGGAGCAGCTCTCCACAAGTTTATCTCGGTTCCGACCTCCGTGCTGTCCTCAACGCCGCCGAAAAGGAGAAAACGGCGATGAAAGATGAGTTTCTCAGCGTCGAGCATGTCTTAATCGCCCTGACCAAAGAGGGTTCAGCCGATCTCAAGACCCTCTTACGTGAGAGCGGAATCAGCGAAAATTCTCTACTCCAAGCCATCGCCTCCGTGCGTGGGACCCAGCGCGTGACCGATCAGGATCCCGAAGGGAAATACCAATCTCTGGAAAAATATGGAACCGACCTGACTGCCATCGCGCGACAGGGCAAGATCGATCCCATCATCGGGCGTGATCATGAGATTCGTCGCGTCATGCAAATCCTCTCGCGCCGGACCAAGAATAATCCTGTCCTAATCGGCGAGCCAGGCGTCGGGAAGACGGCCATCGCGGAGGGACTCGCCCGCCGTATCGTCAGTGGCGACGTACCGGATTCGCTCAAAGGAAAGCGACTCATCGCCATGGACATCGGCTCCATGATCGCCGGAGCCAAGTATCGCGGCGAGTTCGAGGACAGACTGAAGGCTTTCCTCAAAGAAGTCGTCGATAGCAATGGCGAGATCATTCTCTTCATCGACGAGCTGCACACCATCGTCGGAGCCGGAGCCAGCGAGGGAGCCGTCGATGCTTCCAACATGCTCAAGCCCCAGCTCGCCCGAGGCGAACTTCGCACCATCGGAGCGACGACTCTGGACGAATACAGGAAATACATCGAGAAAGATGCCGCTCTCGAGCGTCGATTCCAGCCCGTGATGGTCGGCGAACCTTCCGTCGAGGATACCATCGCCATCCTTCGTGGAATCAAGGAGCGGTACGAAGTTCACCACGGCGTTCGCATACAGGATTCTGCGATCGTCGCTGCCGCTACTCTCAGTGATCGCTACATCGCAGATCGATTTTTGCCCGATAAAGCCGTCGATCTGATCGACGAGGCTGCTTCACGATTGAAAATTGAACTCGATTCTCTACCTGTCGAAATCGACCAACTTGACCGAGAGGCCATGCAGTTGGAAATGGAACGACAGGCTCTCTCGAAGGAAAAGGACGATGCCAGCAAGGAGCGACTCGAAAAAGTCGTGAAAGAAATGGCCAATCTGAAGGAAAGGGCTGACTCTCTCCGCGCACAGTGGCAGAATGAGAAAAGCATCATCGGAGGAGCGAATTCCATCCAGGAAGAGATCGAACAGCTCAAGAACGAGCTAGAGCGGACGCAGCGCCAAGGGAATCTCGGTCGTGCCAGCGAGATCCAATACGGCCTCCTGCCTGCGAAGGAGGCGGAACTGCGTGAGGCCGAGAAGAAGCTGCACGATATGCAGTCCGTCTCTCGTCTGCTCAAAGAGGAAGTTACAGAAGAAGACATCGCCGAAGTGGTCAGCGCTTGGACAGGCATTCCCGTCTCGCGACTGCAGGAGGGGGAACGCTCGAAGCTCGTTCACATGGAAGAGCGTCTCGCGGCTCGGGTGATCGGTCAGAAGAAGGCGATCCAAGCCGTCTCCAACGCCGTCCGCCGTGCACGAGCCGGATTGCAGGATGAGAATCGCCCCATCGGTTCTTTCCTTTTCCTCGGTCCCACCGGAGTGGGGAAAACCGAGCTCTCTCGTGCTCTCGCCGAGTTTCTCTTCGACGATGAGAACGCCATGGTGCGCATCGATATGAGCGAATACATGGAGAAGCACGCCGTCTCTCGCCTGATCGGGGCGCCTCCCGGCTACGTCGGCTATGAGGAAGGCGGACAGCTCTCTGAATCCGTCCGCCGCAAGCCCTACTCCGTCGTCCTGCTCGACGAGGTGGAAAAGGCTCACCCGGATGTGTTTAACGTCTTGCTCCAGGTACTCGACGACGGTCGCATCACCGATGGCCAGGGGCGAACGGTCGATTTTCGGAACACCGTCATCATCATGACCAGCAACATTGGTTCCGAGTATATCCTGTCCGAGAGCAATCCCGAGCAGCGTGAGGCGCTGGTGCTGACCGCTCTGCGTGGACACTTTCGCCCGGAATTCCTCAATCGCATCGACGAGACCATCATCTTCGACCGGCTCGATGAGGAGAACATTCACCAGATCGTGAAAATCCAGCTTCAGCGCGTGGCGAAGAGATTGGAAGCGCAGGGACTGGAGCTGGAGCTCGATCCCGATGCACTGGATCGCATTTCCACAGAAGGTTACGACCCTGCCTACGGTGCTCGTCCGCTGAAGCGTGTGATCCAGCAGCGCATCCTCGACCCACTCAGTCTGGACCTCTTGGACGGCGTGTTCAAGGAAGGCGATAAAATTCGAGTAGGATACGAAGGAAAAGATTTTGTTTTCAGCAAGTAATCGATACAGATGATCGACCAAACAGGGGCGTGGTGACAGAAATCGACTCATGCTCTTCTCCCTGCTGCATCGAACTTGATGAAACCCGCTTTAACTCGCACCTTGATTCGATACTGGCCTGTCGCGTGCGGGCTTTTTCTGCTGGCTCTGCTTCCGCTGACAGCTGGCAGTGGGCTGATCGCGATGAAAATCGTCGCTCATCTCTTGATGCCGGCGGGGCTCATCTGGATCGTGCTAGGCTTGTGGATGCTCTGGCCGGGCTTACCGAAGCGACGGCGCACGCTCGTCATCGGTTTGTGGCTTCTTTATACGCTAGCGGGTAGTCCTTACTTGGGGAGTGCGCTCCTGTATCAACTGGAAGAACCGTTTTACGGTGAAGAACAGCCTACCTCTCGACTTGATGCTCTCATCCTGCTCGGAGGTGGCACCAATCTCTCCCCCGGCGGGCGGCCCGCCGTGGGGTTGCACGGTGATCGTATCCTGCGTCCGGTTACACTCTATCATGAAGGGATGATCGGAACTCTGGTCACGACCGGGCGCAGCATCACGGAGAGCGGGGCGGATCGCATTCTTTCGCACGAGACCTCACTGCTCTGGCAGGGGATGGGAATCCCCGAGGTTGCAATCATCGAGCTGCCAAAACCGCGCAATACCCGTGAAGAACTCCGGGATGTGGCAGAGTTGCTGAAACAGCACACCGATTGGAAACACATAGGACTCTGCACATCGGCTTCTCATCTTCCTCGGGCGCTGAAAGAAGCGCGTTCGGCGGGATTGGATCTCCTCCCCGTTCCCTGTGATTTTCGCTCGGGCGGACTCGCCCTCTCGCCACTTTGGCTCGTGCCTCAGGGACGAGGATTTCGCGACGTGCAGACCGCGCTCTGGGAGTTTATGGGGCGTCTGATGTAAGCTCGACAAAGCATGACTTCAGGCGAGCGAATCGGGGACACGAGCGAATAAGGGACAGGCTATTTTCTAGCTCTCCGATGTCTGGGAAGTTGCCGTGCGTGGACTAGAGATTCTCCGGAAACAGGCTCAGATTGGCGACTTTTCTGAGTTTTTGCATGAGAATCGGGATGGTCTCGGCTGTCCTCTCGGCTTCGATGTGAGAGATGATTTCATCACGCAATTCTTCAAATTCGAGCGGGCGACGTGTCTCTGGTTTTTCTGCTTCTTCAGCGTAAAATCCGTAGCGAACTTTGCCGTTTTCATCAAGACGGTTTTCGTTAAACCACTGACGTGCTTCTTCTTCGGTCACGGTAACCCCTGGCTCAATGCGCTTTTCGAGCCAGCGTTTTCTCGTCCAGATCTGCTTTAATTCTTCATCCAGCGTGGTGAGTGTCCAGCCCTGAGCTTCCGCGCGTTTTTTCAGTTCGTCCTGAGAAGAAAAGCCGGCCTTCCAAGCTCGCACGAAGGCCTCAGTCTCGGCGGCCGGAGCGATGAAACGGTCTCCTGCGGCATGCTGGCGGACGAGAGTCTCGTCGATGAGCAACTGGAGAACAGCACGCCGTATCATAGCGCGGTTTTTCTCCGAGAGGCTCGTGGCGTCGATTCCACGCTGATACAGATGACGGGCGACGGCCATATCGACTTGCTCACGGGTGATCGGCTCTAGGTTCACTAGCGCAACCCAGCCTCGGGAACGGGCCTCGGTTACCGCGTCATCGCGACGGCTGCGCATGGCGGAATGGAGGGGGCCATGACAGACCTTAAGATCGAAGAACATGTATCCAATGACCACGACATAAAGGCCAAAGCGCCAGGGAAGCCGTTTCATGGGTTACGGGAGAATCAGATCATCGGTGCGGCACGCAGACCGAGATTGGCGTATATCTCGCGCGTGGCATGGGACTGATTCAGTGTATAGAGATGGATTCCAGCGACTTCGTTTTCGAGCAGATCGACGCATTGCTCTGTGGCGTAGTGGATGCCGACGCGCTCGACAGAGCTAGGATTCTCTCCGGCCCGACGCAGTTGGCGAATGAGTTTCGCGGGGAAGCGCGTTCCTGCGGCGAGGTCTGCCATACGCATCATTCCTTTGAGCGAGGTCACGGGCATAATGCCGGCGATGATCGGCACATGGATACCCGCTAGGTCGCAGCGATCACGGAAGTCATGAAAGTCGTCGTTGCAGAAGAAGAGCTGGGTCACGATATAGTCGGCTCCTTCGTCCACCTTCGCTTTCAGATAATCCATTTCTTTTACCCGATTGGGAGTCGCGGGATGACCTTCTGGGAACCCGGCGACTCCAATCCCAAAACCGCGGGGATCAGGATGAAAACCTGTCTCAGCATAACGTCGGATAAAGCGAACGAGATCAGCAGCGTGTTGAAATGCGTCGTTTTCCCGCGAGTAGCCTACCCTGTCGCGGGGAGGATCTCCGCCTAGGGCGAGAATATTGCTGACCCCCTGCTGAACGTATCGATCTAGGATGGAGCGGATTTCGTCCTCGCTATGACAGACGCAGGTGAGATGGGGGATGGGATCGAGCGATGTGGAATTCTTCAGCCGCACCACCAGATCGTGAGTCAGCTCACGAGTAGATCCGCCGGCTCCGTAGGTGACGCTGACAAAGGACGGAGCATAGCTCTCCAGCTCGCTGATCGTCTGGTAGAGACTTTCAGAGGACTCGGCAGTCTTCGGAGGGAAAAACTCGAAGGAGAAGGTTGGCTCGTCTTTTCCCAGAATGTCTCGGATGTGCATACTGCGCTATTGTGGCACGTTTCTGGGCTGAGAACAGCGAGAAAATCGGTGATCGGTGCGGGTTAAAGCGTGACGGCACGTTTCCAGCGAGCGCTCTCGATGGCAGCGTCGACGATTTCCTGTCCGATCCGAGAAATTGCTGGATTCAAGGGGCCTTCGATAGGACGCTTTTTCTCAAGGCAATCGATGATGTAGGCGATGGGATTCTGCATCGGGGGTTCGAGTTTCGGGGCAGGAATTTTCTCCCCGGCAGGATTCTCTGGTGTCCGCAGAGTGACATATTCATCATAGTCCCAGCTAGAAATCGTGCCATCTGTGCCGGTAATGACGAAGCCACACTGCGGTTCCGGCTGCTGAGTCCACGGATCAGACAGGGTACCCCAGCGAGTCTCGAATTTCGAAAGCCCCGCCGCATAGCGTGCGATCACGATGCTGTGTTCATCCACCTCCAGAGCACTGCCCGGATGGTGATCCCACATCGCGATGACTTCGCTCGGGCGCTGGCCGCCGTTGAACCAAGTGGTGAGAGTGGTGCCATAGCCCAAATAGTCGCGCAGACTTCCACCGCCTTCGGACTCTCGATAGAACCAGCTTGCGGATTTTTCAGCGTCTGTTGGTTTGTGCTCGGATTTATCGGCACCGTGATAGAGTGGACCGCGGTTACCGCCATAATGGCTGACGCCGATGATTTCACCGATAGTCCCGGAGCTGACTAGCTCATGGCATTTCACATGCGATGGCCGCCAGGCTAGCGGCCAGTTGATCGCGAGCCGTCCGCTAGATTTCTCCATCGCAGTTACCATGCGATCAGCCTCGGCTACGGAATTGGCGAAGGGCTTCTCCACCATCACTGCGGCGCTCTGAAACGGGGCGACTCGCTCTACCCACTCGGCATGGCGGGCGGCAGCTGGGCAAAGGATGATCACATCGGGCCTAGATGTCTCCAGACAGTCTTCGGTCCTAGACCATACCCTGTCAGATGGAATGGAAAAACTCGCCCGTGCCTCAGCCATTCGGTCACCGGGACCGGTCCATTCGTCACAGATGCCTACGATTTCTGCATTCGGGTGCTCGTGCGCCATGCGCAGGAGATCGCCCATGTGGAAATGATCAAAGCAAATGCCAGCAATACGCCACATGATTCGACAGAGGGCAGAACAGGATCGAGCGCGGGTTTAACCTTCCGTTTCTCCCTCTGTAATCTTCGTCTTTCTGTCCCAGAAACCGAGAAAGAAGAAGAGAGTGATCGCTCCCGCCATCAGAGCGGGAAAAACCCAGAACTCTTTCCACTGTGCCATGGTGGTGGAGACGAGGTTGGCATCGATGCCTTCCGGTAGTTTGACCGAGAACATTTTCCCGAGACTCTGGGCGAAGCTCAAGGTCTGCTCGCCATGAGCTGCCTGGATCGCCTGATCGAGTTCCCCATATCCGGCGACCTTGGGGAACTTGGCAAAAGCCACCTGATACCCGAAGTACATGCCCACTCCCTGAGTCATGAACACCAGCAGGCTCTGCGCCTGGCTACGCACGGTCTTCGGAGCGACGGCATCGGTGTACATGAATCCTGTAACGAAGAAAAAGTCATAGCAGATTCCGTGCAGAGCGATGGCCAGGAAGAGCATCCAGACCACCTGATCTGGTGCTCCGTATGCGAAGAGCAGGTAGCGCACGACCCAAGCGAGCATCCCGACAAGAAGCATCCATTTCACCCCGAGATGGCGAAAGAAAACGGGGATCAGTAGCATGAAGATAATCTCCGACATCTGCCCGATCGTCATCGACGATGCTGCTTGTTCGAATCCAGTGTTCGTCAGGTAGTTGGCGGTCAGTCCGTAATAGTAGGCCAAGGGGATGCAGATCAGACCAGAGGCGAGCATGAAGATCAGGAAGGCTGGTTTGGCCAAGAGCTTCCACGCATCGACCATCAATAGGGCGCGAAGGTCGATTTTCTGACCTTTCGCGGGAGCAGGTGTATGAGGAAGGAAGAAGGAAAAGACTCCGAGCGCGATTGAAGCAAAGGCACCGAGTTGGAAGATTTGTAATTTCGAACTCCATCCGATGAAGCCGACCAGAAGCCCGGCGACGATCCATCCGATCGTCCCCCACACGCGAATTTTCGGAAAGTCTAGGCGGTCCAGGTGGGTAAATGTGATCGTATTGCTAAGACCGAGAGTGGGCATGTAGCAGAGCATGTGGCCGAGGCAGTAGTTGACCATCAGAGGGCCATTACCTGCTAGGGCAGCATTATTCGCTAGATAGAGCAGCACCCCGCCGATAAGGAAGAGAATTGCCATCACGATTTGTGAAGGAAAGAAGCGGTCTGCGACGATCCCAAGGAAGAGAGGGGCGAAAATCGCTCCTAGCGGTGCCGTCCCATAGACGCCGCCGATATAATCTGTTAGATGATTCGCTCCTAGCGCCTGCCCAGCGGTCGCAAACCAGGCACCCCAGACGAAGAGCTGGAGGAACATCATGATACTAAGCAGCGGAACGAGAGGGCGAGAAGATCGTGAAGACATGAGGTGAAGGTAAAATTAGGATAGAAAGGGAGTAAAGCAGGAAACGAGAATCTGGGTCAAGAAGAGAATCCTATTCATTCGGTACCGCTCGCAGGACTGGTTGCGGAGCCTCAGCTTCGTCGCTCTCCTTCAGAATCTCCATCACAGAAGCGAAGATGTGAATTTTCGATCCAGCTTCGGGAGCAGCGAGCACGGAAGATCGATTTTCCTTGGGAAGCAATTCCTTCAGTCCGGCCAGCGTATCAGACGTGGTGCCCAGAACTCCGCCGAGATCCACCCGAGCGAAGTCAATCGGGAAGTGACTGAGTGTGAGTGCAGGCGTATCAATGGGACCCTTGCCATCGACATAGATCACCTGATCTTTTAATCCGATCATCGCAGCGATCCCGGGGTCTAGTCCGACTTTGGCGGTGAAGGTGACATCCTGACTCTCCATCGGGACATTGCCCGTCGCCTGTATTTTGAGCCTCCCGCTGCGCAGGGTCAGATCACTGGTGATCAGGACTCCTGACTCGATTTGATAGCTGGCATCGACACTCCCTCTCTCTTCGCCTATCAGGATGGGCACCAAGCGTCCGGCCATGGTCCGCACAGGTCCGAAAATCGGCAATTTGGCCGCAACCGCATTTTCGATCAGCAGATTTCCATTTCCAGTGAGGTGGCTCAAGCCCTGATTCAGAGAGCCTGAGCCCTTGTATGTGAGGTTCAGGCCTCCCGTCAGCCCCGTTCCCACTCTGCCCATCCAAGGAGCCATCGACTCTGCCGGAACACTGGCCATTTTCAGAAATCCGACAAAGGGCATTTCCTCCCGGACTAAGTTGACGGAAGCCGCGACCTGCACCTGTCCTCCGTAGAGACTAGCAGCGAGATCTTTCGTCTCGAGAACTCCCTGATTATGCAAGACGAGTCGACCGCGTATATCCTCCAGCGGGAGCTTTCGTTCCCCCGAGAGAATTTCCAGGCCCCCGCGGTGCGTATAAACCAGTTCGAGAGTCGCGTTCTTCGGATCGTCGAGCGAGAGAGTCCCGGCGATTCGCAAGAGAGGAGAATCGACAAAGCGAAGATGAGAGAAGTATTGACTCCATTCGGCATTGTATGAAGGAAGCACTTGAGCGAGATCAGCAGATGACTCAAGACGCTCGATTCCCAGAACGCGCTTTTTCCAATCAACTCCGAGAACGGCGCTCACAATCCCTCCTCCGCATGCTGCTTGGGCGTGAGGAATCCGGAGAATCCCTGAGGTGGAATCCCACTCCCCGCTGATCGCTATGCTCTTCAGCGCGACTCCTCGCCAGCGAAGATCTCCGTAGCCCTCCAGACTCCCCGTGACAGAGAGCGACGGGGCGGCCCCAGACTTTCCAGAAAAGGAGAGGGAAAGCGTCGGCAGGCGTGCTCCCTCAGCCTCGACTTGCAGCCAGGGCAGGAGAGGTGCGAGAGACGACCATGAGAGGGCGGAAGGAGTCGATGCACCCGATGAAACGCTAGAGGCGAGATCATACGCTCCATCGATCCGGAGGCGCAGGTTCCCGATCACTCCCGACAGACGATCAATCCCCAGTCGATTCGTATCGAAATGGATACGAGCGTCCACACCCTGAATGGCAGTGAGAGATTTACCCTTTTCATACAGGGTGATTGAGGAATCTCGCAGACTGAGTTCTCTGGCTTTCAGGTGAGGTTTCGTAGCGACCAGCTCGACTGGATCGATCGCGGCAGAGACTTTCGTGATTTTCGCGAGTAGGTCTGAATCGGCTGGCCCACGATAGAAAGACAGATCGTCAAAAACAGCACCGTGTGCAAAGTCGTATCGACACGCTCCCGGAACGATTCGAATTCCGTCAATTTTCCACTCATC
>JBDHQE010000299.1:0-3820 GCA_039806885.1 Verrucomicrobiales bacterium
CGCCCGAGCCGTAAAGGGCAATCACCAGGCCGCCCTAGACGCCTATCGCCTAGCCCAGCTCACTCAGCCTGATGAGAGGCAATGGAAGCTCGGTGAAGCCCAATCTTTACTGGCGCTGAATCATGCACGTGAAGCCGCAGATCTTGTGCAAGGAATGTTGAAGCAGACTCCTGAAGAAATGAACCTGTGGCGACTCCAGGCTGATGCTTGGATGGCGCTGGAAAACAATCAGCATGCCATTACCGATCTGGAAATAGTGTATCGAACCGGAACACTCGATGCGAACGCCACTCTCACCCTCGCGCACCTCTGCGTGCAGGATGATCTCCCTGATCTGGCGATCGAGCGCTATCGCTCTGCTCTCACCGCTATCGAACCTGCTCCCGCGATCCGTGCCTTAGAAGGAATCGAACTCTTCCTCTCTCGCGAGGATTGGACTCACGGGAAGGAAATGGTCACAATTCTCGATCAATCTGATTTTTATCGTAAAGCATTCGATCTGGAAAAAGGAGAGAAGAGCCTCGTATCTCGGATGGTTCGCGCCAAGGCGATTCTGGAGTTGGAAACCGGAGATCGGGCCAGCGGGGCAAAGCTCCTAGAGGACTGGACGCGGCGCGAACCGCTCGATGGCGCTGCTCTGATCCTGCTAGCACGCTTTCGTAGCGAATCAAATCAGACTCCAGAAGCGGAGATGCTGCTGGAGCAGGCGGAGCGCATCCCCGAATCTTCGGCGGATGCCTACTACGATCACGCTCGCATTCGGATCGGTGCCAGCGATTACGAAAAAGGCTTGGAGTTGCTTCGCAAATCACAAGAAATCAGACCTCGCGAGAGCCTCGCACAATACATCGTGGCGATCCAGGCTTTGATCGGCGGTTCTCCTTCCGAATTTTGAGTCTCGTCTGATACGACGAGATTACAGTATCGGACGTCCGCCATTTGCCCTCGTCTGATTTCTCCCTACATTGGGGAATATTATGCTGCCTTGGTTCCAAAATGGACGCTTTCCGCTTTATCTCGCCCCGATGGCGGGAGTGACGGACCTAATCTTTCGCCGCTTATGTAAAGAACTGGGCGCCGATGTAATGGTCACCGAGTTCGTCTCAGCGGAAGGCATCATGCAGGCAGATGAGAGAACGCGCATCTACACAGAATTTGATGACGATCAGCGCCCTGTCGGCGTGCAACTCTTCGGAGCCGACGGTCCTCGCATGGGGGAGGCTGCGCTACGTATTATCGAATGGAAGCAGCCGGACTTCATCGATATCAACTTCGGTTGTCCCGTGAAAAAGGTCGTGGCAAAAAATGGTGGATCGTCTCTTCTCAAGGATTGCCCTACCCTAGCCCACGTCGCTTCATCGATCGTGAAAGCAGTGGGCAGTCAAGTGCCCGTAACTGCGAAAATCCGAATCGGATGGGATCGATCACATATCAATGGTCCCGAAATCTGCCGAACACTGGAAGACTGCGGCATTCAGGCCATCGCCGTCCACGGGCGCACTCGGGCACAGGGATACTCCGGGGAAGCAGACTGGGACATCATCGATCAATGCAGCCGCAGCGTCTCCGTGCCCGTCATTGGAAACGGTGATATCTCCAGTGGTGCCGATGTCGCCCATCGTCGGAATACCACGGGAATCAAAGGTGTGATGATAGGGCGGGCAGCGATGAGTTCTCCCTGGGTGTTCCGAGAAGCCCGACAATATCTGGAAAATGCTACGATTCCTCCCACTGTATCAGATGAGGAGCGCTGGGAACTCATCCTCCGACACACACGCCTGCTGATCGAGTGGGGAAAATTCCCCTCAGAACGTCACGCGATGCAATCCATGCGTTCCCGCCTGATGGCCTATACCCGAGGCCTGCGCGGTGGAAAATTTCTCCGACAAAGATTTGGGACCGTTTCCTCGCTCGCAGAACTCGAGGAGATTGCCGCCGCTTATCTCGCCAACACCGTGAGTTCGGGAATCGAGGTCTCAGACGGAACCATCGACCTGCTCGCCGGAGTCTGATGATGGATCTCCGACGACTCTGGACTTGAGTGAGGCTCGATGTTCTCAAAGCGATAAATACCCTCCAGTCGAACTTCTGTCAGTAACATCTGCTCAGGATCTGCCAACAGTTCGTCCTTTCGGTCTCGGCGTGCAGCCATCTGGGTCCGCATCCTCTTCAATGCACGATACAGCTCCGGAATCTTGATTAGAAATATCATTAGAAACAGGAGTGCAGATGCGAGGGAGACAGCGAAATATACGACGGATGGTTGGGCCATTTTAAAACAAACTTCAGATTATCTATAATATCAACGATATTTAAGTTAATTTTTTAAAATTTAACTCTCTTCTTTAATTTTATTTAGATTTTATTTGAGGCTAATAAATTTATTTCCAGTCAATTAACAATTTTTGAGCCATTTAGATTTTTAAAAATATTTGAATAGTCTTTATATTCATGGAACTTTCCATAATCTATTCTTCGTAATCTTTCTATGTGGCGAGCGCTTTGGCTTCTGACTTTTTCAATGATCCTTCTGTCCAGAAGCATCTCAGCTGCCGAGCATCTTCCGGTGATCGTAATCGATCCGGGGCATGGCGGCAAGGATCCTGGGTCCGTCTATTTTGGGCGAGTCGAAAAGGATTTGACCTTGGCTTTGGCGCTTCAACTGGAACGCGTCCTCACGGATCGCGGCGTTTCGTCCGTCTTAGTACGACGCGACGACTCATTCGTGGAGCTTTCCGAGCGGGCAGAAGTTGCGAACAGCATTCCGGGAGCGATTCTGATCAGTCTGCACTTTAACGCGCATCCCGACTCTACAATCTCGGGAACGGAGACCTTTTTCTGGCCGGAAAGCACTTCAGGACAGGCTTTGTCCCTACAGATTCAGAACGCTTTCGGAAATCGCCTTGCCTCAAGAAATCGTGGATTTCATCCGAAGCATCTAAAGGTCCTAGAATTGACACATGGTCCGGCGGTGCTCGTCGAATGTGGATTCATTTCGAATCGCTGGGAGAGCCTCCGTTGCGCATCCGAATGGTTTCAGCAGATTCTTGCCGAGCAGATCGCCGAAGGGCTGATACGTTACTGCAAGGCCGAGGCACAATAAGTCCAGGTCTCTCGCCTCTCTGAATCTCTCAAATAATCGGCCCCTTCATCAGACCCTATCGTCTGCGAATCAGCAGTGCCGTATCTACACCAGCGAAGCCCCGACAGAGGATCAGGGCGATTTCCGCCTCCGACTGGACACTGTCAGATGAGATTGATAAGGGGGTTAGATCCGTTCCCACGTTCCTGAGGGTTGCAATGCCGGGAATTACTCCATTTTTCAGCGACTCGAGCATCATCACAGCGTCCACGATTCCGGAAGCGGCGATCAGGTGGCCGTAACACCACTTCATCGCCGTCATCGGTGGTATCCGATCCCCGAAGATACGTCGAATTCCTGCAATCTCGGTACGATCAGAGGTACTGTTGCCGTTTCCGTGCGCACAGATGACTCCGACCTCCGATGCTGAAATTCCCGAGGACTCCAGAGCCATCTCAATCGCCCGGCTCACTCCATTTCCATCCGGAGCGAGATCTAGGATGCCCATGGCCTCATTGCAGCATCCGAATCCAAGAAATTCTCCCAGAATCGATGCCCCTCGAGCACGAGCTTCGCTTTCGCGCTCCAGAACCAGAGCAGCAGCCCCTTCCCCGAAGACCGTCCCATCGCGTGCTTGATCGAACGGACGCGGAGCCTGTCCTGACATCAGTCCGAGCTTATGGTAATAATACACCATCTCCGGCTCCAGCGGAGTATCGTGTCCCACTGCCGTAATGC
>JBDHQE010000300.1:0-3819 GCA_039806885.1 Verrucomicrobiales bacterium
CACTACGGTTATTTCCAGTCATTCCGATAAACACATTTCAGTTTATTAGTTCATGCCCATGCCGGGCACACGTCCGCACACCTCGAGGCGAGCTACCTTGCCCAGCTGGGTATCGCACTCGACAGCGCAACCAAGATGCCTGATGTGATCGTTCATTGCGTGAAGCGAAACTGGCTCCTGCTCATCGAAGCCGTCACTAGCGCCGGTCCAGTGGACGGAAAACGTCGCAAGGAACTCAAAGAACTCTTTTCAGACTCCACGGCAGGGCTTGTTTTCGTGACCGCCTTCAACACACGTCGCTCGATGCAATCGTTTCTTTCTCAAATCGCATGGGAATCAGAAGTCTGGATCGCAGAAGACCCGGTCCACATGATCCATTTCAATGGCGACAAGTTTCTTGGACCATATCCAGACACAGCGTGCTGAAACAGACAAAACCAAAGGACTGCTGAATCGGAATGGAATTGATGCGGACTCCGCATATTGTATTCTTTCTTTCTAAAAAGTGAAGTCTTGTTGAGCTTTTGTCGCGACTCCCTTACTGTATCCATTCGTCATGCGTTTGTAAT
The DNA here is from genome assembly GCA_039806885.1 of Verrucomicrobiales bacterium. Lineage (GTDB taxonomy): Bacteria > Verrucomicrobiota > Verrucomicrobiia > Verrucomicrobiales > DEV007 > Arctic95D-9. The sequence continues at coordinate 570 of JBDHQE010000300.1, forward strand.
CCTGATGCCTCGCTGTCCAGAACTCCTTTCTCACATACTCGCTTTTGCTCTCTTGGTGGGCTCGATCCGCACAGACGCTGGCCAACCGGTACGGCTGGACATCTCTCGTCGAAATCTTGAAAATTTTCTGACTGACAAAGAGGCACTGACTCCCTACCTACGAAGTGACGGTTCTTATTCGGGGCTGGAAGATGTCTTCACTCTCGGCGAGATCGAGGCCCCCTTTGCCGTCTTCTGGGATCCGCAAGCCTGCCGTCTGATTGGGATCCTCAATCTCCAGCAGTCCAAAACCTCTGCACCCACTCCCTCGCCCCCTACCTCTAGTGCGAGTCCTGCCGCACCGAACAGTGAGAAGGCACCTTCTAACCCTGTATCGTCTTCGACCGAACCCTATTTGCTCAAGGCAGAGGGGCCGTTTCCTCTTTCGAAAACCATCGGAGGAGGCGGATCGCCCCACTTCTTCGGATTCAGGATCGTCGATGGACAACCGGAATTTCTTTATCTGTGCGGATTGCTGCACATCGAAGAGCGGCTCTGGCTGGAGGACGAAGGACGGACGCTAAAGCAGCGATTTTCCGTCACCCATGCCCCGAAAGGACTGGAGATCTCTCTGCCGCTTCAATGGCAAAACAGGATCACCACCTCCGTCGGCACTGTAAAAAACGGCATCCTCTCCGTTCCCTCAACAGCGACTTCAGAAGTCGTGATCACATACTCGCTCCTCCCCTCTGCTACGTCGCAGTCCGGATCGCATTCCACTGATTCGAATTGAGAACATCTTCCGCCATTTTTCTCTGTCTCGCCCCCTGGCTCTGGAGCACCTCCGCCTTTTCTCAGGCCCCGGTGTCTCAGACATCATCAGCGTCGACTCCAACAGTACCTATTCAATCGGAGAGCACCCCTCTCCCTGCCACATCGGACTCTCAGCAGCGGCCCTTCACCACGATTCCACCGAATGATCAAACGCCGAAAGTGCGGGCCATCCTCCCCATCGACGGAGCCAACGCATTTTTTCTCAATCACCGAGGCCAAATCGGCGTCGCCAAGTTCTCTCCTGGGCTTAGTCAAATCGGATGGCAGCTCTATTCCGACGTGAAGCTGAATGCCCTGCCATCACTTTCTCTGGGACCGAATTATTCACTGATTACTGCCTCGCCACGCGAACTGACGCAAGCTTTCGATACAGATCACAACGCCAATCTGGATTTCTTTCAGGCCTTGCTCCGCGACTGGCCGGGACGAACAGAGGGCGTTTCCATCACAGCGGGTCCGGTGGCTGATGGATACGGACGCATCCTTTTCGCTCTCTCGCCCCACTCCCTAGGGAAGGACGATGCACCGAAAGCACGCCTGATGGCTTGGTCGCCAGCCTCCGGACGTGCAGAGGCCATCACCGAGAGCCAACTACCCATTGAGAGCTTCGCCGTTGCTCCCAATCGCCTACTAGCCGCTCGGTTAAACATGCCAGACTACACCGATGGCTATTTTCTTTCCCTCACGACTCTCAACGCCCCTGCTGACGACTCGAAATCTCCGTCGGCACCGACTTCTGCCCCCTCTGCGCCTTCCACATCCTCCGCAGCGCCCTCTGCGCCCCCTGCTCCCTCCGTTCCCTCGACAGTGCCATCGCTCATCATTCCCGCCGAATTAACAGATCATCAAACACCAATCCATCCGACATTTTATCAGGAAAATGGTCGCGACAAGCTCCTACTAGCCTGCCCCGGATCGAAACGCATCATCGAAATCGCGCCGACGGAATCTGGTGGCGCTTGGCAGGGATCCATTCTCTTGCGCGGAATCACTGAGAAGGAACCCTATGCGCTCGCCACCTTCGCTCCCGGAATGCTGCTGGGCGGTGGGGATCAGGGATTCTTCGCGATTCAGGACGATCCGAAAACTTATCGCATCGTTCGGATCGATCTCGCGAGCGACGGCATCGTGTTAGAGTTCAGTCATTCGGTGGACCGATATGAGGCTCTGAAAGCCGAGAATTTCTCCGCCAAAGCCATTGCCTTCGGAGGCGGTGAAACTGCGATCTCCGTTGATCCGATGATCGAATCCGATGGCAAAGTGGTCGTCCTGCGCTGCTCTGAAATTGCACCCGGTCAGGTGATCCGCGTCGTCTGCCTAAATCTGCCCTCTGAATCGGGCGAGAAATTGCTCAGCGCCTCCGCATTTTACACGCTTCACGCACGATAAGGCGTCAGAGATGCTTCTTCAGTTCTTCAGTGAGCCAACGATTCATTTCTGCCGAACCTTGGGTCAGAATGCGCTCCTCGGGGTATCCCAGCTCAATCGCCAGGGCTTTCCGTGCCCCATAACTTGGGTCGGCACCGACGATCCTCATCAGATCGGCAATGGACTCACGCCAGTCAGGCAGATCAGGGTCGCGTGATGCCAGAAGGTCGAGGCGAGCAGCGAGATCGTCATCCCCCGACGCTCCATCGATTTTCTCCTTCCGTACGACAGCAATTTTAGCCAAAAGTTCAGACAGCGCACTCATACCGGTGAGCGTAGAGAGAAGCGGGATTCTGACAAGTCACAATTTTACCGTCAAAAGACTGCCCCGTATGCCTGATGTATCAGATGAGGGGGAGGCAAAGCGTCAAATTGCTAGATTTTACCTTGCGCCATCAGGTGGTCAGCCGCATCGTCCGCACGATATGAGCACATCCAGCGATCTTCCCGCAGACGCCGATAATAAAATCTCCCGCGCCCTCCTTTCCGTTTCTGACAAGACAGGATTGGACGGGTTCGCCAAGGGACTTCACGAGCATGGTGTCGAAATCCTATCCACCGGCGGGACAGCGAAATACATCGCAGCATTGGGGATTCCCGTCATCGAAGTATCTGACTTCACCGGCTCTCCGGAGATCCTCAGCGGACGAGTAAAAACGCTTCATCCGAAGATCCATGGCGGACTTCTCTATCGCCGGGATCTGCAGAGCCACTGCCAGGAAGCGAAAGAGAATGACATCCTGCCCATCGATCTGGTCGTCGTTAATCTATATCCATTCGAACAGACAGTAGCACGCGAAGGCGTAACGCGAGCCGAGGCGATCGAACAGATCGATATCGGCGGCCCCAGTATGCTACGTTCTGCTGCCAAGAATCACGATTCTGTCACTGTCGTCGTCGATCCTGCCGACTACGCAGCCGTCCTGACTGAAATGGAAGAGCATAAGGGAGCCACTACCCTAAAGCTACGAGAGCACTTGGCGATCAAAGTTTTCCAACGCACATCTGC
>JBDHQE010000028.1:0-22892 GCA_039806885.1 Verrucomicrobiales bacterium
CCCTTTTCCTTCATTTTTGCGGCCCAGGGTGCCGCTGCGAACTCTTCCTTCGAGATTGTGCCATTCCCGTCCTTGTCGAGTAATTTAACCATGCCTTCAGCACGCTTTTCAGGATCAATGGCTTTTCCTTTTCCCAACCCTTTCCCGCCTTTGGATTGAGCGAAAGTAACGGTTAGGCTCGCCATGAGAAGGATTGCAATCACAAAGAGTTTTTTCATCGGATCGGTGCTAGGGGAATAACGGCAGGACGAAGTAAGTGCTCAAAAGGCTCCGCTTTCTCGATTTCAACGCCAACTCTCAAAGAAAGTTTCGCAACTTTTTTCGAGAATCAATCTGCTGCTCGATCAGCGACTCAAAATACGGTCCGAGAAGCAAAAAACCGTCGCAGTTTCCCGCGACGGTTTTTTGAATGATTTCGTTTAAAAAGGAACGTGATTACTTCGCAGCTTTGTCTTTTCCACCCTTTTGTGAAGCGGCAATCAGCTCGTCTTTAGAAATCTGACCGTCCTTATTCTTATCGAGATGGGAGAAGGCCTTATCAACGGCACCGTCACCCTTTTCTTTGAGTCTCACGCCACGAGGAGAAGCGGCAAACTCTTCCTTAGAGAGAGTTCCATTACCGTCTTTATCACTCTTCTTGATAAACGATTCGGCACTCTTTGCGGGATCAGCCTTTGCTTTGGTTTTCGCGGCATCCCCTTCAGCGAAGCTGATGGAAAGGCCAATCGCAAGAGCAGCTGCAATCACGAGAAATCTTTTCATAGATTTTGATAGAGTTATATAATTTGAGAATCTTAGAAACTCCTTCCTCACTTAGGCGTCATGAAGGAATTTCCCAAATATTACCTTAGTTCGCAGCCTTGCCCTTTCCACCTTTACCACCTTTACCGCCCTTTCCAGGAGCATGTTCGCGGGGGGCCGCCAGTTCATCCTTGTCGAGCTGGCCATCCTTGTTCTTATCACGGGAAGCGAACATTTTGTCGATGGCACCTTCTCCACCTTTTTCCTTAGCCTTTGCCGCCCAGGGAGCAGCCGCAAACTCTTCCTTGGAGAGAGTACCGTTGCCATCCTTATCCAACTGTTTAATGAGAGCTTCTGCTTTCTTCGCGGGATCAACGGGAGCTTTTCCCTTACCCTTGGCACCTTCTCCTTCAGCAAAACTGAAAGAAAGGCCGAGTGCGATAGCAGCAGCGATTACGAGGAACTTTTTCATTGATGATTCGAATTCGATTGTATGATTTCAGTGTGATTTCGGGAAGTTAATCCCACGCTCTAAAACGTCTGAACTCGAAGAACGTTGCAAAAAAACTCGATTTATTTTTTCGATGCCTCTCCCTGACTCAGAGCTGCCTCAATCAGGCGATATCCTCGATTGACCAGCCCCACTCGATCCTCCAGTAATCCCGCAGCGAGCAAGGCCTGATCGAGCAATTGCTCCGCCGCCAACCGAGCGAGATCGGGATTCTGCTCGCGTGCGGCAACCAATGCGTGGACGAGTGCATGGCGCGGATTCAACTCCAGCTCTGCCTTGAGCGGCGGGAGTGCCTCTGAGGGATTCATCGCCTGCATCATCTGACGCATGTGTGCTGTCATTCCGTGCTCAGGCGGGCAGGCAGCAGCAGGGCTGCTGATCAGTCGCTTGCCGGGAGTCACTTTCTCTAGGCGATCCGAAAACTCACTTTGGAAGAAGTCGCACAGAGAGGTCATCGCCTCCTCCGACAAGGTCTCGCCCGCTTTCTCCAGCGTTTCATCATCCGGCAAATCGATTCCGGACGATGCTGCAGAGACGAGCTTCTTGCCCTCAAACTCATGCAGAGCTTGCAGCAGATATTCGTCAACGGAATCGGTCAGGAAGAGCACCTCGATTCCTCGCGCCTTCATCGCCTCCAAGTGTGGTGCCGCCTCCACTGTCGCCCGATCAGGTCCGAGTAGGTAGTAAATGGCATCCTGTCCCTCCTTCGCACGCAGAAGGTAATCGTCAAAGCCAATCATCACCCCCGCATCGCCCATACTGCTCTCAAATCGGAGTAGTTTCGCCAGCCCTTCACGATGATCGAAATCCGTGACGATTCCCTCCTTAAGAAAGCGAGAAAACTTCGCGTAGAACTCTTTGTATTGATCCGGTCCGCTCTGCGCCTCGCCATCGAGAAATTTCAGAAAACGCTTCGTCACCACTCGATTCAGCTTTCTCACGAGAGCGCTGTCCTGCATCGACTCACGACTGATATTTAGCGGAATATCGGCACTGTCAATCACCCCTCGTAGGAACCGCAGCCACTCAGGAAGAAGCCCCATCGGTTTGTCGTCGATCAGAACATTTTTACAGTAGAGTGAAACTCCCGGTTCCATCTGTCCCATGCCCCAGAGTTCCGTATTCTCGGTCGGGACGAAGAGCAGCGCGTTCAGTTCAATCGGCGAGTCCGCATTGAAATGCATGTGGTAGCGCGGAGCATCGAAGGCTTTCGCTGTGAACTTATAGAATTCAGTGTATTCCTCCTCGGTGATCTCACTCTTCCGCTTTCTCCAGATCGCTTCCACTTTGTTTACCCGTTCCTCCCCGAGTAGCACGGGGAAAGGAATAAAGCTCGAGTAACTCTCGATGATCCGACGAATCCGATCCGTCTTCGCAAACTCGACACATTCTTCCCGCAGCTTCAGAGTAATGCGGGTTCCTCGGGGCAGCTCTTCATCCGACGGTGTGATCTCGTATCCAGTCTTCCCGTCACTCGTCCAGACGAGACTCTCGCTTCCGGGGTTCCAAGACCGAGTGGAAACAGTCACCTCATCCGCTACCATGAACGCGGAGTAGAATCCCACACCGAATTGTCCGATCAGCGCACTCTCGCTCTTTGCTGCCTCTTCCAGATTTCGAAGAAAGGCCTTCGATCCTGAGTGTGCAATCGTCCCGAGATTTTCATGTAATTCCTCGCGAGTCATTCCGAGACCCCGATCTGTGATGGTGAGTGTGTGAGCCTCTTCGTCTGCGGAGAGTTGGATTTCCAAGGCTAGCTCTGGCGAAAGCACATTAGGTTCCGTGAGCTGGATGTGACGCATTTTCTCCAAAGCATCGGAGGCGTTCGAGATCAGTTCGCGCACAAAAATCTCCCGGTCTGTATACAGGGAGTGGATAACGATATTGAGAACTTGGCTGACTTCTGCCTGGAAGTCGTGTTTTTCTGTGGCTGACATAGTGATAACAAATGAAATCAGAAGGAGATGAGGAATTGCGGATACGGCAATCCCGAAAAGTGGAAAATGAAGAAACCCGGGCACTTGTCAAGCGTCCGGGTTGAGCGGCTCTTTTGCGACAAAGGGATCAATCGATCAGCCTCGCCGCAGGTCTCACGCTTAACGTCCTGATCCGCGAAAGAGGCTGGACTTCTTCTCTCCCGCCTCTCCCTTCGCCCCATCCTTGGCAGAAGCAGCTCCTGCCTTTGAATCTGTCGCGGGAGCATTCTGACTGGTGGGGGACGGACTCGGCGCGGTGGACGATGACGGGGCGGTAGCTGGTGTCGCCGCCTTCACCGCAGCCGCTTCAGACGCAGCCGCGGCATCCAGTTTCTGAATCTGTTCCGGAGTCAGCTTCGCCGCTGCTTCCTTCAGGGTATTGACGGCGACTTCGTTTCCAGGAACAAGATTTGCTGCTCGCTTGAAATATTTGTAAGCGGTCTCGTAGTTCGGAGCAGGTGGCTGATCAACAGCTACGAGAACTCCGCGAAAATACAGTCCCCCCAAGCGGAGCAGAGCCTCAAACTGTGTAGGAGCATTCACCTGAGGAGCGGATACCAGCTTCGCATACGCATCCGCAGCAACCTTCGCCGGAGTGCTGCCCTCCGGCACCGGAATCAGTCCAGATTCCGCCATCACACCCAAGCTAAGAATCCCCTCTGGCAAGCCCAGAGCAGCTGCCCTAGAAAACCACCCAGCCGCTGCGATGGGATCACGCAGAGTTCCGATTCCGTTCAGATAGTAAACGCCCGCTTTGTGCATTGCTGGCGCGAAGCCACCACCCGCAGCCTGAAGAAAGCTGGCGAAGGCCTTCGCAGGGTCCTGGTCCACGGAGCGGCCCTCTTCATAGAAAGTGCCCACATTATAAAGAGCTAACGGCACCTGATTCCGTGCGGCAAGACGATAGAGCTCCAGAGCAGCTGCTGCATTCGGGGTCACATCCACTTTCCCATCATTCGGATCGATATCGACTCCACGATCATAATACCCGGCCAAAATTAACTGTGCTGTTGCATCATTCCCTTGAGCAGCTCTCGTAAAATAGTCGAGCGCTTTGGGGAAATCCTTCGTCACCCCTGCCGTGCCGTTGGCATAGAGTTCACCCATCGTGCGGAGACCGGCTGGGACATTCTGATCCGCCAGTTTCGTGAACTTTTCGACCGCTGCCTTTGGATCTGCCGGGATCTGGCGAGCCCCGAATTTCTTTCCATCGAAAAGGATGGAACCGAGAGTCGCCAGTGCATTGGGATTCCCCGCGTCAGAGGACTTGTTCAGCCATTCCCAAGCCTTATCGTCGTCCGTTTTCTCCGCTCCACCCGCTCCGAGATAGAACTGGGAAAGCTCGAACTGTGCCTGACTATCCCCATCCTTAGCAGCCTCCAGCAGCAGCGCCTCTGAGGCAACGGGATTGCGCTCTTCTCCCCCCAGACCATTCAGGTAAATGGTCGCCATATTTCGTCGAGCTGCATTCAGTCCCCCATCGGCAGCCTTTTTGATAAAGCTCAGCCCTTCCTTCGACTTTTCCAAATCTTGGCTCGAACTCGCGAGAAGAAAGCCATAATTGTTCATCGCCTGGAGCTGTCCGAGATCAGCCGCCCGCTTGTAGTATTTCATCGCCTCCGGAATGGCATTCTGCCCTTGTCCCTGCTGAGACAACATCCCCATTGCAAAAAGAGCGTCTTTATCATTTCCGTTTTCCGCGAGATCACGGAGCTTGTCGATGGCCTCCTGAAGGGTCGGAGAGGGAGTCTCACCCTTGGCCATGGCAGACATCGCCTTTTCCATGGCTTCGATCTGACCCACGGCTTCGGCGCTGGGTTTCACCCATTCATTGGTATCAATACCGAGAGCAGCCGCTCCATGCGAAGAGGTCGCAAGGAAAGCCGAAAGTGCGAGAGCGATACAGAGGGGCCTCAGAATCATAAGATAAAGTATGGATTAAAAGCTGTTTACAATCAGGGAAAGGATCAATTCCGATCCATCGTCACGGGAATCCTTGTCTCTGCTTACACAAATCGTGACACGGAAAAGCGGCGATGAGTCGGGAGGCTACGAGAAAAAGAGCAATTTGGCAAGGACAAGTTGAGAGACAAGGGCTTGGTTCAGAAAGCAGCTTAAAATCCGTCAAGCCGGGCCCCTTTCATCCTCTGTCCATTTTTCACAAAATTTGCCGTTGCTTGGCAGAGAGATATTGCGATACGACCTCGGCGCAGAGTTGCTCTTGATCAGGGAGCGTCAGAGTTGCCCCGAGACGCCGAAGCTGTCGCCCGATTTCGCGAAGATCCGCCCATTGGTAATGTCCGGCAAGGCGAGTATAGATATCGGCGTCTGCGTCAGGCATGTTCTTCGGAGAAAAGATGGGCAAAGCATCCTCGGGACGAACCATGTTCACCAGAACGAGATGCTGCCGAGACACCAATGGCAGGGCCTCGAAAAACTGTTCTGCTCCCAGTGGGTCTGTAAGATCCGTGAGAACGACCAGTAGAGCGCGCCGAGAGAGACGCATTCGCAGGGCAGACATGATCTGACCGTAATCTGGAGCCACAGCCCTGGGCTCTAAGGTGTAGAGAGCATCGCGAACCAGATTGTAATGCCCTTTCCCCCGCCCGGCCCGGAGAAAGCGATCCTCGCGATCCGCGAAGCTGATGAATCCGAACAAATCGCCCTGACGCTCAGCGACACCGGCGAGGACGAGAGCACAGTGAAGAAATTTTTCCAACTGCGTGGTCACAAACTCCTCACCTCCCTGCGATTCCTCCAAGCTGCGGAGATCCGAAACCTCATCGGCAGGAACACGGATTTCACGGGCACTGAGACGGGAGTGATCGACGACTACGTATATCTCCTGCGTCCGCTCGATCTGATACGTGCGTGTCACTGGATGGCGCCGACGGGCGGTCGCCTTCCAATCTACGTCTACATAATCGTCGCCAAGCTGATAGTCGCGCAACTGCTCAAATTCTCGCCCTTTCCCGAGCTGTCGCATCAGGCGCATCCCATCATTGCCACGCATGAGAAATATGGCGGCGAGCCGCCGACGCTCCGTACTCAGGTCGGGGTAAACACGAACTTCCACGGGGAGCGGGAAACTGCTGCGTATCATCCAGAGTCCTATACGCGACCGCGTCTCTACCTGTACGGGTCCCAGCCGGAACTGTCCCCGTCGTAGAGGGATCAGAGAATAAACAGTCGTCTGCCTCGTCACGGTGGGTAGGCTCTCCAGAAAAAGGATGCGCGGGCCGACAGAACGAAACTCCGAACGAATTTCCACGCCATAGCGCACATTTTTCAGGAGCGATCCCCGATTCAAAAAAACAAGCGACAGGACGACTTCTCGCCCTTTGGTGCAACGCAGCAGTTCGGGAGATTCGACCGAGAGATTCGCTAGGCAGCGATGCGACAATGCCAGATCGACTGTAGCGAAGACTAGCACGAGCAGGATCACCAGCACCGCGATCTGCGACTCGATACCTTCCAGCGCCACGGCGGCAGCGCAGGCAGGCACGATGAGTAAGGCAACGAGCCAGAGGAGGGAAATGTGCGGGACAGGCCGCATGATCTAGAACAAAAAGAGTCAGCAGACAGTAAGAGAGATGTGCTCCCGAATTTAGTCTAACGAGGAACAGGAACGCCTTCGAGGATCTTCTCAACCGCCTCGCGGAGCGTTACTCCCTCGATTTCATACTCAGGTCGCAACACGATCCGATGCCCCAGCACTGCGGCAGCCATCATGCGAATGTCATCAGGGATCACGTAATCTCGTTCCTCCAGAGCTGCTCGAGCACGACTGGAGAGCAGCAGCGCCTGCGTCGCTCGCGGTCCCGCTCCGACCAAGATGCTGTCCTGCACACGAGACTGGCGCACGATTTCGACCGCATAGTTCAGCAAATCCTGGCTGACCCGGACAGTCTCCAGCGCAGCACGCATCCGCACGATTTCAGCCTCGGCGAGCACGGTTTTGACGGCTCCGCGTTCGAGAATCAGCTCAGGAGACTGTCCACTGAGCAGCGAAGCAGCGAGCGCTCGCTCCTCCTCTGCTGTGGGGTAGTCCATCTCAATACGGAGCAAGAAGCGATCCTTTTGCGCCTCCGGCAATGGATAAGTGCCTTCATATTCGGCGGGATTCTGCGTGGCAAAGACAGTGAAGCTATCGGGCAGGCGATGCGTTTCTCCGTCGATGGTGACAGATCGCTCCTGCATGGCCTGGAGTAGAGCGGACTGAGTCTTCGCCGGGGCGCGGTTGATCTCGTCGGCGAGTAGAAAGGAGGTGAAGACTGGTCCTTTCACCAATCGAAAGGAATTTTCTCGTAAGTCGAAGACTCTCGTCCCTACGATATCCGATGGCATGAGGTCGGGAGTGAACTGGATCCGAGAGAACTCACTGTCCAGCACGCGAGCGAGAGTGCGAACGAGCAGGGTCTTGCCGATGCCAGGCACGCCTTCGAGAAGGATGTGCTGACCAGTAAAAATCGCAATTAGACACTGATCGACCACTTGCTGCTGACCGATGATTACCTTGGCCACCTCCTGTCGTGCTCGAAGCAAAATCTGCTGGATCGATCCATTGAGGACTCCTGTTTCGTCGTTCTGGGGCGAATCTGTTTCCATGACGTGATTCTCTTCGCACATTCGACGAGATTTCTCACTCTCTTTCCACTCGTGAAGCAGGAATTCTTATTGATCAGAGTCACCAGGCCTTGTCACGAGCAGAGTACTCGGCAGAGTTGCAGGAAAATAAAGATGAAGGAAAGTGAAGGATGCTCGTGATTTCTATCGCTGCCCTCGCTGAAGAGCGGATTATTGGTTCATCTAAAGGCAAAATTCCGTGGAAACTGCCTCGTGACAAGGCGCACTTTCGCGCTTGCACTGCGGGACGGTGGCTGCTGGTGGGGCGGAAGACCTACAGCGAAATGACCGGATGGTTCGAGGATAGGACACCCATCGTATTGACGTCCGACCGAGAATTTCGCACGAATGTCTCCGGACATCGAGTCGCACACTCCCTAGCGGAGGCGATCGATCTGGCCAGAGGAGCAGGGGTCTCAGAACTGATGGTCTGCGGAGGGGCGCACACATACGCTACAGCACTGCCGATGACGGACCGCCTCATTCTGACTCGCATCGCACTGAAAGTCGATGATGAAAATGCCCCACGCTTTCCGGAATTTGAGACCTCGGGAGAGTGGCAACTGATAAGCGCTGAAGAATGGCCCGCAGAAGATGGAGCTCCCGCAGCGAGGCTGGAGATGTACGATAGAATTCGAGGATCAGACAAATTGATCTAACGATATATCGGACGACTAAATTCTACGATTCGTGCTCAATTTCACAAATCGATTACGAATCCGCCTCCGATGGTGACGGCTTTCGCTACGTCGAGCGGAACCCACCGCAATTCGTATTTTGGCCCCCAAGAGTCACTCACTGCGAGCTCATTAGTCGCTGTGTTGTAACCGATAATCATACAAATATGAAAATTCTCGCTTGGATCCAGTTTCTTGCCCACCTCTTCTCCTGTCGACTTCGCTTTTTCTGTCCAGGCAGCCCAGTCGCTTTGCTGCTGTCGCTCTTCCGTCCAAGTATTCGCCAGTTTGTTATAGTCCTCGAGCGAAGCCATTTGCCAGAGAACGGGGACGCCCTTGTCGATGTATCGTGAGACCGCTCGGGTGGTCAGCTTCTCGTTTAGATTCAGATCGCTAATTCGACGAGATTTACTGCGAATGATCCGCTTTGCGTCCTCAGCGAGCTTGCTAGTGTTCGTTCCTCCACCGGGGGCGGTGGCAGCGGTCGCGAGCAGATACATGTCAGCGGGGACTTTCATGTAGCGCATCGCTCGCTCAAAGGTCGCCGGAGCACAATATCCCTTCGGTCCTTGATTTACCATGGGGATATTCGTAATCAGGACGTCGCCGTTCTCCTCGTGTTTGACATTGGCCAGAAGAACTTTACGCAACTCCTGATCATATACCGCAGACTGCTTTCCAGCTTGGTCAGCCAGACTTGGCGGCACGATCAGGAGGTGGACATACTCGCCTTCCATTTCCGAAAGGATGAAGGAGTGGCTGGCATAATCCCATCGCTTCGCAGTGCGGCGATCCTCCTTTTCTCCATATCGCTGAGTGGTCGCGGTGCCGAAGGCTTCGCTCAAGGCCAGAGCAATGGCAGCAGTATCCCGTTTGATGGCTCCATTGAGATCGCTGGCAGAAGGTAGCTCACCCTTCGACTGAAAATGCTCTTCACCCTCCCCGACTTCGCTCCCGTAGTCTCCTTTGTTGGCAAAAACCAGAGAAAATTGCTCCACCTTTCCCTGCTCGTTCCCATAAAGCACGCAACTGTACGGGTGAGCGTTCAGGAAACCGTAGTTCAACCGCGGATACAGTCGATAGCTGCTGGTCTCCTCTGTTTTTGACTCACCGGGCCATTTCAGACGCTCTGCAACCCTCTCTGCTGACTCATCCCACAGGGTCAGATCTGAACTGAACAGCGGGTGTCCAACCGCCTGATTCACCTTCCCCAGATTCTCCTTTATCTTCGCCGTCTCTTCGGCTTTCCACGCAGACAGTCGTTCGAAACTGGGATCATCCAGTGCTGTCAGTGGAACGGTGTATGTCTGCGAACCGAGACTAAAACTGACCTCGTTATCGGTGAGGCTGAGTGGCTCGATTTCCAGAGTGCGCCCGGTTTCCTTCTGTGTGATTTGGATCGTTCCTGCCTGTGATGATACGGAGAAGCGGATGAATCCGATTAGTAGCAGGACGAGTAAAGGGTAAGGGGGTAAATACATGACCAGACTCTGAAAATGAACCTTTCACTCTGCAACTCGCAGGGCATGGATTCATCCTAATGAAACTGATCTTCTTTTGGCAAGGATTTTTCTCGTCAGTGGAAATTTTCGATCAATTGACCTCAGAGTGGCTTCACTGCGATGCTCTGATAGTGGACTTCACTATCCGGATCATGCGCCTGAATGGCGAAGGTGCCTTCGGAGACTCGTCGCCCATCGGCAGCGCCTTCTCCGGGACCGCCCTCGGGTTCGGTATAGTCAACGGTGGTCTCTCCATTGACCTGAATGACGATATGTTTTCCCCTGACGATGATGTGGTAGTCGAACCACTCTCCGTCGGTGCTAGGAGACTTCGTGCGAATCGTGTTCATTCCTCCTTTGGGTTCCTGTTCACCTTCCTTGAGCACGACGATATTGCGGATGCCATAGAGACTCCCTGTTTTCTTGGGATCCTTGTGCGTCGAGTTGACCTGACACTCGTATCCCTTAGCCGGCCAGCCTTCAGACTGGAATTCGGTATGAAAATAAACGCCACTATTGGCTCCGGGCCAAGTTTTCGCACGGACTTTCAACTCGAAGTCTTTAAACTTTCCCCCGTGAACATCACCGACGTAGAAGAGATGGCCTCTCGGGCCTTTCACGACCAACTCGCCATCTTTGACTGAAAAGCTGCCGGGCTTCTCCGAAGCCTTCCATCCATCGAGATTCTTTCCGTTGAACAACTCAATAAATCCATCTTCGGCAGAGAGCTTGCTGATCGAAGGCAATGCCGCAGCGAGAAGGAACAGGACACAAATACGGGAAATTTTCATCGGATGCTGCGGACACAGAATCTGCTCATAGAAATTTCGCAATGCCGGATACATGCCATTCTGAAAAAGAATCCGTTTGCTAAATCGCTCTGGTGATCCGTTTATAGCGCCGATGTCGGCACCCACTCTTAAAATCGGTCTCGCCGGTTTCGGTAACGTCGGGGCGGGCGTGTATCGGAACTTGGAAAAGAATCGGAAACTCCTTTGCGAACGGACAGGCTATCATCTCGAAATCTCCCGAATCGCGGTGAGGAATCGAGAGAAGTCACGTCTGGCGGAAGCACCGACGGAGTTGTTCACCGAAAATCTGTCTGATCTTCTCGACGATGCGGAGATTTCGATCATCGTGGAGTTAATCGGAGGTACCGATCAGGCCTTCGATTTGATCAAAGGCGCGTTGGAACGAGGAAAATCGGTGGTCACAGGAAATAAGGCACTGCTGGCCGAGCGAGGGCGGGAGCTGTTCGCCATCGCCGAGGCCTGTGATCGCCCAATCCACTATGAAGCGGCCGTCGCGGGAGGAATTCCCATCATCAAGGCGATGCAGGAATCTCTGATCGCAAACCATATCCAGTCGGTCACAGGAATTATCAATGGTACCTGCAATTACATTCTGACACGTATGTTCGAGGCAGGGTTGAGCTACGAAACGGCTCTGGCCGAAGCTCAGGAACTCGGCTATGCAGAGGCCGATCCGGCACTGGATATCAGCGGCTGGGACGCAGCGCACAAAGCGATCATCTTGGCATCTCTCAGCTACGGGCGCTGGGTGCCGTGCGACCAGATTCACGTCGAGGGGATCGAGAATATTCGCTCCGAGGACGTAAACTTTGCCGCAACGCTGGGCTATGTGATCAAACTTCTGGGCGTGATTCGATTGCATCCGGAGACGCGATCAATCGAGCTACGCGTCCAGCCCTCTCTGCTACCGATCCGGCACCTACTCGCCTCGGTGAAGGGCGTCTTCAATGCTGTCGCCGTACAGGGTGATCTCGTGGGCGAGACGATTTTCTATGGCTCAGGCGCAGGGTCTGATCCGACTTCTAGTTCCGTAATCGCCGACATCGCAGATGCAGCGATGTGGACGCGCCCCAATCCCGGCTCGGGCCTAGTGACGCATTCGCTCTATGGCGACACCTTGCCCATCGGAGACAGCATATCGAAATACTACCTGCGCGTCGATGCTGAGGATAGGCCAGGGGTGTTGGCGAGGATCGCGGCTGTGCTGGGTGAAAATGAGATCGGTATCCTGTCAGTGATTCAGCCGGAGGAACATGAGGCGGATACGGCACCCATCGTTCTAATGCTGCACTATGCACCTTATCGACGTATCCTGACCGCACTGGATCAGATCGCTCTACTCGACTGCGTCCGCGGGCGTCCGATCCTAATGCGAGTGGAAGATGTCGGTTGAGCGGCTTCAAAGTGTTCCGAGAAATCACTCGTGCGCTTGTCTTTACGAAGAAATGCTGCGAGATTCCCCTTTTACAGTTTAATTTATCTTAATATTCGAGTTTCTCTTCTAGCATGGAATTTGTCTCTACCCGAGGAAGCAGCAGTCCGGTCAGCTTTAATGAGGCCTTCGCACGCGGTCTAGCTCCCGATGGCGGCCTCTATGTCCCGCGCCATCTTCCGCTGCTCCCTCAGACGATCCTCGTAGAAGAAGCGATGCCGTATGCGGCGATGGCTTGGGATTTCCTCCGCCTCTTTGATACAGACCACGATCCGGATCACCTATTCGAGATCATCGATCAGGCCTACGGAAGCTTTAGTGATACGATCAATGCTCCACTGGTCCAACTGGATGACAAACTGTTCGTCCTCGAACTATTCCACGGACCGAGCCTGTCGTTCAAGGATTTCGGTCTTCAGCTCGTCGGGAGTCTCTTCCAGGAGCAAGTCGAGCGCACGGGTGTTCCGATCAACGTTCTCGGAGCGACTTCCGGTGACACAGGAGCGGCAGCCATTCACGGCTTGGCGGGCAAAAAGGGAGCGAGAGTTTTCATTCTGTATCCGGAAGGGCGAATCTCCGAACTGCAAGAGCGCCAAATGGCCTGCACGGGAGCAGACAATATTTTTCCGATTCCGATTCAGGGAACTTTTGACGACGCCCAAGCGATTATTAAGGAATTGTTCGGAGACGAGTCCTTCACGAAGAAGATGCGTCTGTCGGCAGTGAATTCGATCAATATCGTCCGCATTCTGGCCCAGTGCGCATACTACATCCATGCCTTTACCCAGCTTCCGCCCGAAGCAGGCGACGAGCTGGAGTTCGCAGTCCCGACCGGGAATTTCGGAAATGTCTTCGCCGGTTGGCTAGTCCACCAGATGGGCCTGCCTGTGGATCGCTTCGTGGTAGCGACCAATGAGAATGATATCCTCTATCGCTTCTTCACCACAGGAGAATACCGTCCGGAAGCGGTGCATCCCAGCCATGCGCCGTCCATGGATATCCAGATCGCCTCCAACTTCGAGCGCTTCCTCTACTATCATAATGAGAAGAATGCCGAAGCTACGAAACAGGCGATGGCGAATTTCCAAAAAAGCGGATCGATCCGCATTCCGAATTTTGATCCGAGCAATTTCGTGGCGACCCGCAGCACGGACTCGGACATCCTTGAGAATATCCGCTATGTGAAGGAGAAATATGATTATATCGTCGATCCTCACACCGCCTGTGCCTTCCAGGGCCTGGATACGAATTCTAACGCGACTCGCGTAGTACTAGCGACTGCCCATCCCGCGAAATTCCCGACTGTCATCCGAGAAGCACTCGGAGTCACTCCGACGGAACCTACGCTGGAGC
This sequence comes from Verrucomicrobiales bacterium, assembly GCA_039806885.1. GTDB lineage: Bacteria > Verrucomicrobiota > Verrucomicrobiia > Verrucomicrobiales > DEV007 > Arctic95D-9. The sequence goes on from JBDHQE010000028.1 coordinate 13,631, forward strand.
AAATCAAAGAAACCCAGCTAGTAAAGTATCCAGTGGCGGCGAATGCCACCGCTGTTCGCAGATTTTTGGAAGAAAACGGGATCGAATAGCCTTCCTTATTCGGGATGGCAAATTTTCTCGTGCTGAGAAGATGAAAATCCTAACGGGAATGCTACACTGGCCTGCTTGTATTCCGACGAGGACGGAAGCCGCCTCATGAAAAACATCGACATCATCGATCTAATCAGCCACCACTGGCGGAAGGGGATCGAGGTGATCATCCTCTGGGCGATCATATATAATTCCTATCGCTATTTTCGAGCGACTCGGGGAGCGCGCATCTTCACAGCGCTATCCATTATTTATATCGGGATGGTTTTTATATCAGCCGTCTTGAAGTTGGAAGTAATCGGATGGCTGCTTCGCTATGTATCGGTATTCCTTGCAGTAGCGATCGTTGTGATCTTTCAACCCGAGTTGCGGAGGGCGCTGGCTGAACTAGGGAGCCGACGTATTTTCTCCTCAATGAATGCAGACTCCCGGCAACGTTTCGCCGATCTGCTGATTGAGATTTCTCATTATCTATCTCGGAAAAGAATTGGGGCTCTCATTGCAATCGAGCGCAGCATCGATCTGAAGCAGTATCTGGAGACCGGCACGGAGATGAATTGCCTCCTTTCGCCCGAGTTAGTTTACACCATTTTTCACAAGGGAACGCCCTTGCACGATGGAGGAATGATCGTGCGTCTGGCGGATGAACGAATCGTGGGAGCCGGATGTGTTTTCCCCTTAGTTCAGCGCGAGTTAGGCATTCAGGGCATCGGGCTTCGACATAGAGCAGCGATGGGAATCACGGAGGAATCGGATGCCATCGCTCTCGTCATATCGGAGGAGACAGGCGCGATCTCTATCGCCGTGGGCGGACGTCTAGACCGCGATCTAGAGGATGATATGCTCCGCGAGCGACTCGATGAGCTTCTTTGTAATCGAACATCTGGAGAGGAGGAAAGTGATGGAGAAGCTCAGTAACTTTTTTCTGGAGAACTGGTTCGCGAAGGCCATCTCTCTAATCGTCGCGATTGCGATCTGGTTCGTGATATGGAAGAACACCCATTCATCTCAGGAGGGGTTTCCTATCCCTGGGACGACCATACCTGCCAGCGCTCGGCCACCGTCCCTTCCTCCGATTGATGACCCTATCCTGAATCCACTGACACCCACGACTTCAGCCCCGATTCCGGGAGGAGAGGATCGTAAATAGGATGAGAGAGAGGGAGGGGCTATTCATTACCGGAACGGATACGGGCGTGGGAAAAACTTGGACTACGCTTAGCCTGCTGAGACAACTACGCGAACGGAGAGTCTCAGCGGTGGGAATGAAGCCGGTCGAGTGCGGAGGACGCGAGGATTCTCGTGCGCTATCTGAAGCTGCAGGAGCGAAATTCGATCTGGACCTGATCAACCCCTACCCCCTGCCCGAGCCTCTTGCCCCGGCAGCGATGCGAGGGAAGGACGGTGCAGTCGAGATTGAAACAGTGCTGCAAACCTTCTCTCGGCTTCGCAAAGCCACTGATGTCGTGCTCGTGGAGGGCGCGGGGGGATGGCTAGTGCCGCTGGATGGGGAGCGAACGATGGCCGATCTAGCGATGGCCTTGGCTCTGCCAGTGTTGATCGTAGCAGCGAACCGACTCGGAGTGTTGAATCACACGCTGCTGACTGTCCGTGCGGTCCAACAAACTGGATTGGAATGTCGGGCGATTTTTCTGAACACAATCCCATCAGACAGGGACGATAAAGATCTGTCTCGACAGAGTAATGCTCGAGTTCTGCGTCAAATCCTCCATCCGATTCCGGTGATCGATGGGGAAATCGGAGAACTCGTGCAGACCATTTTCCCTGAAGTTACAGATTTATGAAGCAATTGACGACCTTCTTTTTCCTGGCAACGACTGCAATTTTCTCGAATAGCGGTTTCTCTAACGAGCCGCATCTCACCTTCCATCTCCCCTTCGATGAAACGATCCATGCGACGGTGGCCGACGCGAAATCGCAGGTCAAAATGCTTCAGGGAATGGCACCGCAGTTTGCAGATGGGATCTCAGGCAAGGGACTGTTGACAGGAGCGGAGAACACGGGCATTTCCTTCGATGGGCTCACCAATATTTCTCCAGAGCAATGGACGATCTCTCTCTGGATGAAGGGCCTATCGAATGCAGATTGGAATGGCGGAAAGTATCTCGAACACTTTTGGAGCCTAAGCGGATCGAATGGTGCCACCCAGTATTTTTATCACTACACCAAGGCAACTGCTCCGTGGCTCTACTCACGACGAAACAAGGAGGAAAGCTGGATTCAGATGATCCTGCCCACAGTGCCGGAGAAAGAATGGCATCAGTGGGTGGCGACTTGGAAAAAAGGAGGTGGTACCTATCTGTATCTGGATGGTCAACTGGTAGGCCTGTCAGCGACTCAGCCGCCGGAATTGATCAAGAAAATCACTGTCGGCCAGCAGACTAACATTCTGTCTCCGACGGAGAACAACAAAATCATCGACGAATTCAAGATCTACGACAAGGCACTCGACGGCGGAACCATTGCTGAAAACTACTGGCGACTGAGTGACCGGGCCTTGGGTTCACGCTCTTCCGTCGTCCCCACCGTAGGAGAGTTGACTCTCGATGGTCAAATTGGTGACAACGAATGGCCTGATACCACAGGGTTCAAGGGTTTGGTAGATCGTCAGACGCGGAAGGCCTCCGAGCAAAATACAGAGGCTGTCATCGCTCACGATGAAGAGTATCTGTATCTACTCCTCCAATCCGACAATCCGCCTGCCGCCCGCCAGAATCTAGATGCGACCGTGATGCACGGCACGGTGAAGCGTGATGCGATCAAGAATGATGGAGACGTGGAAAATGATGATCATTTCCTGATCCAACTCCAGCCAAACAGCCCGGAAGGCAAAACATACACGATTCTCGTCAATGGAATCGACACGATCTACGACGCTGCTGACGGAGATGTATCTTGGAGCTCCGGTGCACGATCAAAGTCAAATCCTGACGTAGATCGATGGACGGTGGAACTGGCGATTCCACTCAAGTCACTGGGAGTCGAGAAAATTGCAGACGGAACCGTCTGGCGAGCGAACTTTGCCCGAGTCTGGAAGCAACTGAGATCCGGAAGCGACATCTGGGAACCTAACGGGATGGGAACGCTCCGATTCAACTCGAAAAAGGAAGTGCAGACTCGTCTGAATCAGCTCGAATTCGGGCGAGATGGAACGGTGGAGGCTAGTCTCGACTTGCACAATCCCGCCAATGTCACCCAAGAAATCGTCGCAATGCTGACGGTGAGCCATGCAAAACTCATCGAAAAGAGAGTCACTCTAGAAGCGGGGCAGCATCTATCGGTCAAGCTGTCAGCAACGCTGGAAAAGGCGAACGGAGCACTGATCGGAGTCGAGATAAATCGCGGTGACACTCCCCTGTTCCGTCAGGCGACCCCTTTCATCCAGAATACGGTCGGCCATATTCAGCTATGGAAATATCCGAGCGATCAAAAAATTCGTATCGGGTGGGAACTTTTCACTGATGCCGATCCCTCATCGCTCCACCTAGAGGCGAAAATCAGAAACGCGGATGAAAAGGTCGTTCACACAGTCTCTCAGAAAAAACTGAAATCGCTCAGCGACTCCGTGATGATCTCAGTCGAAGACTTGGCAGAAGGAAACTATGAAATCGAGGTGAAAATCGCCGACGCGAACAGCACGGTTCAGCAACAAGTCATCTCTTGGCAGAAAAACCCACTCCCCGAATGGTTCGGAAATCATCTCGGGATCAGTGATACCCCACCCATCCCATGGACCGATGTTACAGTGGACAGCAAAGCAGATTCCGTCTCCATCTGGGGGCGCACGCATGAATACGCGCAGCATCTGCTGCCCGTGCAGATTGTGAACCAAGGAAAAGACATGCTCGCTGCCCCCATGCGATTCGTGATCGAAGCAGGAGACCAGACTCAAGCAAGCAACACGACCAAAGCCGAATCGAAGTGGGGAAAAATATCGGCGGCGCAAGCAGATTCACTCCGCTCTCAAAAGTTCGGTGACTTGCAGATCAGCAGTGCTTCCCGCACGGAATTCGATGGTATGACTTGGAATGAATTTGTGGTCGAGAATCAGGGAAAAGACTCGTTGAAATCGCTGACTCTGGAGATTTCCCTAAAAAAAGAATGGTCGGAATTATTCAAGCCTTATGATGACTATCGACTGAAAGAAACCGGTCCATTGCCGAAGGACGGCTGGAAAGGTCCGGCGATGAAGATGCCCTGGATCGGCAACGGCGACGGTGGATTTCAGATTTTTCAGGAGCAAGTCGCGACCTGGAAGGGAAGTCGCACCATCGAGATTCTGCCTCAAGAGGATGGCAGTGCCCTCATCCGAATTCATATTGTGGACGAACCTACGAGCCTCGATCACCCACTCGCCTTCTCGCTCGGCTGGATCGCAGCACCGGTCAAGCCAGCCCCCAGAGGACTCCGCGACTGGCGTTTGCTCAATACAGGTTCTTTCGTGAACGATCTCCGAGGAACAGCTCCCGCGTCTGCCTATCTGAGAGAAGCGATTCAGATCAATCCGGGAATCAAACCCATGCTGCCCTGGTGGCAGAGCTGGTGGAAAATTCCCGAGGGTTACAAGGGAAACGTCGATCACGCAGGAAGCTATGTCGAGCCTCGCGCTGACTTGAAGACAGACGCGGGGATAATACTCTATCATGACATCGAATTAGTGCAGTCGGCCTACAGCCGTCTCACGGGTGAGGTGGGGACGGCGACGAAATGGTTTGCAGAATTCGGTGATGAGTGGGCACCTGATACCATGGGATATACACCCAATTCCGAGAGCGACTTCTCCGCCCAAAAGACGATCGTGAGTCAAGCATCTCCCTCTCTCCGCGACTACTTCCTCTGGGGCTTCGATCAAGTGATGGAACGGAGCCATACGAAGTCACTTTATTTTGACGTATCCCGCCCTATCGACGACACCAACATCTACCACGGTGCAGGAGTGCTGCAGCACGACGGGTCGGTCGAACCCACGCGCAATATTCTGGGACTGCGAGAGTCGATGAAGCGAATTTACACGCTCCTGAAGCAGCGACATCCAGACGGGATTTTATTCGATCACATGTCGGGCGAGGTTCTCCTCCCTGTCTTCTCCTTCGTCGATGCGATGGTCGATGGCGAAAACTACTCCGGGATTCTGGATCGCAAGGACAATCCAGGATATGAAAAAGTCCTCTCCGTCGATCAGTTTCGCACGGAGTACTCCATGCAGAATAATCTCGGCTGTGGAACGGTATTTTTGGCTCAGTTTGAACGTGCAAAGTCCATCACCCCCGACGAGTGGAACGACGACACGGTCCGACATGTGGACTACCTCCTCGGCCTGACATTCCTCCACGATTCCGCCCTGTGGTGGAGCTTCATGCCGGGGAATCATCTAGCCAAGGCCTTCGCGGCACTCGATTCGACCGGACTGAGAGCTGATTGGAAATTCATTCCCTATTGGCATCAAAAATTCATTTCGCTGCCGCAGGACGTGTATGCCAGTATCTACCAGTCGCCGGATCGGGAAGCGGTCGTCCTAGTGATCATGAACACATCCGGCACCGAACAACAGATCGATCTGCCGAAGAATCTGGCGCAAGATGTCTTTCCCCATACGAGAACTGTCTATCCGAAACCGGTAAACGCGCAAAGATCGGTGCGTATTTTGAACAACTCATTTATCATTTCCGTCCTCGAAAAGTGAGAAGTGGGACACCTTCCCCTCGGACCCCGATCAATTTCGCGGTTCCGAGATTTCATTAAAATCTTTGAAGGCCGCGCTTGACTGGAATCAACATGATTGTTCAGTCGCTTCTGTCCACAGAGGCGGTCTGAGGCGGTTTTAACAAGACCGATTCGATCTTTTAGGCAGATGTTTTCCCACGATCATACGGAATAGGGAATTACACTCACCGTTGAGAACCTGATCGACACTCTGAGAATCACCCCAACAAAAAGAAGCGAATATGGAGTTTAGTTGCCCATCATGCGGCATGCATTTAAAGGCGGAGGCAGAACATGCCGGGAAATACGTGAAGTGCCCCGGCTGCGGCACCAAAATGCAGGTTCCCGCGGAAGAATCTGCTCCACGGCAGAAACCCGGTGCTCCTCAATTAAATATCCCGGCACCCAGCATTCCGACACCCAGTGGAGTAAATCGTATTCCCCCGCCATCCAATTCTCAACCGCAGGGAGATTCGGGATTCAAGCCCTCGAGCGTAGAGAAACATTATGGATCACGAGGAGGATGGGAAGAAGCGGATCCGACCAACGTGAGCATGTTAGTCTCTTTCGGAATCGGACTGGGGATTACCGTTGTCTCCCTCGGCATTCTGATGCTTTTCGCTCCACCGGCAGGAACTCCGTCCAGCGCCTACACCTTCATGCAGTACCTGGCGATGGTGTGGAAGGGGCACTTGGCGGTGAATGCGCTCAATACCCTCTTTTTCTTCTGGGCAATCGCGATCTTGGCAATGAAATTTCTCAAGGCCAAAAAGCAGCGCGAAGCAATGCTTCTCGATGTCGTGCCGATGAAATTTGGAGCCACGATCAATGCGGAGAACGTAGGACTATTTATCGACCATATCTACAAGCTGCCTGCAAATCTGCGTGACAGCATGATGGTCAACCGAATCAGAAAAGCGCTCGAGCTTTTCGAAATCAAACAGAGCACCGGAGACGTCGTTCATCTCATGTCCGTGCAGTCCGATATTGACGCCGGAAGGATTCAGACCAGTTACACCCCGGTGAAGGCCTTCTTGTGGGCGATCCCGATTCTCGGATTCATCGGAACGGTGCTCGGTCTGTCTCACGCACTGCTCAGCCTGAGCTTCGACAATCTTGAGGATGTGAAGGCGATTATCGAGGTTCTGAAAGGTGTGATCAGTGGTCTAGGGGGAGCTTTCGATGCGACCCTAGTCGGTCTAGTCTTCGCCATGCTCGTGAACTTCCCGATGAACTCCATGTTCAAAATGGAGGACGATGGAGCCAATAACATCGATACGTTCTGTAACGAGGTTCTGATCCCACGTCTGAATGACGGCTCAGCTCTCGCTGGAGGCGATACGGAGGCGATTATGGAGCACTTAGTTCGGGCAGTCGCCAATGCCCAGAACGATTTCTTGGTCGATCTCAATACTCTCTCGGCGACGATGCTTCAGTATGCGGATAACTTCCAGCAACAGGCTGCCATTTACCAACAGCGAGTGAGCGAAGAGTTCGTCACCACGATGCAGGAAATGCGCACGGAGTTCCAGGAGGCAGCGACGGATTCAGTGAAGACGGCGAACGATCACACACGGGCGCTGGCCGAGGGCATTGGAGCCTTGAACAAAACCCTAACCGACCTCGGAGAAAAGCAGGTGGTGATCAACCAAACGATCAAGAAAGGCTGGTTCAGTCGGGGATGACAGTTTTGTTAATCCGGTAGAATTGCGCAAATTCAGGAATCAAGCGTATGGCAAGACGACGAGGGCACGGGAGTGATGAGATTCTCATGATTCCCTTCCTTGATATTTTATGCTCGCTTATTGGCGTGCTGGTCCTGATCATCGTGTTCCTGACGGTTTCTCAGACATCTCAGACTGAAGGGCGCACTCAGGAGGAAGTAGATCGCGCGATCCTGTATAAGAGCCTGAACCAAAAGAAGAAAATGGAAGACGCCGCCGCTGAGCAGGCGCAGCCTCTGCTGACCAAGCTAGCGACGCTGGAGAAGGAGACCGAAGAGAAAAAGGCCACAGCCGCCAGACTGCGGAAGCTGGTCTCAGAAGCAGATGCGTCCAAGCTTCTCAGTCAGAATTTACTAAAAGAATTGGATAACATCTTGCTTGAGATCACGGGCTTTACTCAAGAGGCGAAAACCATGAAGGCCCAGATCGCAGAACTGGCCGCCGAGATCAAGAAGCGCAATCTCGTAGCGAATACACCACCTCCGGTCATCATTCAGCCCGCTGGTGCGGGGACCCCGACGGGAACGAAAAATTTCTTCGTCGAAGCGTCTGGCGGTAAGATCGTAATGTATTGGAACAAAGAGCAACAGACCCAAATTAGTTCAGCGCCCGAGGTCATTATCGCCGACACTTCTTATGAGACCTTTTTGAAAAAAGTGAAAGAGCTAGGCGGGAAACTCGTGTTCCTGATCCGTGATGACGGCCTAGGTGCCTACAACAATGCTGCCGGATGGGCGCAGCAGACGGGCGAATTCGCTCCGTCCGACATCGCGAAGCTTCCGGCTCCCGGACGAGGAAAAATCGATCTTTCCATGTTCGATCAGTTTCTCGGGACGATGCCCGCTCCCGAAGGAGTCCCCCTCCTGCCTCCCACGCCTGCTCCCTGATTTTTTCTCCCATGGCTAAACGCAGACCAGCCGAAGAATTCGAAATTCCCTTCGTCGCCCTGATGGACACGATGACAAACGTCGTCGGCGTGCTCATTATCGTTCTCGTGCTCGTAGGAATCGCGGTGGCAAGTGCTGTGAAAAAGATCATGAGCGATCTGCCTCCCGTGACGCAGGAGCAACTCGAGGAGCTGCAGAAGATCATGTCGGCGAAAAAGCAGATCGAGGATCCGAAGACGCTTGAGGAAAAGATTGCGGCGCTAGAACAGGAACAGCGAAAGAGCAATGACGAACTGAAATCTTTGGATCGCACGGCATCGGATCTGGCTTTGGCAAATATTCCCGACTTGGAAAAGAAGCTGGCGGACCAAAAAGCAGAACGGGACAAGAAGCGGGAGGAAAACCAGAAGTTACTCGCAGAATTGGACAAGCTGAAGGCGACACTCGATCAAACTCCCGTCGTAGCTCCTGCTGCGGGCATGGTCGTGCGCCTCCCCAATCCCAAGCCCTATCCCGAGAAGCCGAATGAGACACGGGTGATCGTAGCAAAAGAGGGGGTTCTGTTTCTGCGTGACAAGGATTTCCTTGATCCCATTACTACACGGCTGGAGCAGCGTCGATCTCAGCTTTTGTATACGAAGACTCCTGACCCGACCCCCTTCGTCCCACTAATGGAGAAGCTCCTCAGTTCCAAGGCAACAGCACAAACCGCTTGGGTTGCCGTGGGCCCTCTCGTCGGCACCTTCCAAATGGATGCTCTCGCCTCCGGATGGAAAGTTCTAAACGATGCTGGACTCGAGCCGAATACCGCGATGATACAGGCTCTGGGAAACATCT
>JBDHQE010000029.1:0-22716 GCA_039806885.1 Verrucomicrobiales bacterium
CATCTTGTCCTGCGTCTTCGCACGTCCAGTATTTACGTCGATGGCGATGAGCGCCTCCGTCTCATCGATCACGAGATATCCACCACTGGGGAGCCAAACCTGACGGTAGAATGCATCATCAATTTGACGTTGGATCCCTAATTTTTCAAAGATCGGGACGGGGGTTTGATAATGTTCAATCCGCCGTCGCGAGCGGCGCGAAATCTCTCCGATCAGTTCCTGCATTCGTTTGACTGCGTCGGCATCATCACAAAGAACCTGATCGATTTCCTCCGTTAGGAAGTCACGGACGGTGCGCTCGATCAAATCGGGCTCTTTGAACACGCAACTAGCACCCTTCTGAGCATTCGCTTTCTCTTCGATCTCTCGCCATTGATCGACCAGAATGGCCAGGTCGCGGACGAAATAGCGCACCTTTTGTCCGGAAGACACCGTACGCAGAATGACCCCCATCTTGTCTGGGATTGTCAGTTTCTCGCTCATGATCTTTCGGAGGCGTGCACGCTCTTTCGGATCTTCGATTTTACGGGAAATCCCGAGTTGGTCATTGCGCGGCATAAGAACCATGTAACGACCGGGTAGTGAAATGTTGGTGGTGACGCGAGGACCTTTTGTCCCGATCGGTCCCTTGGTGACTTGCACGAGGATTTCCGATCCGACAGGATACAGATCTGGAATATCTTTCGATTGAATGCGTTTCTTACCTTTGCCAGCCGATTTCCGGCCAGTGCGCTGAATCTCCTCCAGTCCCGAGTCGAGAGCTTCGGGAATCGCATCCCAAAAGTGGAGAAAGGCGTTTTTCGGAAGCCCGATATCCACGAACATCGCGCTCAGACCTGGCTCGATATTTCGGACGATTCCCTTGTAAACAGAGCCGACGATATTTTCATCGTTCTTTCGCTCGACTGTGTATTCCTCGACAGAACCGTTCTCTACGAGAGCGACTCTCGTCTCGAGCTTTTCACAGTTGATAATGATCTTTATGCCTTCATTGAATTTCTTGGAACCAAAGAGACTGCGGAGTTTGGCAAACATAATATTGGATAAATGAATAGTTGAGAGATTGCGCCGAGGTGGCTCGGAGTGGGAACGCTCCGATCAAAAAAATTGAATGCGGTTCAGATCGGGAAGTCATTGCTTCTTTTTAAACCATTTGAAAAGTCGAAATTTCGGAGCGGAATTAGAATTAAGTCGTCCGACCTGCCCACGGTGGTCGGTGGCTTGTTTGATGGTAGGTTCCGCCAAGCCCTGAACCGGGCGAAAATTTCGCTCTCGCAGAGATTCGGGAACGAATGCCGCTACGTCAACCGCAGAATCAGCATTATCAGCTTTTGCGATCGTCGCGACATCACGTCCGTCGAATTCAACGCTCATGATGCGATCGGTATTGCCTATTGCTTCATGCATAGCGGCTACTTCGATCTTCGCTCCCTTTTCTAGCATCGTATAATTATCGATAATATTCTTCGCAATTGGAGAGGCAGCTCCGCCGCCTGAGTTTCCATTCTCCACGAATACACAGACAGCGATCTCGGGTACGTCGTACGGAGCGAAGGAGATAAACCAGGCATTCGTAGGCTGACGTGGATTCGCCGTCTGGGCGGTTCCGGTTTTTCCCGAAATTACTGTCAGATCAGAGTGTGCTCGTCCGCCGGTACCGCCGCCCTCGTTGACGACTCGCCACATTCCTCGCTTGACGAGTTCGACGTCCTCAGGCTTCAGCCCCTCGCGAGTGAGATCGGCTCGTAGGATCGGGGCATCTGGTTTGACAATCGTTCCGTCTCTGTCTGCTACTTTTCGGACGAGGCGCGGCTGATATACCTTGCCACCGTTGGCGACCGAGGCCGCGACCGATGCCATCTGAAGGGGTGACGCTTCTGTTGCTCCTTGGCCGATCGCCACGAGTGCGGTAAATGCGTCACTCCAAGCCAACCCCTGCATCCGAAGCCATTCCGGATTGGGAATATTCCCTGGGTTTTCTCCCGTCATCTCGATTCCTGTCGTATGTCCGAGTCCTAGCAAGTTCGTGACAGTCTGGATGTTTCGAATTCCTGTATCGTTCGCATAGCGATAGAAAAATCCGTTGCAGCTCACCTTTATCGCTGAACTGAGATCGAGGGTACCGTGACCACCCGGAGCCCAACATTTCATGAATTTATTTCCATACTGCGCACCACCGCCGCAGTTGAATCGGCGTTTTGAGGAACCAGATAAACATCCGGCGAGCGCCACAGGAATCTTACCGGTCGATCCGGGGGAATAGGGATTAATCGCCCGACAGAACATAGGGCTGGTCGGATCCTCGGTGTATCGCTTCCAGTCACTCAGGCTCACCTCTGGAATAAAGACGTTCGGATTGTAGGATGGAACGGAAGCTAATGCCAACACGTCTCCATTGCGGGGATCGATGGCCACAGCAGCTCCACGGCCAATCTTTCGCAGGCTTAGCTCCACGACCATCTGGAGACGCGCATCGATGGTGAGATAGACATCAGAACCAGGCTCGGGTTCCGTGCGACTGATCTCGCCGACAAATTTATTTTTCGAGTTTTTCTCGATCACCACTTTCCCGGCTTTCCCTTGCAGATAGCGATCCATGGTCTTTTCCACCCCCATGACCCCGTAGTCATCCCCTACATAGTAGTTAAAATCGCGCTTTTTCTCCGGCGATACCTGATCGGGATCTGCCAGATTCATATAACCCAGCATGTGACAGGCTAGGGAATCGTAGAGATAGCGTCGCCGACCGGAACGTGTGACCGTAACGCCGGGAACTCCGATATTGTTTTCGGCAAACCGAGCGAATTCTTTGAAGCTCAGATCACGACGGTAGGTGAACGGAACGACCCCACGAGTGGATCGATAGTGGATGCGCATGGCATTCGTGCTGTAATCCGCCAGCAGTCCCAGATCTTGCAATCCGGGGAAGACTGTTTCCTCCACGATGGCGATGATGTCCGTCTCTGTTTTGATTTCCTCCTGCCCGAATCGATCGAAGCGCTTCCACTCATATTTCGGTAGCGATTTGTGTAAGCGAAGATAGGCCGCGACAACCTCATGGAGATCGATTTGCATCTCGTAGGTGGGAGTGCTGTCCACGAGCGTTAGTCCGTTTCTATCCTTAATTTCTCCTCGTATCCCCGGAATCCGCACCGATTCAAATTTGCTTCCGGGCACGCGAGCGGACCACGTCGGAAACTCGATCACCTGAATATGATACAGGCGATACACGAGCAGGGAGAAGCCCGTGATCACCAGTAAGGCTACAAAGTAGAGTCTGATTCTATAATGCGTCACCATCTTGAGGGTGGCGTCGCTTGAAATCGTCCCCAGCGGTACGAAACCGCAGACGCCCCGCGAGCCAAGCTAATAATAGCAGCAAAACGGGTGCAAGGAGAGCAGAAAACAGCGACGTCATCAGTAATTTTGACCAGAGTTGTGGCGATAGCTCCAGTGTTCCGCGATGAAAGCAGATCAGGAGATATTCGAGAAGGAGAATGAGCCCGGTACAGAGTCCTATCATGAAGACGGGAAGTTCCCACCGTCCCTTTCGGAAATACGGGCGAACTCCCTGAATCAGAAGTCCGGCGAGAGCGAAAAGGAAAATGGTAAATCCGAAGGGGAGTTCAGCCTGTCCGATAGCTCCCATCAGCGAGTCATGGGAATAGATCGGAATGTAATATCGGGCATCCCAGAGAAATCCACACACTGCTGCGAGAAGAAGCATGGCAGGAAAGGGAATCGCGACCGCTGCGGAGAGAAAAAATGCGTGAACCAAAAGTGGGCGTGCTCCATACGACCAATCAAAGACGGGAAGAAATTCTTGGAGCAGGAAGGAGGAAAAAAGCAATCCGCTGATAGAAAGGAGCTGCTTCATTGATTCGGAGGCGCAGGCTTGGGCTGTGCCTGTTGATCGGGGGGATCTGCTTCGTCCGGAGTCGGCAAAATGACAAAGAGATCACTGAGTTCATCGAAATTGATAGCGGGGGTCACGATCGCCTCCGAATCGATTACCCCATGCGATATTACACTGATTTTGCCCAACAGAAGATCTGGAGGGAATAACTCTCCGGTGCCAGAACTCTCTACCTTCGCGTCGACGGCGACATTCGCCTCCTTCGACAGATAGCGCAGGCGAAGGTTCATCTGAGAAAAGAGAGCACCTCTCCGACCACATAGAATCCCCTGTTCTTGCGAATTTTGGATTTTTGCAGAGACTTGGCACATCTCATCGCTCAATAGAAGTAGGATGGCGGACTTCGGCCCCAGAACTTCAGAAATTTTTCCCACGAGGGCAGCCTCGTCTCCCAGTGGAACGATCACGGGACAATCGACTGCGATTCCGGCATCACTGCCTTTGTCAATCACGATCGTATTATACCATTGCGATGGTTTTCGGCTGAGCACGCGTGTGGCAACCAGAGAGAGAGGGGATTTTTGAATGTATTGAAGAGCGTGCCGTAGTTGATTGTTTTCGCGCAGAAGATCGTCGAGCTGCATCGCCTCCAATCTCAGTCGATCTCGCTCCAGTACGACTTCTCGCAGTTGCTCGCCGAGTTGAGCGGAGTTCTCTCGCGAGTCGGAGGCAGACTGATTTGCCGTTTTATCCAACTCTCCAGAAGCCTTGATAAACGGACGTGCAGCGATCATCGCTCCCCGCTGAATCGAAGAGACGATGTTCGGTTGAAACAAGGTAATCCAAGTCACCAGCCCGACAAAGAGAAGGAGGAAGATGAGATTCAGACGACTCATGAATAATCCAGCGAAATGAGAGAGTGCATTGTCTCAACGTCGGGCAGGGCGGGTAACTCTCTTGAGAAAATCCAATTCTTCAAGGATGCGCCCCGTACCTTCGGCGACCGCCCCCAGCGGATCTTCTGCGATATGGACGGGCAGATTGGTGGCCTCGGACACTAGGTGATCGATTCCCCTCAGAAGTGCTGTTCCACCCGTCAGAACGATTCCGCGATCGACCAGATCGCCAGCCAACTCAGGAGGACAGCGCTCAAGCGTGGAGCGAATCGAGTCGATGATCACTCGCAGCGGATCGCTCAGGACTTCACGGATTTCTGTGGACGACAGTTTTACCGTCTTGGGTAGTCCAGTGACTAGATCGCGACCTTTGATTTCTGCTGAGCTTTCGCTGCTTTGAGGAGTCGCTGATCCCATGCGAATTTTGATCTCCTCTGCCGTGCGTTCTCCGATCAGCAACTGATAGGAGCGCCGCAGATAGGTGGTGATGGCCTCGTCGAGTTCATCCCCTGCGACACGAACACTACGGCTGTACACGATTCCGAAAAGCGAGAGAACCGCGACCTCCGTTGTGCCTCCTCCAATATCGACGATCATATTGGCGGCAGCCTCGTGTATGGGTAATCCGGCTCCGATGGCTGCGGCCATAGGCTCCTCGACCAGATGCACTTCTCTTGCACCAGCAGCGATCGTGGATTCATTCACGGCTCGTTTTTCTACCTCTGTGATTCCGGCGGGAACGGCGACTACGATGCGCGGCTGCGTCCAGCGTCGATTGCCGTGCGCTTTGCGGACCAGATGTCTCAGCATCGCCTCTGCGACCTCATAATCTGCGATTACTCCATCTCGCAGCGGGCGGATGGCTACGATATTTCCCGGTGTGCGTCCCAGCATCCGTTTGGCGTCATCTCCAACAGCGAGTACATGAGATGTACCGGATTTCACTGCTACTACGGAAGGCTCTCGCATCACGATTCCATGATCCCTCACGTAAATGAGGGTATTCGCCGTTCCGAGATCGATACCGATATCGTTCGAGAAGGACCCAATGAATTTTTTGATCATGGATGAGAACACGGAAATCGTAAGGTCACTGGTAAAGTAATGTGAAGTCAGTGGAGACTATAAATGATAAAATAGTTCTAAAAACTGGAAATTTAATCTTTCCGTTGAATTTTCCTATTTTCGCTGAATGTACAGAGAAATGTCTGGGAAGCTAGGCAGGAACTTATTTTAAGCTTCCAGCGCGTCCAGGGAAAGTCAGTTCTGCGATACCTGACTTGTCATATTCGCCGAGTCCCAGAGCGACCATTCGATCATATTGTGCTCGGGCTGCGTCGTTCATCGGGAGATGGAGATTTACACCAGCTGCTAGGTCGGCTGCGATTCCAGAGTCTTTGGCTGCGTGCTCAGAGGAAAACCAGCAGTCGTGCTCACGTGCGATCATGTCGGCTGCGTCGGTCTCCAGTACCCGAGAATTCGCACCAGTCTGAGAAAATACTTCGCAGACCATCTCCAGATCATGGCCCAGTGCGGCTGCTAAGCCCAGCCCTTCCGCCAGTCCAGCGGTATTAATATTCATCACCATATTGACGAGCGCCTTGATCTCGGCGGCTTTTCCTACGGCTCCGATGTGGCGCAGATTGAGCGAGAGATCCTGTAGCAACTGGTGATTTTTTTCAAACACTTCCCTTTCGGCGCCAATCATCAGGTAGAGCTGTCCGCTGCGGGCGTGACTAATGCTGCTGGCCATGCAGGCCTCGATGGTATCTGCTCCGGCCGCTGAAGCTGCCACTGCTACTTTTTGCTGAATGGCCGGACTCAATGTGGCGCAGTTGACGAAGGTGCGTCCATGGGCTCCCATCAGTAGATTGTCGTCGGCTCCGAAGTAGATTGTTTCCATTGCCGCATCGTTGGTTACGACGGTGAAGATTACGTCTGACAATTCAGTAAGCTCGGCGAGTCGATCGCATAATTTTGCCCCCAATTCGTTCGCGACTGCCGCTGCGGAATCGGCGTTTACGTCGTAAATTGCGCTGATCGGATAGTTGAGATCATGAAGGCGGCGTGCCATATTCGCGCCCATGCGTCCGACCCCGACGAATCCGATGCGGATGTCGCGGATGGGAGTTTCAGAAGAATTGGCATTTGTGTCAGTATTTTTCATTTTGTCAGGTAGAGTGAGGATGGTTAAATCCTTCTTTAGGTGTACCAAAATTCTTTGTAAGGCCAAGTAAATTATGAGAGACAGCGCACGACGCTATCGTGGGTGGCAGAGTTTCGTAGATGCCGGACGCGGTTTCGTGACGGTGTTTCGGACGGAGTGGAATTTTCGTATCCACTTGGGAATCTCCGCATTGGTGACGCTGTCGGGCTTTGTCTTCCGTATCGGAGCGGGGGAATGGATTGCTCTTTTACTGAGCGCGGGATTGGTGCTTGTGTCCGAGATTTTTAATACAGTGATTGAATATCTGAGCGATACCTTACACCCAGAGATGGATCGGGGGATCGGCATGGCGAAGGATGCGGCTGCCGGAGCAGTGCTCGTGGCTGCTGTTACCTCTGCGCTGATCGGAGGGGTCATATTTTTACCCAAATTATGGAATTGGCTGATGACGATAATTCAATGATTACGGACGATTCGGAACAGAACTCGCCTCCTCCTTGGCTGCCAGGACTCAGAGAACTTCTGGAGCCAGATCGTATATCGATTGACGAGGAATTGCGACAGGAAATGGGGACAGATCGTTGGTACGCGGCGGCTCTGCCCGACGTAGTGGTGCAGGCTCGGACTCGGGAGGATGTGGTGGCGACCCTGCGCTATGCCAACGAGCACAGAATTCCAGTGACGACACGAGGGGCGGGCGTAGGCTACGTCGGGGGATGTGTGCCCGTAAAGCGGGGGATTTTGCTGTCGGTGCGTAAGATGGATCGCATCTTGGAGATTAATCCGGCGGATGGCGTGGCTGTAGTCGAACCCGGTGTGATTTTGAATGACCTGCAGGAAGCGGCTCGCAAGGCAGGATGGTATTATCCACCCGATCCCGCCAGCTTGAACGAATGCTCCGTGGGTGGCACCATCGCCACGAATGCCGGTGGACCGCGCTGCGTAAAATATGGTGTGACTCGCCACTATGTGCTGGGCCTAGAAGTCGTGTTGCCCGATGGGCAGGTGCTTGAGACGGGAGGGCGCTGCCACAAGAATAAAACCGGACTCGATCTGATCGGTATGTTCGTGGGATCGGAGGGGCTGCTGGGAGTCGTCACCCAGGCTACCTTACGCTTGATTCCGCATCCTGAGGCGCGAGCAATGCTGGCCGCGACGTTTCCGAATTTCGAAACAGCTGCAGCTGCTGTGCAGGATATTTTGAATCACGGATGGCAACCGTCGGGGCTGGAAATCACAGATGCCTTTACTCTCAGGGCCGCTCGGGATTACCTCGGCCCCGGCAGCCTTCCGGATGGTGATGCCCATCTGATCGTCGAGTTGGATGGTCGTCGAGAGTCTGTGCTCAACGAGATTAGCTCTCTGCGCAGCTTAGTCGAAGATTTGGGCGCTGTCACCGTACAAGAGGCGCGGGATCCTGAGGCCTGCGAGGCGATCTGGAAATTGCGACGAGAGTTTTCCTACTCCCTTCGTGCCACAGGGCTGACCAAGCTCAATGAAGATATCGTCGTTCCTCGCTCCAAGCTGGTCGATCTGGTGCGCTTCGCGAAAAAGTTGGAGACTGACGCTGGTGTTTTCATTGCTTGTTTCGGACACGCTGGAGACGGGAATATTCATACGAATCTGATGGTGAATGAATCTGATCCGGATGAGTGGAGTCGGGCTGTAGCAGCTCTCGACACGCTATTTCAATGGGTGATCGCCAATGAAGGCAAGATCACCGGCGAGCACGGAATCGGACTGGCTAAAAAACGCTGGTTTTCTGATGCCGTTACGCCCACCGCACTGGATGTTCATCATCGTCTGAAACTGGCGCTCGATCCGAAAGGTATCCTAAATCCCGGAAAATTTATCGAGTAAGACTTTGAATTTCGAAACTCTTCCTGTACATCAGTGCCGAAATGACTGAAGAAGACGCTTTCCCTGACGAGACAAATGAGAAAACGCCGCTGCTGACCTTCGAAGAATCCCGAGTACTGGGATGTCTAATGGAGAAGGAGGTCACTGTGCCGGATCAGTATCCGCTGAGTTTTAATAGCCTGCAACTGGCCTGTAATCAGTCGAGCAATCGAGAGCCTGTCGTGTCCTTTGACATGGAGACGGTAGAGGAGGCCATGGAGAGCTTGCGTTACAAGAAGCTCACCATTCTAGTCCACCAGGCGGGGGCTCGAGTTGCTAAGTGTAAGCACACGCTGGAGAATCTATTTCCTAATTTGACCAAGGGACAACGGGCGCTACTCTGCGTTCTTCTTCTGCGAGGTCCTCAGACTGTGGGCGAGCTGAGACAGCGCACAGAGCGGATGCATTCATTCACCGATCTCGATCGTGTGCAGACCGTTCTGGATGAGATGGCGGCTTATACTCCGGAACCCATAGTAAAGCTTATCCCCGCTGGAGGCGGGCGAAGAGTGGCGACCTACATCCACACCCTCTGTGGCGATACTGTACCAGTGGCGCTGATAGCAGAGTCGGGAACTAAACCGGAAGTTTCGGCAAGCACTTGGCGGAGTGAGATGGAAGATCAGCTCACTATGTTACGCGAAGAGGTCGCGACCCTGCGTGCGCGAGTCGAAGCACTGGAAGGGGAACTGGGACTCTGATCTCGCTGAAAATACTCTTCATTAAAAACCTGCCTTCATGAAAAGCCTCGTATTTTATCCCTTCTCATTCTCAGTGGGGCTGCTATTTTTCGCGATTGCTCCGACGATTGCACAGGAGGTGCTCCCGCTGTGGACAGAGGGTGCGATGCCGTATGCGATCTCCACAGTAGAGGAAAAACCAACTCTGAATTGCTATCCCACGCAATCTCAGTCCAATCATACGGGAGCTGCTGTCGTAATCTGCCCTGGCGGGGGATACGGAGGGTTAGCGAAGGATCACGAGGGGCGTAGACCGGCTGAGTGGTTTAATCAGCAAGGAGTCTCAGCCTATGTGCTCCATTACCGACTCGGATCACAGGGTTACCATTATCCCGCCGAACTAGCCGATGTACAGCGGGCGATTCGCTGGGTGCGTGCTCACGCAGCAGAGGAGAAAATCGATCCCGAGCGCATCGCCGTCATGGGGTTCTCGGCAGGTGGTCACCTCGCCAGCATGGCAGCGACGCTCTTCGACGAGCACGCTTATGATCCAATCGATGCCGTGGACAAAGTCAGTGCACGACCCGACTTAGCGATTCTCTGCTATCCAGTGATCAGCTTTGATCGAGCCATCACGCACGGCGGATCGCGAAAGAATCTCTTGGGACCGGATCGCGATGGAGATGACGCGCTGGCGAAAAAACTTTCGTCCGATCTCAATGTCACAGAGCGGACTCCGCCCACCTTTATTCTCCAGACGGATGCCGACACCGTCGTGCCTGCCGAGAATGCTCTGCGTTTTTTCCTCGCTCTACGAGAGAAAAAAGTGTCCGCTGAGATTCACGTCTATGAGGCCGGACCGCATGGAGTCGGGCTGTATCTCGCCGATCCCGTGCTCGGCACCTGGTCGGGGCATCTGAAAGACTGGCTGCGACTGCACTTTTTCTACGCCCCTCCTCAGCCCCGCTCTGCCGTCTCCGGTCAAGCGACTCTGGATGGAAAGCCGGTGAGTTGGGGTGCTCTCGTCTTTTATCCCGAGAATTCGAACTTGCCGCCGACGAGCGTTCGGATTCGCAAAGGAAAGTTCTCCGCTCCGATAGAGACAGGACCGATCACCGGAGTTTCACGTATCCACTTTGAAGGAAGCATTTGGGAGGAGACCGGCTCCCCAGACGATCAGACGGTGCAGCTCGATTCCCTCCACTTCAATGACAAGACTCCGCTCCGCGTCGATGTGAAAACAGGTGTGGAACCACTGCACTTCGACTTTCTCTCACGCTGACGAGCGGAAGCTGTCACTGACGTCCCCTGCCTCGATTCACTTCGGTAATTGCCACTGGACGGGGACTTCGATCAGTTGATGGAAACGGTTGCGATACTTCACCGAGCCGCATTTGGCTCCATATTCGTGGACCATTTTCGTCACTTTCACGTCGTAGCAGCAGTATTCTGCGATCTCCATGATTCGGCCCTCTTTCCACCAGCGTAGGGCATCGGTTCCGACGGCGGTTTTTCCTTCTCCTAGAGTTTCGCTGGCCACAGCATCGAGCTTGGGGCGATGTTCGAGGATTTTCTCCAGATCCACCATCAGATCGAGATTATTGGTAAGGCTGGGAAGATCGAAGGCGATTTTTCCCATGATCACCTCGTAGTCGAAAGAAATATGATTGAAGCCGATCACGAGATCTGCTCCCCGCAGTTCGTCGACCAGCTCGGCTACTTCTGATTCCTCGTAGATCCGGTAACGGTTCAGGGCGGTACTGAAGGTCACTGCTACGGAGATTCCCATATCTCCCTTTCGATCCCATCCGCCTACATCGTTCGCGGAATGCCGCGTTTCGAGGTCAAAGTACACAAAATTTTCCGCCATGCTTTTAGCCACTGCTATGCGCTCAGGAGTAGGATTCGAATAGATTCCAAGGCAGGTCAGAGAAAGGAATGCCCTGTGGTTCTCCTTCTTCAAGTTTTGAGAGATCGGCTCCGCTCATCGTGAGATGTATAATCTCGTCAAATCGAGAAAGATGGGAGCGCACGCGATTTTCAGCATACTCATGAGAAGCATCATAGAGTAGGAGAAATGGCCAGTCACTCGATTGCACGAAGAGAAGCTCTCTCGTCATGAGTTGAATCGCTCGTTCGTGAAGTTTCACAGATTCCTCCGGAATCTCGGTACGATTCTCCATGAAAAGCTTCACGAATCGGACGAGCTGCTCGGCTCGCTCATGCAGTTCCGTCTGCACCCACATATTCTCCTCGTCAGTCCATACTTCGAAATAGCCACCTTCCCCCCATGAGGAAGATACGGGTGCGGCGGTAGGAAATGTCTGCTCGCGATTCGTCGCGAGATAGGCGCCGGGAGTCGTCAGCCCCATGTCCTGTCGGCGGGCCATTTGACGGAAGACTTGTTCGAGAAAATCGATCCCCTCATACCACCAGTATCCGAACAAATCGGCATCGAATGCACAGACGGAAATCGGGTTCTCGATTCCACTCGATTCCAGAGCGGCGAGTTGAGCACCACGACTCAGGACGAAACGCGTGGCATGTTCTTCGACAGCTCGTTTCGCGAGAGCAGGATCGTATTTTAGGCGTTGATCGTTTTCCCGTGCTGATCGGTAATATTTAATCCCCGTAGGCTGCCTCCTCTCACTTCCACCGAGATATTCCCGCAGATATTCCATGGGGGCTTCATCACCCATGTCGCTGCTGAAATCTCGATAACGATCATCCCCAGCGAAGCCGTCATCCACGTCCCAGACCTCTCGACTGCTCGCTTGGTCTCGTCCGAAGACGTGCAATCCGGCCTCTGTAATCCCTGGGACGAAGGGAAAAGCAGCGTCAGCTAGCGCTGAGGTGGTGAGCGCGTGCTCCTCCACGATTGTCCAATCGATTCCCTCGCGCTTCAGAATGGGACTCAGTACCGGGGCGAAGGCGCACTCAGGTAGCCAGAAGCCGCGAGGCATTCGGCCAAAGTTCTGAACATACTGACGGATTCCCGCTCGTACTTGTGCTTGTACAGATTCCGGCACTCGCATCAGCAGGGGCAACAGTCCATGCGTCGCCGCACTCGCCATCAACTCCACATGTCCAGTGTCTCTCAGATCAGAATAGGCACGTACTAGATCGCACTTCCAGACATCGACGTAGAGTGAGCGGAGTCGGGAATACCGTGCCTCATACTGGGTCGCTAGATCTCCATTTCCCGTGATGATGCCGCGTTCTATTTCGTCTCGGCAAAGGGAAATCGTGCGGTCTAGATAGGCCACCGTACGTCTCTGGAGAGTCGCATCACGCAGCATGGTCAAGAGCGTCGGAGAAAGATCGATCGTCAGGCGAAAGGGCACACCTTCTCCCCTGAGTCGGAACAGCATTTCCAGCAGCGGAAGGTAGGCTTCTACCACCATGCTGTGAAACCAATCTTCCTCCAGACAGTGAGGCACCTCTAGGTGACGCACCCAGGGAAAGTGAGCATGTAAAACAATGGAACAGTTCCGACTCATGACATCGCGGCTGACTGGAGGCCAAATAAGACTAAAAAGGCAAAAATCGCCAATAATATCCGTACTGGTCCGATGGGTGAGTGCGTTACTCGTGTCCCCAGATGGGTATCCCACAGGCATAGTCCGGTGGTTACTAGGCGAAAATAGCCAAAGGCGACTCCGATTAAAAAGAAGGGAAATCGATAAAAACCCACTCCGAGGAGATACACGTAAAACGATCTTCCAAGAGAAGAACGAAGAGAGATTCTAGAGCCATTCGCAGAACGAACCCGAATCCCAAAAAGTGCTTTCCCAGGAGTCGTTCCCACCAGATGCACCAGAATCGATTCCACGACATGCCAAGCGAGTAGGGAGAAAACCAAAATTTTCGCGTAGGCGATGACTTCGGGCTGTCGCATCGCCTCCATGTAGCGAGAAAGAAAATTCGCCAAGGCCTCGTCTAGTTGAGGTTGAGGGAGCTTTATCCCTGAGAAGTAAAATACAATTACGGAAACTAGGGTGTAATCGAACATCCGTGCCCAGAATCGGAGAAATGGGTGAACTGGCTCAGGAGCGGCTGCTGATGCCACCATAGGGCCGACTTCTGGCACTGTTAGCGGAGGTGGGAACGGATCGCGATCAAAGGGGCGAGAAACTCGTTCGGGTGACGGAGGCTGAGATGACAAAGGTGGAGCTTCGACTTTCTCTTCTCTCTCCAGATGCTCCCGCAGGAGGTTGAGCGCACCAATTTCACGGATCGGTTTCCAGCCATCGAGTCCACGATGCCAAGCCAAGGTATCAATCGTGATGGCCCCACTCTCCAGTAGATCGCCCACCTTAAAGATAGAAAAGGGTCCCACTTTGGAACCATCTATGGCCAGATAAAAATCCATGAATAAAACAATGTATCGTGCTGATCGTCCCTTCGAGGTAGGCTTTCCTTATTGACTCCGCAGCGCCTTGGCCGGCTGGAGAAATGCCGCGATTAGGGCCGGAATCAGTGCAGCCAGAGTACAGCAGGTGAAAGCGCTCGCCATAATAATCGAGAGATCTCGAGGGGTTTGCTTTGCCGGCAATCCTCCATCTACTTTATAGATTTCAGCGGCGAAGATGTCCACGTGAAAGACTTGGCCGATCCAGGCCGACATTTCGTTTCGGAAATGAAGGGTCAGCTCTGCGATCAAAAATCCGCAAATCACACCCAGCAAGCCCACCAGCATCCCTTGAAAGAGGAAAACCCATGCAATCTGGTGTTCGCGAGATCCCAAGGCTTTCAACAAACCGATTTCTGTGCGTTTCTGCACTGTGATCGTAATCATCGTACTCATAATCCCGAAACTTCCCACGATCATGATAATAAAAAGAATGAGAAACATTGCCTGGCGCTCAGCTGCGACAGCATCGAAGACTGTTTTGTTCATCTCTGCCCAAGTGAGTGCTCGATATGTCTGAGGAAGAATTTTATAGAGTGCATCTCGATACTGATCGACTCGGAAGGCGTCCTTCGTGCGTAGCGCGATGCCGTGGCACTCGTCGAGTCCAAAATTATACAAGACCTGAGCTGTTTCGAGATTCGTGAAGATCACGTTCGAGTCCACATCCCAGTTTCCCGAGTTAAAGATTCCCTTCACCGTGACCTCCTGAGGAGCCGTCATCTGGCGGATTTCGTTGAGTCCTGCCTTGCGATCCTTTTCATCTTTCGCTCCTTCGACTTCGTCGAGGGACTTCATGATCGCGGCGATATCTCGGGGAGAATATAGCAGTACCGTGTCGCCAACATTGATGCCCTGTCCTTCAGCGATACCGTCTCCGATCACGCAGGAATATGGATCCGATACATCGAATTCTCCCTTCGTGATCATCTTGTTCGGAACGGCTGGATCGGGTTGTTTCGCCAGCTTGCTGCGCATCCGCTCTAGTTCTTTTCCTTCCGGAGGCAAAATGCCCCGTACGAGTGGAGCGCTGCGAAGTCCCCGAAAATCCATCACCACCTGCCCTCGCACAAAGGGAGTCACAGCCTCGATCCCTTTCACCTTTTTCACCTCTTCGCACAGATCGAACCAGTCTTTCATAATCGATCCGTTATCGATCACGATATGCGGCTCGAAGCCGAGGATGCTCTCCTTGATTCGCTCTCCGTATCCCGTGAAAACCGAAATCACCACGATCATTGCCCACACGCCCAGAGCTACGCCGAGAATCGAGATCACGGTGATGATGGACATGAATGTCCTCTTCGGCGTGAGATAGCGAATGGCCAGAAAGGGGCTAAAAAACATGATTTATAGTTGACTCTGTCGTAACCTAACCGCTTATCCTCTCTCCGACACGCGAATTTACTTATTGTGGACTAATCTTCTATCTCTTCCATGAGCAGCGCTTCCCTTGACCGCTACAAAGCCTTCGTTTTCCTCGGTGCTCCCGGCTGTGGCAAGGGCACACAGGGCATGATCCTGGGTTCCATTCCGCGATTCTATCATTTCTCCATGGGGGACGCTTTTCGCTCCATGGATACGCGGACACCCATCGGTCAGGAGTTTATTTCCTATTCCCGAACGGGAGGACTCGTCCCCGATGAACTCACGATTCGCTATTTCCAGCAGCAGATTGACGCCCGAGCCATGCTGCACATGTTCAAGCCTGACATCGATATCTTGGTGCTCGACGGGATCCCTCGCAATGTTGAACAGGCTGAGCTGCTGAAGCAGCATATCGACGTTCTTCAGCTTTTCCATCTTTCCTGTCCGGATCGAAGCGAACTCATGGTCCGCATTCGAAAGCGGGCGCTCAAGGAGGGCCGTCTGGATGATGCCAGCGACGAGGTCATCCATCGACGCATTCGAACCTATGAGGAAAGCACGCGAGAGTTGATCGACTACTACGCAGATCGTCGCTCTGACATCAATGCGAATCAGCCTCCTTGGAAGGTGACCCACGATATCCTCGCTGCCATCGTCGGGCATCCTGAGTGGTTCCAGCATGATGATGACTGATTGATCATACAGACCTCACTCGAATGATTGCACGACTTTTTCTGCTTTGCTCCATCATCCTGTCCGCTTCTCTTCACGCTGACGAGTGGACTTCCACTGAACTCAGACGCTATTCTGCACCCGAGGCCAAACAGGGTGTTGCGGTAGATCAGACCTACTTCTATGTGATCGATAATCGACAAATCGCAAAATATCGTAAGGATACGGGTGAGAAAATTGCCCACTGGGAGGACGAAAAAGGCGGCAGATTTATCCATCTGAATGCCGGAATCGTGATCGACGATAAACTTTACTGTGCCCATTCGAATTTCCCCATCCTACCGGATGTTTGTTCAGTCGAAATCTGGGATACGGCGACGATGAAACACGTGAAGAGCGTTTCGCTGCCCGATCCTCCGGGATCGTTAACCTGGGCGATTCCCTACAAAGGACTCTGGTACACCTGTTTTGCCCATTACAAAAAGCGTAATGGTTCTGCTGCTGGAACGCGAGTGGTAAGCTATGATGCCGATTGGAAGCCGCTTTCTTCCTGGAGCTTTCCCGCAGCTCTGATCGAGCAATTTCGTGGTGGTAGCTCTTCCGGTGGAGGATTTGATGAACAGGGGCGATTATTCGTTTCGGGACATGACGAAAAAGAACTCTACCTGATCGAACTCCCAACGGACAGCCGAGAACTGCACTGGATCACACGCGTCCCTGTAACCGCTCCAGGACAGGCTTTCGTATGGGATTTTAGTCCTGGGCAGGAAGGCGATGTCTGGGGAATCGATCGTAAAGCGAAGGAAGTCGTCGTTTCTAGGGTCCTCCACAAGACGCCCTGAACCGATCAGAATCGATCCGAATCTTCCTCCTTCGGGCGGAGATTTGGATGGCTCTCCAGATATGAGGTCCGGATGCCCTTTCCCCAGAACAGAACGACGCATCCATGGACTTCTACTTCGAATACTCGGAAGCGATGCGACAGCGCCTCCATCAAACCGCCCAGAGAGTCCTCAGCGTTAAAGAATCGGCTGCGACGATTACAGATAGCCATGATTATACGAGCGAGGGGAGGCCTCTGGATTTCCATCCCGAGAATCGAACTTCCAAAAATGACTCCCCCTGAATTCAGGAGAGGAATCAACTCGTCGAAAAGTTGTCCCGCCTTCGCCTCCATGCGTCCCGGCACTCGATACAGAATTCGATCTAAATGGATCGAATCGAAAGATCGCTGCGAGGTACTTAGCGACTGGAGGGTCGTGATCTGTTGTACTTCTAGATGATTATCGGAGACTCTTTCGAGAGCAAACTTCACCCGGATTTCCGGAGGACAGTGCCAGACTCGGCGGTTCAGCATCGCCGCCCACCAGCCTTCCGCACGGACGAGTTTGCGTATCTGATCGTCAACAGGGGCAATGGTAGAGTCTCCTTTCACCTTTTTATTGGCTTTAATCGCCTTTTCTTAATCAATCGCGTATCGTATAGGCGTCAAACCACATGTTTCAGATCGGATTGTTTTTATCATGGAGTCTCTGCCTGAGCGTATGTTGCATCTGGGAATCCGCGAGGAGGATCTCGAGGAGCGCTTTGTACTCGGCTCCGGAAGTGGTGGGCAGAAGATCAATAAAACTTCGTCTTGTGTCTGGCTGAAGCATCGGGTCAGTGGGGAGGAGGTGAGCTGTCAGGCCACGAGATCACGAGAAAAGAATCGTGAGATCGCACGCGAGCGACTCTGTGACAAACTCGAATCAGCTCTCAATACGATCCGACTGAATCAGGCTCGAACTCGGGCGCAAATCCGCTTTCAGAAGCGTAAACCTTCGCGGGCTGAGAAAGCTCGTCGGAGAGTGGCGAAGCAACGTCGGCAGGAGCGCAAGACGTTGCGGAGGAGGGTGAGAGAGTAAGAACGATCACGTTTTGCCCAGTCCTTGATCGCGGGAGAGGAGACTGTCGCGTTTTTGCCCTAGCTTTGATCAATTGAAATATGATATTCCGAATCTTCGCTGCCAGTTTTCTCTCTCTCGTGACCGTTTCTTTCGCCGATGATTGGTCATTCACGGAACTCCGCCGTTATCCAGCTCCTGAAGCAATTCAGGGAGTGGCAGTGGATAAAAATTTTTTCTATGCGATCGATAGCCGTGCCATAGGAAAATACCGGAAAGATACGGGAGAGCTTGTTACTCGGTGGGAGGACGAGGAAGATGGACGCTTTCGACATCTGAATGCGGGGGTGGTTCACGAGGAGCGCCTCTATTGTGCACACTCCAACTACCCTAAAATGCCGAGAGAAGCTTCTCTAGAAGTCTGGGATACGAAAACTCTGAAGCATGTCGAGAGTATTAACATCGTTCCCAATCCAGCGGGCACCTTCACGTGGGCCGATCGTAGAGACGGGGTCTGGTACGGAGCTTTCTGCTTCTACTCATCCCGTAACGAAGATCCGACTCAGACGCGATTAGTGAAGTTTGATGGAGAGTGGAAGGTATCCGAGTCGTGGGCCTTCCCGGCGGGGATTCTGGAGCGCTTCGCCAAGCGCAGCTGTTCAGGAGGCAGTTTCGATGCTCAGGGGCGTCTGTTTATTTCCGGTCATGATGAGCGCGAACTGTATCTGATCGACACTCCTGCTGCTAATCGTGAGTTTCTCTGGCTGGCGAGTGTTCCCGTAGGAGCTCCCGGACAAGCCTTCGCCTGGGACCTGAGTCAAGGAGCTGAGGGAATCGTCTATGGAATCGAGCGTAAAACGCGCGAAGTGGTCGTCTCCAAGGTAGCGCAAAAAACTCCCTGAGTGAGAATCGACTTCCCGGTCAAAGGAGAGCCACCGTCACGGTGAACGCAATCAAGACGATCACAGCGATCATCCACCAAAACCGCTCACGCGGAGATTTTTTCCAAAACCAGGCGGGCCGTTTGCCAGACCCGAACTCGCGTCGTACGAAGTCATCGTAGTCGAAATCGTCATCAAAACTTTTCTCTGAATCCCGATACTTCGTGTGATCCGTGACACGACGATTGCTCTTCGCTTCTCTCTTGCGCCATCCGCACCGGCACGAGAGAGCATTTGGGGAGATTGCAGAACCGCAGCTTGGACAGGTAAACTCGCTCATGCGTCGCGAGGGGTAATATTCAGTTGAATAAAAAAGCCGCCTCGAAGGGCGGCTTTTTTAAAAATAAGAAAAAGTGACGACCGTTCTCACCAAGAACCGCCCCGATTATATCCGGTGGTGGTCAGAAAACCGATTTGAGGTGGAAACTCCTTATAACCACTGATTGGCAGATAATCGATATCAGGCATCGACGGACGGTAGCTGTCCTTGTAGAGAGGGCGCTGATAGTTGATTACTTCATAGAAGCCGTATTTCAGACGCGCTCCGGCCCGCTGAACGCCCGTGAAAAATCCTGCCGTCACGATTCCCGTCTGTTCTTCCGAGTGCATTTCCTGCCAGCGAACCATCGTCATCGGGATCTCCGTCCAGCCGTAAACGATGTTGGCTACACCACGCCCGAGCTTGCGAGCCTTAGTGTAACGGGACTTCGGTGGCTCGTGGATGTCGGCAAATGAGAGCGACACGAAGGCGAGAAGAAGTAGGACTGACAAAAGTTTTCTCATAACTGGGGCCAAGATTAGGCAGAAGCGAGAATCTTGGCAACCAAAAAATTTTTTCTCTTGGCGTGAGGCTGCTTCTTTATATGTTGATAGTCCAATGCATCCCGACCTCGAAAAGCTCGTCCAGTATGACAAAATAAATCAAGCCACCGCAGAGAAGATCGAAAGTCTTCCTCCCGGCACCTACTGCTACCACAAAACTTGGGGGCCTGGGAAGGTGCATTCTTGGGACCGGCTCGGGTTGAAAATCGTCATTGATTTTGAGGGAAAAAAAGGTCATGCGCTCGGAATGCAGTTTGCGGCGGCGTCGGTGACTCCTATCGCAGAGGATTGTTTTCTCGCACGGCGCTTGCGCGATCCGCAGGAATTGACCGCACTTTCGGAATCTGATCCGACAGCGCTGGTGAAAATGGTTCTCTCAGGGAATGGCGGGAAAATGCTCTTGAGCGATCTCGAGAGCGCACTCAAAGGTACGGTGATCCCTGATGCGAAATACAAAAAATGGTGGGAATCGACGAAGAAGAAACTTCGCGAGAGTCCGCAATTCACGGTTCCTTCCAAGAGAACGGAGCCACTCGAATTGAGAGAGGATGACTTTAATCCCGTCGAAGGATTGGTGCGCCAGTTCCAAGAGGCTCGGGATCTGAGAGCAAAGTTGAAGGCCATCGAGGCGATCCTGAAGGAAATCGGAGCCTTTGAGGGGCATCGCGATGTTCTGGTGAGTCTCGTCTCGGAAATCAGCGATGTTGCCCGTAAAAGTATCAAACTGCGCAGTGTGGCGGCAGTAGAGTTGATTCTGGCGCGTGAAGAGTTGCAGGAGGAGATCGATGATTTCACCCCCGGAGAAGGTGAAATCACGACCGCAGAAGTGCTGGCCACAGAACAACAGGAGATTCCTGAATTGCTCCGCGAGCTGACTGTCAGTCGACTCCGACAGGTGCTGCGCAGCTTCCCGCTGGCCTTCGGTGAGGAGGAGTGGGTAGCGAAGATGCACGAGTTCGTCCCGAGCAGCAATTTGCGGACGATCGGAGAAATCGCCTCTTGGATGAACGATGCGGAAAAGCTCGAGGAGTTTCTCGGATATCTGGAAACAAATTTGCTGCAGAGAACCATTACTTCAGACTCTCTCGCTTGGATTTGTAGGGAAAGAAGTGGGTTAGCGGCTCCGATTTTCACTCCGACTCTATGTCTTTCGGTCATCGCCTCTCTGGAGGCGGACCAGTTGAACGAGGAAAGTGCCGTTCGTTCGGCGAATCGTCTCCGCGATCTGATCGAGTCAGATTCGAAGTTGATTTCCGATCTCATCGCAGAGTCTGATATCGGGACCATTCGCAATTTCGCAAGTCGTCTCATGAGTTCGATGGCCTTTGATGATCTGACGAGAAAATCTCTGATGGCTCGAATCATCAAGCTGTATCCAGAGACAATGGATCTTCTGGGGAATACGGATCGGGAGAAGGAGGAGAAGCTGATCGTTTCCGAATCGAGTCTCGCCGAGCGTGAGGCTGCCTATGACAAGTTAGTTAAGGAAGAAATCCCACAGAACCGCGAAGATATCAAGGTGGCTCGCTCCTATGGTGATCTGCGAGAGAACTTCGAATACAAGGCGGCCAAGGACATGCAGCGCATCCTGATGAAGCGACAGCATGATTGGGAGCGAGATCTGAAGCTGGCTCAGTCGTCAGACTTCTCCAATCCGGACACGACGAAGGTTTCTATCGGAACAGTCGTCGATCTTGAACCTGTAGATGCTGGCAAACCACTCACCTATACGATACTCGGTGCTTGGGATTCTGATCCTGAAAAGAAAATTCTCAGCTACCTTTCCGAGCGCGGAAAGGCCATGCTGGATGCGAAACTCGGTGACACAGTCAATTTGCCTCTGGGCGACGGACTGATCGAACGATATCGGGTGAAAGCAATTCGGGCCTGGAAGTAAGAGGCGACCTCGATCAGCATCGCTCTCCTGAGTCTCCACCCGGGAGAGCGGGCGCACTTTTTCCTAACTCTTCCTTGAATCACGACCCGAGAGTTACGATCCAGGGAATGCTGGATGTACTTCCGGCAAATAGCGAGGATTGTATTTCTCGCTCGGATAGAATAGGAACCCAGGATCGGTGCTGATTAGCTCATATTTCGAAGCACGAAATTCTGGAATCACGAAGTTGGAGTTCGGGTCGTAGATTTTTTTCCCGGTAAAAGATCCCCAGAGCCGATACTCGTAGTTATGATCGTAGCCGTGTACCTGCGGGGCTCCTTCCTCGGGGAGGCGATCAGGCTGTTTGATGATCCCTTCATTCATGATCACGAGACGAGCCGTGGACCAAGGCTTGCCCGGTTCGCGGACATAGCCCCAGAATCGGGTGCCGTCTGTCCACCAGCGACGACCGATGAAGTAATTCCCTGGCGGTTCTGCCGCGATCAGTGCATCCCTAGCTCGGACTTGTGGATTATTGAGCTGACTGGCAGCGATCCGTCCTTGCACGGAACCGACGGGATAGGCGGCTGATGAGCCACCCCCAGCCGTGCTCGGCCCCACGGTGGTACAGGAGGTGAATAGGGCGGCGAGTAGAGGCGCGGCCAGCAACAGGAGTCGATTCAGGATGGAATGGATCGTCATGGGCACAAAGAATAGGCAAAAAGACGAAAAGCTTAAAATATGAGGTTTTTTAAAATTTTATCAATTGATTTGAATCATCCCGCCAGAGAAGCGTGACTTCAGTAGCGCGAACGTCCTAGGAGCGCGGACATTCTTGTCCGCGGAAGCCATTCCTGGGACCGCCGACGTCCCCGTCGGCAGCTTGCTCTACAGCTAGCGCGAGTAAAGGAGTCACCGGCTGTCGCCGCATTAGCTCACGGGCCAACGAGGACGTTGGCGAACCCAGGGCAGGAACCACGACCTCAGCGCCAGCATTCCTGGGACCTCCGACGTCCCCGTCGGCAGCTTTACCCTATTTCTGGCGCAGCCAGGAAACCTCCCTCTCTCGAATATTGTGGGTAAAGAAAGCGCCCTCTATTTTGTTCTTTTCCATTGATCCCATTTTTGTTATCCATCAAGGACAATGACGGATGTTGCTCGCTTCATTGATTCTCCATCGGCGTGGTATTCTCGTGGTTATCTCCCTCACTGCGACGAGCGTGCTCGCACTCAGATGATTACCTT
>JBDHQE010000301.1:0-3641 GCA_039806885.1 Verrucomicrobiales bacterium
GGGTCCGAGGAGGCCGACGATTTCACCAGGACGGACGTGGATATCGACTCCATTCACAACAGTGCGCCCGTTGTAGATCTTCACCAGACCATTGGTTTTCAGAAGAGAATCTCGCTCGGTGCTTGATCCTGTTCCGATATTGCTCTCAAAAGAGATCTGGCTGCGATCTGCTCCGCTTCTCTTTTCAGTCGGGCGGTTCGGGAGTGAAGGTGCTAAGGGAAGGTCTAGGTTCAGAGATGATATTGGCTCTGCATGATCACTTTCGAGCTGTGAGAGGAGAGATGTCCGCGCCGGAGTCTCTGGCGCATTGAATCCGACTCTCCCAAGCTGATCAGAGAGGAGAGGAGGGGAGGGGTGAGCGCCGGGATTGCGGTTTCTGTCGGAATCGCTCATAAGATGGGATAGAAGAAGAGGCGGAATTGAGTGAGGAGAGATTGAGAGTGGCTCAACGCATGCGGTTTAGCGATTTGTCCAGTCCTTTCATCGGATCCTTTGCCCCGGAGGATTTATCATCATTCTCGATGGGAATCACGATCTGAGTTCGATTCGTGGTTCCCGTAACCTCGTAGAGCCCGTTTCCGTGCATGATAATTTTCGCGTCTTCCGAATTTGTTTTTACGAAGCGACCTCCGTCCTGAATGTAGGGCGGTCCACCGCTCAGAACGATGTCTTTAGTAACTGCGTTATAGTCGGCTGTGCGTGCAATCGCGATTTGAGTCTTTTGCTTTCCTTTCTCATCTACTG
Organism: Verrucomicrobiales bacterium; assembly: GCA_039806885.1. GTDB lineage: Bacteria > Verrucomicrobiota > Verrucomicrobiia > Verrucomicrobiales > DEV007 > Arctic95D-9. The sequence continues at coordinate 745 of JBDHQE010000301.1, forward strand.
CAAAGCGCTTGATTTCGACCATGCCACCCGATGCGATGGCTCGCCTGAAGTTCGAACTCTCTGCCTGAGTGGGGCCTTTTTCTTCTTTCCGAGCTCCTTCGGCGAGCTGAATCTCCAGTTTGTCACATTTGATCTCAAATTCTGGGTGGTCAATGTAGACGTTTCCAGTAAAAACGAGCACGCCTCTGGCATTGTCCATGGTGGATTCCTTCGCCAGAATCTCCATATGCTTTCGATCTCCAGAGGGATAGGCTCCGCTGCTTGAGGGTGGACCGTATTTCCGAGTTAGAGGAGTGGGGGCGGGGACTTTTTCCGGTCCTAGCTCGGGTAGATCGGGCACTGTCGGAGTGCTTCCTCGCAGAACGGGAGCTTGCGTCTTTTCCATGATGACATCGGACTTCTCCGCAGCTATCGGAGGGACTACGGCGGCGCGTTCTGGGACAATCGGCTCCTCGGAAGCTGGTGCAGAAGGAGCATCGACGGGCATCGCCACGGGAGTCGGAGTCCCACCAGAAATCCCGGGAGCGGGGCGCGTTGCCGGGACGGGAATCGATGGCTGTGGCGAGTTCTCAGTCGTAGTCGCATCGGGTTTCGCAGTGGGTTCCGCAGCGGGAGTCGAGTCCTGGGAGGGGGGCATCACTTCTGCGACAGGAATTGCTTGCGGAGGAGAGACTTGTGTTTGCGTGGAGGGTTTCGTCTCGGTGGCTGGAATCGTTCCCGATTTCTCTAATGCGTTCGCCACTTTTCCAGCAACATCTTCCTTTTTTGCTGCATCCTCCACTGCTGAGACTGCTTTCTGAATCTGTGGATCTTTCTTTACCGCAGCCTTTGCGTCATCCAGTGCAGAGTTCAGGGCCTTATTCTCACGAATTTCTGACACGGCAGACTTCAAGGCGTCGGCGTCAACCGAGTCCACTTTCGATTGAAAGCTACGAGTCGCCTGGCGTACCATCTCGTCTGGAGAAAGTGAGGCATCCTCTGGAACTCCCGCCTCCTGCCGGACGGTGCGAAGAACATTCTTCAGGCGCGGGTTCGACATGATGTTCGCCCCTTCGCCTTGAGCAGGCGCGGCGGGCTTGGCTGGAGCATCCTGTGCCGTGAGAGTGGCGGGAAGTGAGAATGCCAGAGCAAGCGTTAATAAAAGGAAGTCGCGGTGCATAGTCGTAGCGAATCGAAGGCTCATGGGGTGTCTTTCTCGGCGGGCTTTTCTCCCGGAAAGCCCAAGTTGGACGTGACTTTCCCTGCGTCGGGGACGATCAGGCGCACATTGCCGATCATCCGGGTGATTTCGGTCTCTGTGTTGAAAGTCATCTTGTCACCTGTCATGATAAAACGGGGCTGTTCGATGGTCGAGGGAGTTTTGCTGGCGAGTTCGCCCGTGAGAAGGTCGTATTCTGCCTCGTCCATGGAGATGATCGTCTCTGGATCGCCAGAAGAATTGTAAATACGGACGTTGAGATTCTCGAGATCGAGGAATTTTTGATCGATCCGGGTGATGGAATCAGCGGTCAGTACGGATTTAATCTGATTTCCTGTGTAGGAAGGGACGGAGACTCCAAGGAACTTTCGTCCGATGGGAAAATGCTCGGTAAGTTCCGGCGGTAGAGCGGATTTAACCGCCTTTTCTGCGTCTGGATTCGCTCGTTGTCCCTTCGCCGGAGCTGAACGAGCGGTCTTCGGTGCATCTGGTCCTTTCTTAGCTTTCGATTCAGATTTTGGTGCTTTTTTTACCTCCTGTTTGGCTGCACTCTGTGACTGCGGAGCAGAAGGCACTTCCTGTGCGTGCGTGGAAAATGCGAGGACAGCCATCGCCAACAGACTGAGTGTAAGGTACTGGAGACGAAAATGAATCATGAGAGAGGGCGACGGATCAGCTCATAGATTTCCCGGAGCTGGATGAGAACATCTTGCAAGCGCGATAGAGGGACTTGATTGGGTCCGTCGCTGAGAGCCTGAGACGGTTCAGGATGGGTCTCCATGAATACCCCATCGCAGCCCGCTGCGACAGCCGCCCGAGCCAAAACAGGTGCCAAGTATCCGTCTCCTCCACTGGTGGAGCCTCCGGCACCGGGACGCTGCACGGAATGGGTGGCATCGAAGACGACCTTCATCCCTAATTCCTGCATCCAGGGGATGGCCCTCATGTCTGCTACGAGATTCTGGTATCCGAAGGTCGTGCCGCGTTCCGTCATGAAATACTGCTTACAGCCGAAGGTGTCGAGCTTATCGGCTATGTTCTTAACGTCCCAAGGCGCGAGAAATTGGCCTTTTTTTACATTCACCACTCGTCCCGTGCGAGCAGCTGCTTCGAGCAAGTCCGTCTGACGGCAGAGAAATGCGGGGATCTGGAGCACGTCGATCCATTCTCCGGCGATCTTCGCTTCTTCGGCTGTGTGAACGTCAGTCGTCACCGGCACGCCGATGTCAGCCCCGACTTCGGCTAGGAGGCGACAGCCGGTTGCGCAGTCAAGTCCGCGAAACGACTGCACGGAACTCCGATTAGCCTTGTCATAGCTGGCCTTAAATACGAAGTCCACATTCGCGGCTTCGGCGATTGCACGAATGCGTGGGCCGATATCTCGGAGAAACTCAGCAGATTCGATCACGCAGGGACCCAAGATGAAAAGAGGCCGATCTCCACCGAGACGGTAGGGGCCGATGATGACAGGGTCCTCTGGGTGAGCCATAAAAAGGGGATAATCGGCTGACTCTAACGCGGAGCAAGGCGATGCGCAAGTTCTTGAGACAATTCAGATTTCTGAAGTGTCGAGTCGAAGGAACTCTGTGATCCAAACGACTATTCGGGGCGATGGCGTTCGATTTCTGCCTTGAAATCCCCCAGCCCGGACCATTCGAGACGCTTGTTAAGATCAACTTCCGCGACAGCGAGCGTGCCC
>JBDHQE010000302.1:0-3640 GCA_039806885.1 Verrucomicrobiales bacterium
TCCGATAAACACATTTCAGTTTATTAGTTCATGCCCATGCCGGGCACACGAGTGCGGTGGCCTGACACCGCTTTCCGTAAAACCCTACCATTCATCCTCAGCAAAACCGCACACATTACACATGGCGACTATGCCAATGGATAGTATTCTCCTCATTGTGCTCGTCCCGTAGACTTTCTATAACATCACCCCACAAGCATGCTCCATTTCCGCCTCGCTGATACCTTTTCTGACAGTCTCACCAAACTCACCGCCCAGGAGCAGAAGGCGGTGAAGATGGCGGTGTTTGACATGCAGATAGATCACGCTCACCCGGCGCTCCAATTTCATCGAGTGGATAAGGCGAAGGATCCGAATTTCTGGTCGGCTCGTGCCAGCGGGGATATACGCATCATTGTGCACAAAACAGCCGCTGACTTTCTCGTCTGCTACGTGGATCATCACGATGCCGCGTATGCCTGGGCCATGAAGCGGAAAATTGTCCAACATCCCAAAACCGGGGCGATGCAGCTGGTGGAGTTAGAACACAAGCTCATTGAGGTTCCACAATACAAACAGGTATCTGTAGATGCGCCCACAGAGCAAGTATCGGCTAAAAGTGAGCACCCTCTCTTTGCAGATCATTCGGATGACGAATTGCTTTCCTACGGAGTCCCAGAAGAATGGCTGGCCGAGGTTAAGCAAGCGACGGAGGAAAGCTTGCTGGATCTAGCCGAGCGTCTGCCGGGGGAAGCAGCGGAGGCCTTACTGGAACTCGCGGTTGGAAATACGCCGGAACTACCACTGACGCCGGAGACCGGTGCCGCTACGGGCTTCGATCACGCAGACTCGCAACGTCGCTTCCGTCTCATTACGGACCATGATGAGCTAGCGATCGCGCTGGAATACCCGTGGGAGAAGTGGACAATCTTTCTCCATCCCTCACAAAAGTCGGCAGTGGAAGCGAATTACCACGGCCCGGCACGAGTGACTGGCTCCGCTGGCACAGGAAAGACAATCGTTGCCTTGCACCGTGCCGCTTTCCTCGCCAAGGCGAATCCTCAAGCTCGCATTCTGCTCACCACCTTTTCCCAAGCATTGGCCGAATTGCTGGAAATCAAACTGGATCGATTGCTCGGGGCGGAGACCGAGTTGAGAAAACGCATCGAACTCCGCTCACTGCCCAAGCTGGTGCAGGAATGGGCGGGCGACTTTACAGAACCGAGTGCCGAGGAACTAGCCGAATGGACGGCTGAGGCCATGGAATCCACGCCTGATCAATCATTTCCCCCGCGATTTGTGCGCGATGAATGGGCGCACATCTTCGATGCCTATCAGATCTATGATCTCGATGACTATCTCGCAGTGTCTCGTCATGGACGTGGCACTCGACTGGTCGCTTCTCAGCGAAAAACCATGTTTGATCTCATGGAGAACTTGCGACAGCGCATCCACGCTGCTGGCAAGCGAACTCTGGCGGAAGTCTATCATCAGCTAGGCGAGGAGCACGCCCAGAGCTACGATCACGTCATCGTGGACGAGGCTCAAGACCTCAGTGTCCCGGCTCTAAAATTCCTCTCTGCCATCACCAAAGAGGGTGACAACAATCTGTATTTTGCGGGAGATACTGGGCAGCGTATTTTTCAACTCCCTTTCTCTTGGAGCAGCCTAGGGATCAACATCCGTGGTCGATCTCGCACTCTGCGAGTCAATTACCGCACCAGCCACCAGATCCGCCAACGCGCCGATACCCTGCTAGATGAGACGATCATCGACGGCGATGGCATCGAGGAATCTCGTCGAGGCATCGTCTCTGTCTTCAACGGCCCACCGCCCCAATGCTTCATTGCAGAGTCACAGGAGGAAGAAATCGAGCACGTGGTCGAGCATTTGTACGATCTGCTCGAACGTGGCTTTGCTCCTGAGCAAGTCGGCATCTTCGTGCGCAGCCGTGCGCAAATGGCACGCGCCCGCGCCGCTCTGAAGCAAGCTGGTATGAAGTGGGACGAGCTAGAAAACACCCGCCATCCAAGCAACGACCGCATTTCTCTCAGCACCATGCACCTCGCCAAAGGTCTGGAATACCGCGCCGTCATCATCATGGCCTGTGACGACGAAATTATCCCACTGGAAGAGCGCATCGAAGCCACTCAAGATCAAGATGCCTTGGAAGAAGTGTACAACACCGAGCGCCATCTCCTCTACGTCGCCTGCACCCGTGCCCGCGAAGAACTGCTCATCACCGCCACAGCTCCTGAATCAGAGTTCCTTGCCGATAGCTTTGTCTCGTGAATAGATAACCTGTGTCTATTAAATTCGGTGGACGCTTAGCTTATCCGAATAGCGGTGTCGGGCCGCCGCATCTCCAAAGCGCTTCGCGCCGAGTTCATGCGCCGCGTTCGCTAGTCGAATGTGCTCATTTACGCTAACGATCAATAGCCTGACCCTTAAAATCCAAGAATAGGTAATTCAGAGCGAAACAAAATCATCCACATTTAGTTGTATCTATCGACAAATTTTGTCTCCGATGAAGCACAGACGCTCTCTATATTTTCTCACTCCCCTCCTGCTCAGCTTGATGACTTCGAATCTGGCTGCCGCAGAGAATGTTCCAAGCACAGACGGGATGCTTTCGTTCGATTCGCGTTGGGAATTCTCATCCTTCCTCGGTTGGCGACCTGCGAACGCTGAACCTGCGGAAGTCAACCCTCCGCGCTTTTCCTGGCCCGCAGTGCCGTCCATCCAGCCCGTTAAACCCCATATCAGGAATCGCGCCTATTACATCCCCTACGAGTTTGTCATTCAGCTCTCGCAAGATCCGACCTTCCCCGAAGGAAAACAGCGCATCGAAAAGCGGACAAAGGTGAACTTTGAAAACAGTTTTTCCGTTCTGGAAGAAGGCACTTGGTTCTGGCGAGTCGGCTACGCAGAAGCTGAGGCTGAACCCTTCACTTGGAGCGCCGCTCGCAGCTTTGTTATTTCCAGCGACGCACCCGCCCTCGACAGATCCGGTATAGCGCACGCAGTCGAGAATCTATCGAAGCTACCTCGCCCCCGCCTAGGGCCTAAGAATGGAGACTGGATCGCATTTCGAGAGACTTTGGAGGCCAACCCTGCTACGGCTCCCATCGTCGCCAATGTGATGACAAGAGCGCGAAAAGCTCTCCGTTCTGATTGGTGGAAGCAGTTTCCAGATAGCGACTCTGCGGAGCATCTAGAGTCTGCCAGGGAGAAAAACAAGTTCATGGTGCAGATGCGCTCGATTGGGTCCGATCTCACCATCGTGGCACTAGCGCATCGTCTGACGGGAGAGGAGAAATACGCGCCTGTCTATGCTTACGCGCTCAAGGCGGCTCTCTTCCCCCCCGGAGGAGAAACCTCGCCCGAATTCAATGGTGCCATGGCGAAATGGGGCACGCGTTGGACAGCAAATCTCGCGACCATATACGATCTGGGGTGGCACGAGTACACGCCCGAGCAGCGCGAGCAGTTTCGGGAAGGCCTACGCTGGCGAATCGACGCGATTTTCAATCAAAAAGCTTCCTGGTACGACCAAGAGATCGACGGTATTCACGTCAACGGGATCGCCGGCGGTTCCGTCAGTCATCCCTATGAAAACTCGCAGATCGGCTCTGTCGCGGTTCTTCTCATGGCGGGGGGA
>JBDHQE010000030.1:0-22469 GCA_039806885.1 Verrucomicrobiales bacterium
CATCCATCAAGCAGCGATGTGATCAAGGCGACTCTGGGATTTTTCGGAGTCATTCTCCCCGTGCTGGCGGTGGCGTTTTTATCTCTCGCCGCCGCTCATGATCTGGAGGCGCGGTATCACACCTTCGCTGAGATGGATGAGTTTCTGAAAAAACAGGTTCGACTCCTGAAACATGCGGATAGCGAACATGAGTTCGCACGGCTGATGATAGAAACGGAATCTCAGCTTTTGGGCGAGACTGCGACTTGGTATTCGCGCAGAGCGTTCACGGAAGTGGCCTGATTCAGTGAGCCTCGGACGAAGAGACGACGGTCTCCGCATCCTGCGGGCCAAAGCGAGACTTCAGCTCAGATAAGGCGGCGAGAATCGCAGTGGGTTCCATGGTATGGACTTCGATCTTTTCTCCGATCTTCGGCACTAGGGTAATGGTGAGAGTGCCGCCGAGATGCTCGCGGAATTCCTCCAGCCCTGCGAGGACGGCGCGCTGTCCGTCCTGTTGTTTCTCCAAATAAGGAGACCAGAGACTGAAGCCGACCGTCTGGATCAGGTCGAGAATTTCTTCACCCACGGCCTCTGGTAGTAGGCCGATGTGAATCGAGTATAGAAGATCCACGGCCATGCCGATCGCGACAGCCTCTCCGTGACTCACGGTGAAGTTGGAAAGCTGCTCCAGCTTGTGCGCCACCCAGTGTCCGAAGTCGAGCGGACGAGCTGAGCCATATTCGAATGGATCGCCGCTGGTCGCGATATGATCGACATGATTCTCCGCACTGCGCCGGATCGCAGTCTCCACGGCTTTTTTCTCGAGCCGTCCCAACGCGTGGCCGTTCTCGCGGAGGAACTGATAGAAGGAGCGGTCCCGGATCAGGGCGACTTTGATCGCCTCGATCAATCCGTCCCGACAGGCACGAGGGGGCAGGCTAGAAATGAAGTCGAGGTCATTGATGATCGCGTAGGGCACAGTGAAGGTGCCGACCCAGTTTTTCTTTCCGAAATAGTTCACTCCGTTTTTTACTCCGACTCCGCCATCTCCTTGACTGAGAGTGGTCGTAGGCATCCGGATCAGACGAATTCCCCGATGCGCGGTAGCGGCCCCGAATCCGGCCATGTCGAGAAATGCTCCGCCTCCGATGGCGATGATGTAGGAGTGACGGCAGATTTTAAAAAATTCCACAGCCTGCCAGATTTTCGTCACTAAAGCCCAGTCGTTCTTACAGGCTTCTCCACCCGGTAATAGGAGAGGATCAGATACTAAACTTAAAGTATCGTTATGAGAGTGAAAATAGGTTTTAATCTGTTGGAATAGAAGCGGATTTGCTTCATTGACTCCTTGGTCAAGTAAGACGAGAACCTTTCCGCTATCCATCAGACCTCCGCCGTCGGCGATCAGATCCCGAAGGGTATGATTCTTTACGTCGAACGCGTCGTGTGTGAATGCGATGCGATGCGTGAACGTAATAGGGATGGAGCGTTGAATCATAATTCGAATCAGTAACGATACGGCTGCCGGAGTCGTCGGGCAAATGGACGTATATCCGGATTTCCGTCATGGCAGTCATATGACGAGAACCCGGCGCAGATACGGAGCGCAAGAGGCTTGCGCATTGGGTGCAGAGAATCCAGCATACGTCTGTATGAGACGACTGTTGCTATATTTCCTTGCGGGCGCTTCCCTGATTTCTTTCGCCGATGACAGGCCGAATATTTTGTTCATTATGACAGATGATCATGCGGCACAGGCGATCAGTGCCTATGCGTCAAAGGTCAATCTGACGCCGAATATGGATCGTTTGGCGAAGGAGGGAGCCCTGTTGGAAAATTGCTTTGTTACCAATTCGATCTGCACTCCCAGTCGGGCAACGCTCATTACGGGGAAGTATTCGCACAAGAACGGTGTGCCGGTATTCAATCGCTTCGACAGCACGCAGCCGAATGTGGCGAAGATGATGCAGAAAGCGGGATACTACACGGCGATGCTCGGCAAGTGGCATCTGGGGAGCGATCCGACGGGGTTTGACGACTGGGAAATCCTGCCTGGTCAGGGTGCTTATTTTGATCCCGTCCTCTACACTGCCGACGGACAGAAGAAGTATAAGGGGGACTACGTAACTCACGTCATCACTGAGCGAACGATTGACTTGCTGGAGCATCGCCCGAAGGACAAACCATTTCTGATTTTCAGCCATCACAAGGCACCCCATCGAATCTGGGAACCTGAGGCGAAGTATGTCGAGGAGTTCGCCCATAAGAGCTTCCCTGAGCCGGAGACGCTCTGGGATGATTACTCGACACGCACCGATGCTCTACACGAGAATCGGCAGACCATCGCCTACGACCTGAATCGCCGAGATTTGAAAATTCCACTGCCGGATGGAGTCAAGCCGGGGAGTCCGGAGGCACGCGATTGGTTCTCTGAAACTCCACAGGAGCTAGAGATCGAAGTGGACGGAGTCAAAAAGAAGCTCAGCGGGAAAGAACTCGTGCAGTGGAAGTATCAAAAATATTTGCAGGATTATCTCGCCTGTGTTCAGTCTGTGGATGATAGCATCGGACAGGTGCTCGACTGGCTAAAGGCCAATGATCTGGATCAGAATACTATCGTCATTTACACCAGTGATAACGGATTTTACTTGGGCGAGCACGGACTTTTCGACAAGCGCTTCATGTATGAGGAAAGCCTGCGTATTCCCTTTCTAGTGCGCTGGCCTGCTGGGATCAAGCCCGGCACGAAGATCCCTCAGTTGGTGATCAATACGGACTTTGCGCCCACTTTTCTCAATGCTGCCGGAGTGGCGACTCCCGACGATATGCAGGGTCGCAGCATCCTCCCACTGTTGAAAGGCGAGGTTCCAGCGGACTGGCGCAGCAGTTTTTACTATCGCTACTATCACGATCCTGGGCACCACAATACCGCACGGCATTTGGGCGTCCGCACGGAAACGCACAAGCTGATCTATTTCTGGAAAAAGGACCAGTGGGAGCTGTTCGACCTGAAGGCTGATCCGAACGAACTGAACAACCTTTACGGCCAGCAGGGGCAGGAAGAAGTCACGAAGCAACTGAAGGAGTTGATCGCGAAGTATAAGGTTGAGCTGGAGGACCACGATGAGTTCGCCGAGGAGTTTCCGACCACGACAGTCGACGGACCCGTGGAGAAATTACGAGGGAAGTGATCGTGACTCTAATGTGTATTCTGTATTGCTGGATATGAGTATAATAAGGTGTATTTTTACGATCTTAATATCATTCGTTGCTCGAGGGCTTTTGGCTGATAGTAGACCGAATATCCTGTTTATCATGACGGATGATCATGCGGCGCAGGCGATCAGTGCCTATGCATCAAAGGTCAATCTGACGCCGAATATGGATCGTCTGGCGAAGGAGGGGGCTTTGCTGGAAAACTGCTTCGTAACCAATTCGATCTGCACTCCCAGTCGAGCTACACTCATCACGGGGAAATACTCGCACAAGAACGGTGTACCGGTTTTTAATCGCTTCGACAGTACGCAGCCGAATGTGGCGAAAATGATGCAGGCGGCAGGTTATTACACCACGATGGTGGGAAAGTGGCACCTCGGCAGTGATCCGGTCGGCTTTAACTATTGGGAAATCCTGCCTGGACAGGGAGTTTATCATGATCCCGTTTTCTTAACAGCCGATGGAGAAAAGAAATACGAGGGGCGCTATGTGACTCACGTCATCACTGAGCGAACCATCCACGCACTGGAAAATCGTCCGAAGGACAAGCCATTTATCGCCTTCTGTCACCACAAGGCTCCACATCGGATTTGGGAACCCGAGCCGAAATATATCGAGGAGTTTGCGTCGAAGGCTTTCCCAGAACCCGACACCTTTGACGACGATTACGCCACGCGAACAAAGGCTCTGCATGAGAATCGTCAAAATATCGCTCGGATCATTAATCGACGAGACTTAAAGCTGCCGCTGCCCGACGGAATCAAGCCTAATACTCCTTTTGCGAATCAGTGGCTCATATCTGCGCCCAAGGATGGTGAGGTGGAGGTGATGGTGCAGGGTGAGAAGAAGCGACTTTCAGGGAAAGAGTTGGTGCAATGGAAATATCAGCGCTATTTACAGGACTATCTCGCCTGCGTGCAGTCGGTGGATGATAGCATTGGTCAATTGCTGGAATGGCTTAAAGCCAATGATCTGGAGAAGAATACCATCGTCATCTATACCAGTGACAATGGGTTTTTTCTCGGGGAGCACGGCCTCTTCGACAAGCGCTTCATGTATGAGGAAAGCCTGCGCATTCCCTTTATTGTGCGCTGGCCCGGTGTGATCAAGCCGAACACGAGGATCCCACAGATGGTGATCAATACAGATTTCGCTCCCACTTTTCTCGATGCGGCAGGACTGACAACTCCCTCTGACATGCAAGGACGGAGCATCCTCCCTCTGTTGACGGGGCATATTCCCTCTGATTGGCGTAAAAGCTTCTATTACCGTTACTACGATTATCCGAGCGGTCACAATACGGCGAAACATTTGGGCGTGCGTACCGAGACGCACAAGCTGATCTACTTTTGGGAAAACGATGAATGGGAGCTGTTCGACCTAAAAGCTGACCCCCATGAGCTACACAACCTCTACGGCCAGCCGGGACAGGAGGAGCTTACCGAGCGACTGAAGGAGTTGATTACGAAACACAAGGCGGAGTTAGGAGATCACGACGAATACGCCGATGGCTTCCCCCGCACGAAGGTGGATGGCCCTGTCGCAAAGCTGCGTGGGAAATAGCGCTGTGATCAGTTGCGATTCCATCCTGAATCTGGTATGGAGCAGGATTCAAAGCTCAGAAGAGGGATTATTTGATGGAAGAGAGTGCTAGATTTTTTGTGGGGTTCGATATCGGGGGGACGACTGTGAAATGTGCTCTCGTTGACGAGAGTGGGAGCCTTCGTGCGCAGACGGAAGTGAGCAGTCATGTGAAAGAGGGCCTAGATGCTACTTTGCGACAGCTCGGGATCGCTCTGGGCGATTTGTGTGAGAAGATCGGGGTCTCGCGAGACAAGTTAGCTGGGATCGGTCTTGATGCTCCAGCCCCTTCGAGTGAAGGTGTCATCTGGGCGCAGGCGAATTTATCGTCTGACTGGGTAGGAAAAGACGTGCGCCATACTGTTTCTACGCATTTTGGAGGTCTCCCGGTGCACATGACGAATGATGGAAATGCGGCTGCCGCTGGTGAGTATGCGGCGCGGCCTGAGCATAGCGGCAGTCTTCTCTATGTGGCCCCCGGCACTGGATTAGCTGGAGGCTTCGTTCTGCCGGGTGGACGAATCTGGGAAGGCGCGAACGGTCTGGCCTTGGAAGTGGGACATATATCTGTGCCGCAACGCGAGGAAGATGGATCATTGCCGGAATGCAGTTGTGGACGCTCTGGCTGTCTCGAGGCATGGGTATCGCTCGTGGCATTGCGTCGTCGGATTGGAATCGAGCTGGCGAAGCTGGAGAATGCTTCACATCCTCTGAATGATGGAAGCTCGATTGAGGCGAAAGCTTTGCGTCTGCGTGATCTCGCTCAGGCAGGAGAGGCGCTCGCGCGATCTCTGTTCCGGCAGCAAGGGCGAATTCTTGGCTACGGACTGGCGGATCTCGTCCGACTTTTCGATCCAGGACTGGTCGTAATTGGTGGCGGATTGGCGGAAAGCACGTTTCGAGAGGAATACCTATCTTGGGTGCTCGAAGGCTTTCGAGAGCGAAGCTGGCCTGTCTATCTACAGAATCCGATCAATCCAGAAAAGCAGACGACTCGTTTTGAGTGGGCGCTGCGAGGAGATGATTCAGCAGCTCTCGGCATGGCTTTCACGGCGCGAGATCTTTTCCTCTGAAGCGGTATTGAAGAGTGCGTGGAGAGTGCGAATTTGATACGAAGCTCGTGCTATCGACGATGGACATCGAAGTCCACGATTAGATAGCTGCCGTCAACTTCCTGAAAAAGCACTTTGGCCCATCCTCCCCGGAACTGAAGCAACATCTTGTCGTCATAATAGGGGATATTGCCACGATGGGGCACGTTCCAGTCCAGTTTCGCCACGGCTTGAGGTGTCGCGTATTGTAGAGCCATGTTGCGGTCCAGCCGAATAAAGGCAGTGAGGAAGCGCAGAGCGATATCGTGTCGGGAGAGACGGACTCCACTGTTGGCCGATCCCGTGCTTGGTGAAACTTTGGGCCGAGATGGGAAAAGGGAAGGCTTACTTCCGGCTGAAACACTGAGAAGCGTCCCGGAAAAAATGATGAGGATCAATCCGACGATACGAAATAGCATCTCAGCAAATCTAAGGAAAAAGCGCCAATTTTCCAGTAAATCCGTTCGAGTTTTTGCCATCCTTTCGGGACAGCCTTATTTTGCCTCCTTCGACGACGACTCGAGAGGCGGGAGGATGACTTTTCTTCGCAAGAGCCAGCATACACCAATCAGATCGTAGATGCCTCGGATCGCACGGTCGAGATTGGTGTATTTCGAAACTCCGGCATGGCGCTCGCGATGGTTCGCATCCACTTCCGCGATTCTCAGTCCTGCATGAGTGAAGATGGCGGGAAGGAAGCGATGGAGTCCGTTGAAAGGAACGAGGAGATCAACGTGATCGCGATGAATTGCCTTGAGTGAGCATCCTGTATCGCGGACGCCGTCGTGTAGAAAGATACGGCGGATGCGGTTCGCGATTCGAGAGGCGGCTCGACGACTCCACTTGTCTCGGCGGCGAGCACGTCGCCCTACTGCGACATCACATTCTTCTGAGCGCAGGAGCTGAACCAGCTTGTCGATATCAGCAGGATCATTCTGTCCGTCGCCGTCCAGCATCACGAGAATATCACCACCCGCGAAGCGCAGTCCAGCATACAGGGCTCCACTTTGTCCTCGATTTTCAGTGAGGCGAAGTGGTGTAATGCCGGGAATCGAGCACAGAATGGCCCAAGTTTTATCCACGCTCCCATCATCGACAGCCACGATTTCCGCTTCGGGCTGACATGCACGAATCTCCCGCAGCACTGCTTCCGCACATTCTTCTTCGTTATAAAACGGCACGACGATGCTAACTGTAGCGAATGAGGGCGGCGTCGTGCGAAGCCCTGGGCAGGAAGAATAGGGAGACTGATAGGTCGAGCGAGCCATGTCGCGAGGTGGAGTAAAGAGTAAAGGAGAGCTTGGGAAGAGCTAATACAGACGGAAGCGGTGGGCAAGCGGTTTCAGCGGCTTTCACGTCTTCGACGTATCCTTTCGCGCCACCGATGAGGCGATTTATTTTGCACGGAATTGCGTCCTTGTCGAAGATCCAATTTTTCACAATTTTAGAAAGATAGATCGACTTGTTCTTGACATTTAAAAGATCGGTCAATATTATTAAAATCCTAATAATTAAGAAATATTTAGAAATCGTATCTGTCTTCTGTGTTCCCATGAAGTGTCCTCGTTGCCATCGTCCGGTGGATCATGAAGCCGCAAGCTGCTATTCCTGCGGCTATAGTGAATCGGATTCGGCAGCCCTGTTCGGTGGAAATCAGGTTGTGCTGCCGAGAGTGCATGACGCTGCCGGGTGTTTACGAAAACGAGATCGGGATAATCTAGCGGAGACGCTGAATCTCTTGGAAGTCAAATTTCCACAAATCCTTTTTTGTGCTTATCTGGGAACGATTCCAGATCGATTTTCACTTTCTGAATTGGGGTTTTGGCTCCTGAATCACGGACAAGTGAAAGGGGCGCAATACGTGCGGCCGAATGAGAACGGAGTCTTGGTGATCATGGATCTGAATCGAAAGCAGATCGGTGTGTCTCTCGGATACTTCGCAGAGATTCTTCTTTCAGAGGAGGATGTCTATGGGGCGCTGGTTGCGGCACGACCCAATCTACTGAATTCAGAGTATGGGGAGGCGATCGAGCAGATTTTCCTAAAACTTGGGAAAGCCCTTGAGCGGCAGGGGAAGAAGCTGCGGAAGCTTACTCATGAACAAATTAGAGAATATCGGGAGGGGAATGTGCCCCCTCTGCTCGATATTCCCTCCGATAAAGGAGGTCCGCGACTGCTACCGCCTCCAGAGGATTCCCCCGGATATGAGTCGCTGCTTTCTGCATGAGTGGGAATCAAGATATGAAGAGCGTCATAGCGATCCTGATTCTGTATTTCGTGAGTTCGCTCACTTTCGCCCGAGCGGGACAGGAATTGCCTGCCTGGGATGAGACGAACGAGGCGCGGGAGTATTATCTCGGCGGAGGGCTTTGGCCCAGTGGATTGCTTCCGAGTGCGTCGCAGGCGGCAACCCAGTCTCCAGCGACGGCAGAAGGGCAGTCGCAGCCAGTTGAGGATGAGAAATTCGTCATGGGTCCACCCGATCCAGCAACGCTGGCTAAAATGGTCGCTGATGCTGGCTCCGACGCTGGCAACAAGAAGTTTTACGGTCCGGCGGATGCAGGGACTCTCGCTGGCGGCGACATGGCAGACGCCTCGCTGCAGCGTGTACGCGAGAATCCTGACGGGACTTATACGGTGCCTGAGGAAGTCGTGGATGAACAGGCCTATGAGCCTCTGCCGCCACTGGAAGGAGAACTGGCCAAGCTCTACTTTTCGCAGGCTCCAACCGAATTGCTCATTGATCCACAGCATTTACTGACTGAGCAGAAGTCGAATGACATCATGCGCTTTCTTGAATTTCAGGCCGAAGAATCAAAGATTCGCATTTACGTGATGGTGATCGGTGAAAATCAGAAGCTGCCGGAGGGCGTCGACCTTCATGCGCTTCATCAAAAGTGGTTTGATGACTCTCCGGTGGTTCTGATGCTCTATTATCGTGAGCGTCCAGAGATGACCGAATTGGTGTTTAATGACTCGATTCGGAATTCTCTTCCTGAGACCGTCTTTGAGCGCATCCGACAGACGACTTTACGTCAGGGATCTGTCACCGATTTGGCTCCGGATCAGGTGGAGAAGATGACAATCGAGCTGAGCATTCAGCTCTATTGGATGGGGCGTCTGATGGAGCAGGAAAAGGAAACAGGGAAGGGTATCGCCTCCACGGGGAAGGCATCGGAAATGGCTCCCTCCAGCGATGCGCCTGAATTTTTGCGGGAGTATGCGCCCGGAATCTTTCTCGATGAGAGTGGGAAAGTATTTTCCATCATCCTGACGGGTATTTTTATCCTCGGCGGTCTGGCGGCGTTGGGCTGTATCGGCTGGATTCTTATGTGGTGGCGCACTCGGGAGGGCCTCTCGGGAGAGCCTCTGTTGTTCCCTGAATTCAGAATCGATCGGAGACTTGGTGGAGAATTTTGCGGAGGCAGTTTTGTCAGCATGTCCTTCGACATGAACGAGAGCCTCTGACATATGATCGATAGAGTGGCAACTGGCCTGATTTTTTCGTTGCCCTTTTCAGATGCTTCCGGTTCAATGGGGCATGGCTTCATATAAAGTTGGCATCATCGGATATGGCTGGGCGGCGACCGCCCATGCAGACGCAATTAACGCTACAGATCAGGGCGAGGTAACCGCGATTTATTCATCGCGTCCCCTGAACGACGCGGAACTCTCGGCACGTCACGGTGGCTCCATCCGATCCTATACGGATCTGGAAGCTATGCTCGCTTCGGATATCGACGTAGTGACGATCACCAGCTACCCTTCCCAGCATCGTGAACACGTCGAGGCGGCAGCCCGGGCGGGAAAGCATATTATTCTAGAAAAACCGATGGCCTTAAGCTGGGAAGACTGTCGGGCGATCAATGAGGCGGTAGAAAAGGCCGGTGTGAAAGCCAGTGTATGTTTCGAGCTTCGCTACGTAAGTCAGTTTCTGACCACAGGCAAGCTGCTCCGCGATGGAATGATCGGCTCGATCCACTACGGCGAGGTCGATTATTATCATGGAATCGGTCCTTGGTATGGGCAGTATCGTTGGAATACGACGCGGGCGGATGGAGGGAGTAGCCTACTATCCGCCGGATGCCACGCGCTGGATGTGCTCCGTTTCTGCATGGGATCGCAAGTAGAGGAAGTGACCTCATACGCGACCAAGTCCCAACACGAGATTTTCCAGAAGTATGAATATCCGACGACAACGGTCTCGATCCTGAAGTTCGCCAATGGTTCGGTAGGAAAAATCGCGTCTGTCATCGACTGTCTCCAGCCCTATTACTTCCACACTCATCTGGTCGGGAGCGAAGGCAGTCTGCTGGATAACAAGCTCTATTCCACGAAGCTGGGACTAAGAGACAAGAAGTGGACAGAGCTGCCCATGGCGCTCGCCGACTCTGGGGATGTGGCCGACCACCCATACAAGGACCAGTTTCAGGCGTTCTTCGATGCGACGGATCGGGGGAAAGACATGCCGCTCACGAGTCTCGCTGAGGCGACAGAGAGCTTTCGCGTGCTTTTCGCCTGTGATCGTTCATCTGAAGAAGGGCGATCCGTGAAGCTGAGCGAGCTGGCGTAAGGTGCGGTATTCGTAGATTGGTCTAGCGAGTCATCGGATTCTCTCCGGTTGCTCGAAGTCGGCCTTTTGATCAAAATTCGTGCTTGGGAAATCCTCTCGCACGAGAGAATGCTTATCCTGCGATCTCTCTGAGCATCTCCGCTGTTCTTGATGCGATTTGTTCCCATGCGAAACGACTGGCTCGTGTGAGTGCTCTCGTGCGCATTTCCAATCGCGACTCTTCGCTTAGACCGATAAAACTCTCCAGAGCGGAGGCGATTCCCTGCTCGCTATTGGGATCGAAATAAAGCGCGGCTCCTTCCTCCAGTGAACCACCGACTTCCGGCAGGCTGGCTGCGTTCGACAAGAGAACCGGACAGCCACAGGCCATTGCTTCCAGTGGAGGCAGTCCGAAGCCTTCATATAGGCTGGGATAGATAAAAGCATCGGCACAGCGATAGCGATGAATCAGTTCGGCGTCGTCCACTCGTCCTAGCCATTCGATCCCTTTTCCATCGATCTTTTCTACTCCGGCGAAGTTATTCGGGTTGGCACCGCCGATTAATTGCAGTCGGGCACCTTCAGGGAGCTTCTGGGAGGACTGAAGCGATCCCCAGGCTCGAAGAAGTCGAGCGAGATTTTTCCGTGGATCCATCGAACCTACGCACAAAAAAACAGGAGTAGAGTCTGGACGATGGACTCTGGAATCTTCTTCAGATTCGCTCTCTGAAGATCCCGGTGAGAACTCTGGTCCGACCGCATTGCCCAGTAGGCGAATCTTTTCCTCTGAAATCCCGAGATGAAATGCGAGGCGTGTGCGAGAAAACTCCGATACAGTCGCGACAGTAGCAGCACGTTTGGCCAATCGTGGCAAAAGCTGCTGATAGACGGTTCGGAATCCTGAATTAAATGCTTCTGGACAGTCCCAGACGGCGGCATCATGAATCACCACGAGCTGTCTACGCACCGAGATAGGCCCGGTATTACATGGCGAAAAGAGAACTTCGTCGGATTTAATTCGGCGAGGGAGAATGAACTGCTCCCAGGCGTGTCCCTTCAATCCGTCCAATCGGCGAGAGGGCGAGATTCCTCTCAGATCGATCCCGAGGTCCTCGGTCAAACGTGACGACACTTCCTCGGCGAAACGCTCGACTCCCGTGACTGGTCGATGGCGGAAGCGGGCGTTCAGGCTGACGGGCATCATGAAGAAGGAGGAATGTATATGGAGGAAGAGAAGCGGAGTGAACGAGAAGAATGGACCCGAAGCCTGCTTGGCAAGGTCGCGGCCCAGAGAAGGATTAGTATCACCACGACTGAGGCAGGGACAACTCGATTTTCTCCGAACCAGTAAGGAATGCGAAGAATCTCCATGAGACCTAGAAATGTAATCGGATAGAATAGCGCGAAGAATCGATCTTCGATATAGGCTCGCCACGTCAGACCCTGCCAGACTCCAAACAGGAAGAGAACGGGCCAGAGAACGACGTTGCCGAGACGGGAGGCGACATAGTGAATACCGCCGGGATTGTTGTATTCCACGTCGAGCGTTCCCAGATACAGACCGTCATAGATCTGCTCGTGTGTACGGAAGGAGATCGGCCAGGTGATGCCGTCATAGAATCCCCCGACTTGGAGAATGGCGGCACCGGTGTTCATAGCCTCGAAGTAATAGGTGTACAGACGCCGCCAGCCGAATTCGAAGATGCTGGAGTAAAAGCCAGAATAGTATTGCCACGAGCGAAAGTATTCGAAGGAGATGAAGAGTACGAACGCCGCGATGGGAAGTAGAAGGGGAAGGCCACGCAGGATGATACGGCCAGGGGATCCACCCATTGTTACGAGGCGAGGCAGGGCTCCAAGAAAGAAAGGAATCGCTCCCTCGATCAGTGCGAGACGCTCTGACCAGAGAACAGCACGGACGAGCAGAGTGCCGAAAAAGATGAGATGAAAGAGAGAGAAGAGGCGCACTTTCCCAGGCAAGGTGCCTGCCCATCGCATTCCACGGATCATCCCGAGTACGAGAGCTATTTGAGTCCAGGTGGTTACTCCGGGGATGGTTTTGAAGTCGTGTTTCAGCTCTAGATTGCCCGATAGAACTCCTGTGATCAATGAAGGATGAAGGAAGAAATTTCTGAAAAAAATCAGGTGTGTTACGATAAAGACTCCGAGCAGAAAGGCATCGAATCGTGTCGAGAGGAGATTTTCCGCGAGTCGGGACGGTGGGAGTGTGTTGAACCTGTGTGAACGACCGAAAAGACGCTGCTTTATCTGCTCGGGCAGGCTCGATTCTCCGAATGCGGCGCCTGCGGATAGCACTAGGAGACAGGCCAATGCGAGGAGGAAATCTCGCATCCCATAGAAGTGCTGGGCAAGGGCAAGCGAGAGATCAGGATTCGACAGTGAGAAAAGTGTCAGAGCTGGAATCGATGCTCCCAAGAGCATCCAGGAAGGACGACACCACCATGGCAGCCATCTTCTCTGCGCTGGAGTGGAGTGGCTCATCGGCCCACCTCCTTCTCAGTTGAGATATTCGACTGCATCCCTTTGATTTTCATCTTCCAGAGCGCATATCCAATTCCGATCACTGCTTCTGCCAGACCTCCGATCCCCATTGCTGCGACCATACCGAGTCCACTATATCGGGGGATCAGTAGGGCCGACAGGGTGATGGTCAGGATCAGTTTCCCCACTCCCAAGCGAGCGAGGAAAACCGTTTGACCAGTCATTAACAGCAGGTAGGCCATGGGACCAAGAAGGAGGTAGAGGAGCTGGAAGATCAGTAGCCAGTATAGAATATCGGCTCCGCTGCGAAATTCTTCTCCGAACAGTGCCATCGTCTCCGAGGGGAAGAGGATGCCGAAAGCGAGCGGTAGGATGAGAGTGGCTAGCGCGATGAGACCCGCTTTCCAGAAAACTCTCATCACGGGCACGAGAGGCTTCGGTGATTCAGCACTCCGGGACAGAGCTGGAGCGAAGACGCTGTGGATGGCTGAAGAGAGCACGACGAAAAGGATCGCGACACGAAAGGCGGCGGTTAGATGCGAAATCTCAGAGGGAGGCAGTAGTCGATCACAGATCGCGAGCGGAATGATGAAGCCGAGCGCCCCAAAAACGCTCGCACAACAGACGGGAAAACCCTCCCTGAGGAGCGAACGCAGAACAGTGCGATCTGGCCAGCAGAGAAAAAAATGTCGGAAATCGCCACCTGGGGCGATCTGTGCCAGTAAAACGCCCGCAGTAAAACTCGCTACATAGGCTGTGAGGATTCCCGGCGATCCGAGGTAAGGAGCGAATAGCAGGACGAAGAGGAAAAAGATTCCTGCGGGGAGGACGTGACCATAGAGGGTGCCGAAGACGGGACGAGAGAGTCCCGTAAAGGCTTCTCCGTTGATCAGGGTGAGCGAGATCGCTCCCTGAGCTGCGAGAGGCAGCAGATGCCACAGATGAAATCCACCGGGAGATGGCTCGGTCCATGTCGCATAGAGAGACCAGATCAGTCCGATAATCAAGGCGATCGCGAAGGATAGGGCGCGGAGATTTCCCACGAAGCGAGCGACGACTTCCTTCCCTTCACATTCCAGTCGGGGGACATTGCGCAGAGCGATCTGCTCCAGCCCGTAGCTTGCGATCGGCCCGGAGGTCATCAGGACGGAGGACCAAAAGAAAAAGGGAGCGCTGGCATTGCTTCCCAAAGCACGTGCGACCATTATGGTGCTGAGAAACTGGAATCCCGCTCCGATCAGACGGACGGCGGAAGGCATCA
This sequence comes from Verrucomicrobiales bacterium, assembly GCA_039806885.1. GTDB lineage: Bacteria > Verrucomicrobiota > Verrucomicrobiia > Verrucomicrobiales > DEV007 > Arctic95D-9. The sequence continues at coordinate 14,186 of JBDHQE010000030.1, forward strand.
GCGTGACTACGACCTGATCGAAGAGCCGTCGTAGTCCACCGGGAGCTTCCGTAATCGTGCCATAGGCCTCCATATCGTCAGCGTCGTCCGAGGATGGATACTCTGTTGCGGGAGGCATCACGATTGCAGGATAACAGATAGCGGACGACGGGAACCCCGTGCCAGATAGGTAACACTTTCCTCGATTTGATCACGAGTTCCTAGTGTGCGATCCACCAGCACTAGATTTACATCCGCGAGAGGTGCGACAGAGGCCGGGATCTGACTTTCCTGAGTAAAGGCTGTGGACTCGATAATGATTCGGTCAAATTGCTGACAATGAGGACTAAGTAGCTGCCAAGCATTCTGCGGAGCGATCAGGAAACTGGCGGGCAGGCGGAGGGTGTGAAGATTCTCAGTGCGCGATGGGATAGGTGCCAGATTGATTGGTAGAGAAGGATCACCTCCTGAGGTGATGGATACCAGCAGAGTGCGGGAGGCGTAGCGAGCTGATGCGGATGCAAGACAGGCGGCGACACGGAGCCCATCTTCGATCTCTCGGAGTGAGGAGAGATGGAGAATGGTGGCTCCTCGATGCTCGGGAGAGAAGAGTACGCGAGACATGGCGTTCATCATCTCCAGATCAGAGCCACCGTGGGATAGCGTCGAAATTTCCGCGACTACGTGGGCGGCCAGACTTCTTTCCACCTGACGGCGATTGGCGAAAGGCTTTTTACGAATCAGATCGCTCCCGACCAAGCCGGTGCAAAGAACCAGTCCACCAAAGAGTCCGAGAGCCGCTGCGATGGGCTTGCTAGGTTTCGTCGGCTTATGAGCGACGATGGGTTCAGACATGAGTCGAGTGACATTAGCGGATTTTTCTGATTCGAGCGTTGTCTGCCCGATTTTCTCTCGCAAGGCCTGATGGATTTGCCATTCAGTTTCCACGCGCTGCTGAATCGCTCGGAACTGTGAGCTAGCAGTCTTAACGCTGGTGAGTTGTGCCTGCAATTCGGTGACTTTTTGCGAGAGCATCGACTCATTGCGTTCGCTTGCCGCATAGTCGGCTAGGAGTGATTGTTTCAGATCGATGGCTAGAGCCTGCAACTGGCGCTCGATTTCGTCAACGCGGCTCTTTGCTTCCCGGTAACGAGGGTGATTTTTCGTATATTGCTCTGTAGTGACGGCCAGTGCGGAGAGAGCATCCAGTCGCTGATTGAGCAAAGCCGAGACATGTTCGACTTCAGAAAATCCTCCCAGACGGATGATCTTCAGAGGCTCTGTCTCTGGATCGATGTCGCGAATCGTTTCCACGCGGCTTCGCAATTGAAGAACCTTTCCGGAGACGTCGTTCAGCTCTTCGCCAACTTTGGTTAGTCGGTCTGCGAAGAGTTGGTGATCCTGTTCGACGGTGAGATCGGGATGGGCACGTCGGAAGCTTTCCAGCTCCTTTTCTGCAGAAAGGGCTCGCTGATAAGCAGCATCAGCTCGTGATCGGAGATCCTCTTCCGAGTGCCCGGCTTCTTTCCTCTTCTGGTCACCTAGGAAGGATTCAAACTCATCGACGAAGCAGGAAGCGATCTTCTGTGCCCGAATCGGATCGGGATCGAGGACAGAGAGCTCGAGCAATCGTGTCGGGCGAATCAGGGTAGCGGAGAATCGATTTTCGCGAAGCTCCTTGAGCAGTAGTGAGTCGGAAATTTCACGTCCGGCGGCTTTTTGTTTCTGCAGATCACGAGGTAAGAATCCTGGTTGATCACGGAGATCCAGCTTCTTGATGACTCGAAGAATCATCGTATCAGAAACAATGGCCTTCTCCATGGAGTTGAGGGAATCGAGGTCCGACATTCCCGGAGCAGTCGGCTGAATCTGGAGAGAGCGCTCGAACATCGGATCGACGAAGAGCATCGCCCGGCTTTGAAATAGCGGTTCTGCGATCAAATAGGCCCAGGCGAGGGCAACCGCGATCCCGAGCGTGGGAAGCAGGAGGAACCATGGAATTCTGCGTCGAAGGATTCCCAGAAGATCGTCGAAATCGATCAAGGGTTCGACTTCTAAGGGCGCTGAATTCGCGATGGATTGCTCTACTACAATCGGAGACTGGACAGAACTCGGAGTCAGGGCGTGAGCACTCATAGAGAAGATAGAATAATTAGCAGAAAATAGAAATTTTTCATAATTAGCTTGCGAATCTAAAAATTTCAATTAAAAATTCAATAAAAGTCGCATTTATCGGATTCAATTTTGCAAATCTGTATTTTCTATGATCACAAGTCGTTATTATGGGTTGATTCGCTTCCACTTTCTCCTGAAGCTCGCAGGGACGCTGGCGCTCTTCTGGGGAATCGTCTGGGCGCTGCATTACACGGTGTATGGAGTGGATCTGAAGCCGGGTAATTACGCCTGGGTCGGGCTTCTCGTTCCTGCGGCCGCTCTGGTCGAGATTCTGGTGCGCGAGAAGAGATTGCGTTTTCTTGGAGGGCTCTCACGGGATCAGGTCTGGAGTGTGACACAGCGTGAGATTCTTTTCGCGCTGGTTGCCATCTTCGGAGTAATCGTGATGAGCAAGGACGGGACTCTGTCACGTGCCTTTCTCGCTCTCTTCTTCTTGGCCTATTCACTGTGGGCTACGTGGATGAATCACGTCGGCTATCGGCTACTACACCGTGCGCTGTATGTGAGATCTAGGCGTTCCGTAGGTCAGCAATCTCGAGAGGGCGACGCCAACACGGTGGTCTTGGCCCCGATGCGTGAAATTGAGCGAGATTTGGCATCAGAAATGGTTGATGTTCTGCCGGGAGCACAGGTGCTAGGCTATGTCTCATATGGGGAGGGGACTCCGATGGCAGGGGCCACCACCTATCCGATCCTAGGTAGCTTTCCGGATTTGGGTGAGATCTGTCGATCCTGTCACGCTCGATTGCTTCTGGCACTCGGATTGCAGGGGCAGCCAGATCTGATCCGCACGCTTCAGGCTCTCTGTGATTCTCTGGGGATGCGACTGATCTGGGTCGATGATAAAGAGGATCACTTCGATGGAAATATCGATTCGCGTCGAGCAGGCTCCCGACTGCTGCTGACGAACTGGCGAGAGCCGCTGGAAGATCCAACGAGTCGCTTCATGAAGCGCGTCGCGGATCTCGTGATTTCAGGAGTCGTTCTCCTGACGATTCTGCTGCCGCTTTGTCTAGCAGTGAAGATCATCCAGATGATCGAATCTCCCGGTCCACTGTTTTATCGGCAGAAGCGTACGGGACGAGATGGTGAAATCTTCGAGATTCTCAAATTCCGCACCATGCACGTGAACTCTATGCCCGGAAAGCAGGCTGTGGTGGGTGACTCGCGCATCTACCGAAGCGGGCACTTTTTACGTAGGAGTAGTCTGGATGAAATGCCGCAGTTCTGGAACGTACTACGAGGTCAGATGAGCGTAATCGGACCGCGTCCACACTTTATCGAGCACGATGCTGAGTTCGCGCAGTTGATTGCAGACTATCCGATCCGCCATTTTGCGAAGCCTGGAATTACAGGACTGGCGCAGGTCAAGGGCTGTCGCGGAGAGACCGATACACCACTCAAGGTGAGGCAGCGAGTAAGGCTGGATCATTTCTATCTGCGACATTGGTCTCCCTTGCTCGATTGCTGCATTTTGTGTGATACCGCTCGACAGGTCGTTTTTCCACCGCGCTCGGCTAGGTGATCTTTGGAACTTCATAATCATCAAGTTGTTATAATACCAATTCTCCTTAAGTATGTCTGATTTACCTGATTCACAAACATCGATGGACAGTGAGGAATTTGTCATCGTTCACGACTTTCTCATTCAGATGGGAGGGGCGGAAAAAGTTGTCGAGGTGATGGCGAATGCTTTCCCTGACGCTCCGATTCTCACGAGTGCGACGAAAGGTGAGAACCTATTTCCTGTATTTCGATCCTCTCGCGTCAAAAATTCCTGGATGCAGCATATCCCAAGGATGCTAAAGATTCACAAGAAGCTCTTCTTCCTATATCCTCTCGCTTTCAAGACTCTCTCCCTGCCACCTGTCAAGCTCGCCTGGATCAGCAGTAGCAGTTTTTCCAAGTGGATCCGAAAGCCGTATGGTGCGAGATACGTGTGCTACTGTCACACTCCGCCGCGATATTTCTGGAATCCTGATGAGTATCTGGAAAACGAAATTCAAAACCCCGTTCTGAGGACGGCCGTGCGCCTGATGATGCCGCTCTTTCGCTACAGCGACTTACGTCAGAGTGGAAAGATTGATCTCTTCATAGCAAACTCTCAAAATGTGAGTAATCGAATCCGAGAATGCTACGGTCGCAATAGTGTGGTGGTCTATCCTCCGGTGGACGTAGAGCGCTTTCAGGTCAGTGATCACAGCCAGGACTTCTACCTGATCGTGTCTCGACTCGTTAGTTACAAAAGGATCGACTTGGCAGTCGAGGCCTTTACCCGACTCGGAAAGAGACTGGTGATCATCGGAGACGGTCCAGATCGCTCTCGTCTAGAAGCGATGGCGGGAGAGACAGTTGAGTTCTTGGGGCGTGCTCCAGACGCGGTCGTCGAGGAAAGTATGGCGAATTGTCGTGCCTACGTCTTTCCCGGTAGCGAAGACTTCGGAATCGTGCCTGTCGAGGCTCAGGCCTGCGGAAAGCCTGTGGTCGCTTATCGCGATGGAGGGGCGCTGGAGACTGTCATTGAGGGCGAGACTGGTGTATTTTTCGATCAATTAGAGGCAGAATCTTTGATGGATGCCGTTCTGGAACTGGAAAGTCGCTCGTGGGATCCACGATTGATCCGAGCGAATGCCGAGAGATTCTCCACTGAGCGCTTCCTTCGAGAGACTCAGCAGTTGCTCAATCGTGTCACGTCCAGTGCCCCTGCATCGATTTTTGAGGAAAGCTTTCTGCTGGGAGGGCTTCCAGAGCCGTATCCCCTTGGGTTTTCGACGCTGCGATGAAGCGGATGTTTCAGGAAAAAATTTACTCAATTTAATAAAATTTACTGATAATAAAAACATTACGACACATTTAATTGAATTTATGTAGTCATTTAAATTACGTTTTTAGAACTTGACTTACTCAAAAATTTTCCCTTAAATCCGTATGCAGGGGTGTTCAAAGATCCTACGCCTTAAGAAATTACGATGTAGGCACTACGACTTTTGAAAATTTTCATGTGTAACTCATTGAGGTCGAATTTCCTCGACATTTTAAAATAACCTGTATCGCTGGAATATCCGATGAAAACAAGAGTGCTCGTTGCGGCCTTGCTTGCTCTGCTTCTGTTCGGAAGCGAAGGAGCGGAAAAGCCAGTCGTCTCTGCGTATTACTACCCTTGGTACGACGCAGACGGACGACACTGGAAGGAGGGCTTCCCCGCCCGTGGAACAGATGGTGCTCCGGCCTTGGGAGAGTATTCCTCACGCAGTGAAGAGATCATTCGACAGCACATCTCTTGGTCAAAAGAGTTCGGAATATCGAACTGGATATGCTCGTGGTGGGGACCGGATTCGTGGGAGGACCAGACTCTGCGGGAGCACATCTTGCCCGCTCTCAATGGAGGATCGCCGCCACTGACTTTTTGTATTCTCTATGAGTCACAGGGACTTCTGGAACTGAATAAGAATGATCAGATCGATTTCAATGCAGAGAAGACGGAGCGATTTGCCGGACACTTCACTTTGCTAGCGAAAAATTACTTCGATCATCCAGCCTATCTTCGAATCGACGGGAAGCCGGTCGTGTATCTATACCTGAGTCGCACCTATTCAGGAGAGTGGGAGAAGGCCCTCCTCCGTGCGCGGGAGGTAGTGGCTGCGATGGGTGCGACGCTGTATCTCGTGGGCGATGAAGTCTACTGGGGGCAGCCGGATCGACACAGAATTCGCTGCCTAGATGCGATCACTTCCTACAACATGCACGGCCCTCTCCCCTTTGCGAGCCTGCAAGACTGGCGTGAATTTGTGGATGAGTGTGGGAAGATGTATCGCGAATATCGTGAAGCGGCCGTCGCTGAGAGAGTGGATTTCATCCCCGGCGTGATGCCCGGTTTTAACTCTGGCGGGCGGCATTACACGATTCCTCGTGCGATCCGCGATAGAGCCGCAGGGGATTCGCTCTTCAACGCCATGTTGCGTATGTCGGAACCTTTCCTTAGATCTCGTCGCCCTCGTCTGGACATCACCTCTTTCAACGAGTGGCATGAGGGCACCCAAATCGAGCCTTCACATCGCGGAGACATCGGAGAAAACGGAGGTGCAGCTCTGCGGCAGTGGTTGGAAAAGAGGACGCGCTGAAGACGCTGAAAGGATTGCTTTCCTACGTCGCACGATTCGTTACTCTGTGTAGAGAAGATCGACTAGGTCCAGCGATTTTCGATTGGGGAAAAGTCCAGACTCCATTTGATTCATCACGTAAGCAAAAGAGATTCCGCTCTCGGGATCAGCGAAGGCGTGACTGCCGCCCGCCCCCGGTTGTCCGAAAGCAGAGAGATGAGGGCCGAAAATCTGACGCCTCTTTTTTCCTGACGCATCGAGTGGATCGCGCTGGAAGCCGCCGGTAAACGCAGTTTCCAGCAGGAGAACCCGATCCATACCGGAAACGAGAAGCTCTCTGGCTGTGTGCACGATGGACGAAGGCAGATCTTCCGTGTGGGAGAATCTCCCTCCCGATGCGAGAATCTGATAAAATTTCGCAAGCGCTTCTGCTGTCCCTACGCCGCCCAAGGCAGGGAAGCCTGCTTGGAGGTTCTCTATCCGATTGATCTCGCCTAGCGTCCGCATTCCGGCAGGTGAGGAGAAAGCCTGAGAAGAGAGCGAGTCCTGCTTCGTCAGAGCTTGATAAAATGCGATTTCCTCCGGAGCGGGGCGAAGTGATTTCGGTGGAACGATGGTGGCAAGCCGATCCACGACAGAGAGAGGAAGATCTCCGATCCAGAAATCGATCCCGAAAGGCTCGGCAATATAGCTTTTCCAAAGCTGTCCTAGTGAGACCCCATGGAGACGACGAACAACCTCGTCCAACAGGAATCCCAAAGTGCGCGGATGATAGCCATGCGCTTTCCCCGGTGTCCAGAATGGCTCCTGCTGCTCCATCGCCACGATGACTTGCTGACGGGAGAGAATATGTGGCCGATTCTCGGGCGAGAGAGCAGCCAATCCGCTCTGGTGAGAGAGTAGCTGGACGAAGCTGAGACCAGTGTTCCGTGCGGCTCGAAGCTCGGGCCAGACCTCAGAGACCGGATCGTGTGGAGACAGACCCGCTCGATGCAGCGCCAACAGATAGCTGATCGCAGCGGGGCCTTTGGTCGCTGACCAGACCGGCACCACGGTATCAGCAGTCCAAGGATTTTCATGCAGAGGATCTCGCCAGCCGTGGTGAAGCGACAGGATTTGTTCGCCATTCTGCCATATTGACAGAGCTGCCCCGATTTCGCCGCGCTCTTCGAAATTTTTGTAAAACTGATTCTGAAGAGCTTCGAGCATTCCGTCCTTAGATTTCTTCACGGATCTCCACCAGGTCTGGATCTTCTAGAGCACGTTTCCGAAAATGAGGACTCATTTCGATCGAGGTTCGCAGCCAAGTGAGAGCCGCCTGCGATTTCCCTCGGGCTTGTTCGTAGCAGGCCAAATTATAAAAATAAACTGGTTCCTCTAGCAAGGTTCCCGGTCCCGTTTGAATCAGAGCGATTGCATCCTCAGTGCGATCCAATGCATGAAGACAAAATGCCCCCTGAATGTATCCTGCATGATTTTCCGGATCGAGACTTGTGAGCATCCCGCAATAGGCGAGCGCTTCCTCCAGCCGTCCCTGATCGAGTAGAATCGAGATTCGCATCTCATAGGTCTCTGGACGATTGAGCTGCGCATCGGATAGCTGGTTTAGCTCTTCCCATGCCGCGTCAAGCATGGAAAGCTCAAGGTAGCCGCGAACGCGATCAAGCCAACAGGGATCACTCATCAGGGAGTATGAGAAAAAATGGGAAAAAGGGTGAAGATTTTAACGATTTGAAAAGATATGATTTAAATATCCATAAATATTTATAAATTTCAAGAAATCGAAATAAAAATATTGATTTTCTAGAAGCGGAGAGCTCATGATTGAATTCCTACGCAGAGAGTTTCTAAGTTCTCAACAAATGAGTGCGTGGTGGCATTTTTTATTGCCCTGATCCATCTCAGGCAAAATTACTTGTCCCTTAAAGAACATGTGATACACCGCTGACGTAGCCCATCTTTAACAGGCTGCTCTGAAAATAGGCCAAAAATGGGCTTTTTTTCGACTATTTTCGATAGTCTAAAATCGT
>JBDHQE010000303.1:0-3630 GCA_039806885.1 Verrucomicrobiales bacterium
TTAGCGGCTAACGCCAGCAATTGGATCATCTGCCAACGAGGACGTAGGCGGACCCAGGCTGGGCTAGTGTAGAAAGGGGTGGCGCGGACAATCCTGTCCGCGAAGGTCATTTCCGAGACCGCCGGAAAGAAAGTCAGAATTCTGAATGATGAAGTGCTGGCAAAAGAGTTAGCGGCTAACGCCAGCAATTGGATCATCTGCCAACGAGGACGTAGGCGGCCCCAGGCTGGGCTAGTGTAGAAGGGTGGCGCGGACAATCCTGTCCGCGAAAACCATTCCTGTCCGCGAAGGTCATTTCCGATCCCGCCGGCGTCCTCGTCGGCAGCTCGCCCTAGGGGATTCAAAAGGACAGGCGATATTCAATTTCTTCCGCCTTCATCCTTCATCCTTTTTTCTCACCCTCCTACCAGTGCCTTCGTCGCATTCCCGAGCATCGCCTGAATATGCGGAGTGTAGAGATCGGGTTCTAAGAGGAAGGAGTCGTGGCCTTTTTCTGAATGCACGGTGAAGAAGAGATGGGGGACGTCCGCTCGCTTGAGGGCGTCCACTAGAGATTGCTGCTCATCTGGATAGAAACAGTAATCTTCCTCGATACTGAAGATCAGATATTGATGCTCGGCCTGATGGGATCGAGCGAAAAGGGCGTCGCTGTCGGCTGCGCCTGACTCCCGCACTGGATCGAAGCGGCTCCACGCTTCGCAGATGCGCAAATAAGTGTTGGCGTCGAAGCGATTCGTAAATTTTTTTCCCTGATGGAGCATGTAGCTTTCGACGTGATCGTGAACCTGGTACCAAGAAAAGCGCTCATCCGGGTGAATCAGATCGCGACTGGCGCGGTTTTCGATCGCATTGAGATGAACGAAGGTCTTGTGGCTGATCATGCGGGCGAGGGCGAGGCCGGTCTCTGGCGCTCCGGACTCATAGTAATCGCCTCCTCGAAAGCGGGGATCGTTCTCTATGGCGAGAATCTGCTCGAGCAAAATGATGCGGTTGAGAACCGTAGTTTTCACCCCAGTCGCAATGGGGATCACCTTGCTGACGCGGTGTGGATGGGTGGTCGCGAAGGTGATGGCGCCCAATCCTCCGGTGGAAGGACCGACCACAGCGAGCAGGCGATCGATCCGGAGCGAATCCAGCAGCATGACCTGACTGCGGACGATGTCGGCGAAAGTGACATGGGGAAAGCGCGAGCCGTAGCGCTGGCCGGTGATGGGATCAATGCTGGAAGGCCCGGTGGAACCGTAGCAGCCGCCTAGATAGTTCGCACAGATGATGAAGTAGCGGTCGGTATCGAGAGCCTTGCCCGATCCGATAAAGGGCTCCCACCATCCGGTGATGCATTCCTGAGTCCAGAATTCCACACCGGGGACCCCTGGATTGATCCCGGCCGCGTGTTGACTGCCAGAAAATGCGTGAAACAGAAGGATGGCGTTCGAGCGATCTTCATTAAGTTCGCCAAAAGTCTCATATGCGATCTGGGCGTGCTCGAGCACTTCTCCGCTCCGAAATACGAAGGGAGCATCCGGCGTTGCGATTTCCAGAAACTGTGAGTTGATGATACCAAGGTCACTCATTCAACGAGTCGATAAAAAAGGGGAAAGGCTAGTCCAGATCGCCTGCCTCTGCCACCCTTTTACGTGTCATAATTGGCCCAGGCTTGTTCTCAAGCGGTGACTGCCGAGAGAAAATCTCACGTGCATAGCTTCTCAGCTGATGAATCACGCCGTCTGGTGCCTGGGGAGAGGATCAGTTCTCTTTGACTTCTCGCTGCCTCCGTCGTTCTCTACACACATGGCTGACGCTCCCAAGCGACTCTTTCTTCTCGACGGGATGGCTCTCGTATATCGGGCGCACTTTGCCCTGATCCGCGCCCCCATCTACACGTCCAAGCGTGTGAACACCTCGGCTCTCTACGTGTTCGCCACGACTCTGCTGGACCTGCTGGAAAAACAGAATCCGACGCATATTGCGGTGGTTTTCGATACGCCCGAACCTACGGCTCGCCATCTTCTCTATCCGGCCTATAAGGCGACGCGGGAGGCGATGCCCGAGGATTTGTCGCTGCAGCTACCTCATGTAAAACGCCTGATCGAGGCCTTTCGCATTCCAGTGATCGAGCAGCCGGGCTGGGAGGCGGATGACGTGATCGGCACTCTGGCGAAGCGAGCGGAGGCTGTGGGCGGATTCTCCACCTACATGGTGACGCCGGACAAGGACTTCGCCCAGCTGGTCACGGAATCGACTCGTATTTACAAGCCTGGACGACAGGGGAAGGGGGCAGAAATTCTCGGGGTGGAAGAAATTCGCACGCAATGGGAGGTCGATCCCATCCAGACGATAGACGTGCTGGGGCTGTGGGGCGATGCCTCGGACAATGTGCCCGGTGTGCCTGGGATTGGCGAAAAGACAGCGAAAAAACTGATCTCCGAATTCGGATCGATCGAGTCTTTGCTAGAACACACTGATCGACTGAAGGGGAAGCAGCGTGAGAATCTGGAGGCTCATCGCGAGCAGGCGCTCTTGTCGAAAAATCTGGTCACGATCCTGACCGATGCGCCGGTTACGACCACGTTCGAGGAAATCGCGCTTTCTCCACCCGATGAGGCCGCGCTCCGATCTCTTTTCGTCGAGTTCGAGCTTAATTCGCTCGGAAAGCGAATCCTGGGCGATGATTTTCAGGCGGGGCGTGGATTTGATACCACGAAAGGCGAGGATGGTGAAAAAATCGCGCAACTGCGCACGATTGCGGATTTCTCCAAGCAATATCGGCATATCAGACCGAGTGATGCAAGGGGACGAGCGGCCTTGATTCGGGAGTTGAAATCTCGTCCTGCTTGGTGCTTCGACGTGGAAACCACCTCTCTGGATGAAAAGACGACCACTCTACTGGGGATCGGATTCTCCTGGGAGGCCCATCACGGGACTTATGTCGAATTTCCGTCGGGAGCGCAGACTGCTGCGGTATTGGACGAATTTCGCGAAGTCTTCACCGATCCCGGGATTGAGAAAATCGGCCACAATCTGAAGTTCGACATAGGAGTTCTGGGATGGCAGGGCGTTCGCGTCAGCTCGCCCGTATTCGACACGATGCTGGCGCATAGTCTGATCGAGCCAGAACAGCGCCATAAGATGGACTTTCTGGCCGAGTCCATGCTCGGATACACTCCGATCCCCTACGAAGCAGTCTTCGGCGGACCGTCGGCGGATCCGAGTGGTCAACTGAAGCTCTTCGACGATCTTCCTGAGGAAGGCGTAGCCTCTCACTCGCCTAATCCCGAGGATGTCGCCCGCTACTGCTGCGAGGATGCCGATGTCACTTGGCAACTCGCGGAGAAACTGCGTCAGCAAATCCATGAAGCGGGACAGGATCACGTTTTTCACGAGATCGAATGCCGCCTGATTCCCGTGCTCACGGCCATGGAGCGGGAGGGAATCAGAGTCGATCCCTTCGTTCTCCGCGAGATCGGGGGTATCCTGCAGCAGCAGATCGGAGCGTATGAAAAGTCGATTCACGAGGCTGCGGGAGGGGCTTTCAATGTGAACTCACCCAAACAGGTCGGCGAAGTTCTCTTCGAACGACTCCACCTAGTGGATCAGCCGAAAAAGACCAAGACTGGACAGTATCGAACG
>JBDHQE010000031.1:0-22307 GCA_039806885.1 Verrucomicrobiales bacterium
GACGTCCGAGCCGAACGGCGGCGCTGGCATTGGCATAGCGTCCACTGCGATAGCGAAAATACTGCACCGCCAGCAGCCGCGTTCCTTTCAGTCCAGAGAGACGAATTCGATCTGCTCTGGCTCCTGCATTGCCCGTGCTGAACCAAGCCTGACCTTTTTTGCGTGCGAGTCTGAGCGTCGCAGTCTGCCCAGACCGTCGGTCGTAGATGCCCTTTCCTCGCCAAGCTGTGCCCGGAGCCTTCACCGCCTCATCTGGCCGATGATCTGGACGGATTCCTGTGGCGCTCAGCGGAATCCGCATTGAGTTCCCATCATGGAAGGGACCGTACAGAACGAGTTCTGCTGACAAGGCTCCAGCTTTTTGAGGACTGGCAGCGACCCGAAGGGGACGGGATTCGCCCGGCCTTAGGATCGAAAAGCAGCGGAGCAGGCGAAAGGAGGAGGCGTCTTTCCCTTCAATAGCGATGCGGATCAGACGATAGCTCTCGGAACCAGAGTTCGTTACGGTGAACGAGCGCTCGACCGACGCCGCCGTTGAAAAGGCGATGTTACCAAAGGTCTCTGTGGGCGGCTCCACGGCGAGCTTTGCTCCGAGAGCTGCATCTCGGAACTCGAAGGCTCCACAGTCGATCCGCCCACCATCGACTCGCGGAATCCCATTCAGATCAGTATCGCCGACCTCGGACCCGGTGGAGGGATCTCCACTGTTTCGAGCGGGAGATGTCGAAGAAAGGCGGAAGTCATACTGCGTCACATCCGCGAAGAGAGGATCAGCCATCTGGCTGTTCACATCATTTCCAGAGGCACTCCGATAGGCTGATAAACCCGTACAGTATGTCTTTTTCCACTGCCATTCAGCGGCACCACTGGGAGCGAAGAGAGTCTGAAAATTGAGGAGATTTCCGACATTTTGTGTATAGGGATTGCTGAGAATCAGGTTCTGAGAGTTTGTTCTCAGGATGTTATTTTTAAATACACAATTGCGAACGTCGAACTGCAGACAGATTTCGCCAGTTCCATCCTGTCGCGTATCGTTTTCGAACAGGGTATTGCCGATGATCAGACAGTCTTTGGTGGCCCCGCGTTTTGTATCGTATCCGCCCAGAAAGAGACCGCCGATCTGGCTGTGGAAGATCAGATTATTCCGCAGGGTAATTCCTTCAGTCGTTTTTCCCGCGTGTTCACTGGCGAATTCTACGCCGATATTGCAACGGGACACGACATTGCCCTCGATCAGGATATTGGCTCCGCCATCGACATAGATTCCATCGGCAGAGGAGTCGCCTCCACCGCGCTGAAAGTCCCCTCCGTAAGCGGGATTGTGCGAAGAATCGATGTTGAATACGAGATTGTTGCGACAGGCTCCATTCCGTGCTCGGTCAATTCCGCGTTTCCCCACTCCCTCGTAACCGATGAAATCGATTCCGATGTTGTTACAGTCACGCACCACATTATCCCGCACTTCGAAATCGGTGACGTTCCCATTGAGCACTAGGGCTTCACTGGAACCGAGTCGTAAATTGAAAATCTCGTTTTCGGCGATGAGCAAGTCGTGGATTGGATCAGCGTTTTCGCCATAGACAGCGATTCCATGCGCATCTCCTCCGTTTTTCCCAGGAAAACTGGTGCCGAGATCGCAGATCACATTCCCGAACAAGTCGATGTGGTGAGAGGCTCCCGAGACCATGATGCCGATCGGTACGACATTTTTCTCCGAGCTGCGCAGATTTTTCAAGATGAGGCCTTCGATGCGAACGTAACTTTGATCGTGAATCCAGATCATGGGTTGCCAATCCTTTTTCAGAGTCATCCCCGAGCCATCCATGATCACCTGATCGCCGGGCTGAGGACGAAAAGTAATCGATCCGTCGCTCGCATTCCCCGAGACGCTGATCTGGATTCGCTCCCGATAGGTGCCTCCGTGGATGAAAATAGTCGAGCCAGGAGTGGCCGAATCTGCAGCGTGCTGGATCGTTCTCCATGGAGCAAGCGCACTCCCTGCTGCACTGTCATTCCCATCAATGGAGACGTGGAAATCGGTGGAATGACTGTCTTCTGCACAAAGCAGGAAGAAGCTTATGAGGACAATAATAGCGAGATATCGGCGCGGGTGCATCGGAGGAAGGAGCAGAGCGAGCAATTTTCGCAGAAATCGAAAGGAATGTCTATCTCCGGGCAGGAGCGAATCCAAAAAAGTGCACTGCAATCAAAGGTTTCGCTTGACCAAAGGCCCCTCCCTTTTGAATCTTACCTATGGGTGACCTGCCTCTTGGCCTAAGTTTTGATGATGTCCTACTGACCCCGAAGCGCAGCAGTGTGCTGCCAACTGAGGTCGATACTTCCACGCGCCTAACGGCGGAAATCAGCCTGAATATTCCCATCCTGTCCTCGGCTATGGACACGGTGACGGAGGATGCGCTGGCGATCGCTCTGGCCCGTGAAGGTGGCTTGGGTGTGATCCATCGGAATATGCCGATCACAGCGGAGGCGGAAATGGTTGCGAAAGTGAAGCGGTCTGAGAATACGGTGATCGTCGATCCCTTCACTACTTACGCGGACGTGCCTCTCTCCGAACTGCAGCGTGTGATGCAGGAAAAAGGAGTGAACGGTTTCCCGGTGATCGATCAGGACAGAATCCTGGTCGGGATGATCACCAGCCGCGATCTCTGGTATGTGGAGAATGCAGCGGCACCGGTTTCGGTGGCCATGACACCGCGTGAGCGCCTAGTGACGGCTCCAGAGGAGACGAGTTTGGAAGAGGCTCGACGCATTCTGCATCAAAATCGGATCGAGAAACTTCCTCTCGTCGATGCGCAAGGACGGCTGGCTGGACTGATCACGGCACAGGATATCGAAAAGCGCGATCACTTCCTCAATTCGGCCAAGGATGCCAAAGGACGCTTGCGGGTTGGAGCGGCGATCGGGGTCGGACCGGATTTCCTAGAGCGTGCGCATGCAGTGATGGAGGCAGGCGCGGATGCGGTTTTCATCGACGCAGCGACGGGCCATACGGATCGTGTGCTGGCTGTGGTGGAGAAGCTGCGCAGCGAGCTATCGATTCCCGTGGTGGCGGGGAATGTGGTGACGGCGGAGGGCGCTGCGGATCTGATCTCAGCGGGAGCGGGTGCCGTCAAAGTCGGGGTCGGTCCAGGCTCGATCTGTACCACACGAGTGATCGCCGGAGTCGGCGTCCCTCAGTTTTCAGCCATCCAGGCGGTATCCTCAGTCTGTCGAGAAAAAGGAGTGCCTCTGATCGCCGATGGCGGAATTCGCTATTCTGGCGATCTGGTGAAGGCGATCGCCGCCGGAGCGGACCTAGTCATGCTCGGTTCACTCTTCGCAGGGTGTCAGGAGGCTCCTGGAGAGACGATTCAGTCTCAGGGTCGGACTTGGAAGGAATATCGTGGGATGGGTTCGCTGAAGGCGATGCGTCGTGGATCCGGGGATCGCTACGGCCAGAACTCGTCCGGGAAGCTGGTGCCCGAGGGAGTCGAAGCACGAGTCCCCTATCGAGGACCGCTGGCTGACACGATTTTCCAACTCTTAGGGGGCCTCCGTAGTGGCATGGGTTACGTAGGAGCGGGCAATCTAACCGAGCTTCGCGAACGGGCCAGCTTCACGCGTATCACGACTGGCGCTCTACGCGAGAGCCACGTTCACGATATCACGATCACTGAGGAACCCGTCAACTACCAACCCGGTGCGTGACGGATTCTTCTGAACTGACTGCCGGACTCTCGGAATCTTCCGAGTCGCTCGAGCGCTCACCTCTTTCTATTCCTTATTCTTCACTGTTATTAGGCGCATTTTATGGATCATCCTATCGCTGTTATCGACTTCGGGTCTCAGTACACCCAGTTGATCGTTCGTCGTATCCGAGAGCTGGGCTACTTTTCTCGCCTGTATCAACCGGGGGAACTGAAGGAAGTCGGAGCACCGGCAGCGGTGATCCTTTCCGGTGGGCCACGATCAACGCGGGAACCGAATGCGCCGGACATCGACTTTGAATTTCTGAAAAGTCTCGAGGTTCCTGTGTTAGGCATCTGTTACGGGATGCAATTGCTCAACCTGAAATTCGGCGGCGAGGTCGTACCGGGGAATGTTCGCGAGTACGGTCCCGCCACACTGATGGTAGAGCCGGGAGCAGACGGTATTCTCAATGGGTTGAAAGGGCATTCGCAGATCTGGATGAGCCATTCCGACACCGTCAGCACTCTGCCGGAGGAATGTCGGGTCATCGGGCGGAATCTCGATGGTGTGCCGGTCGCTCTGCAGTGGAACGCTTGCTTTCACGGGATTCAGTTTCACCCGGAAGTTTCGCATACCCAAGAGGGCACTGATATCCTGCGCAATTTTCTGTCCTTGGCAAAAGACTTGCCGAAATTCAGGATGGCTTCGTTCAAAGACGAGCTCATTGAGCGAGTGCGTCGCGAAGTCGGCGGGAGGAAGGTCGTCTGTGGTGTGTCAGGCGGTGTGGACTCGTCCGTGTTGGCGGCTTTGTTGCACGAGGCCGGTGTGGATGCCCGTTACATTTTCGTCGATACAGGGCTTCTCCGGGAGAATGAGGCGAAGGAAGTCCAGTCTCTCTTCTCCGAAATGGGAACAGAGATCGAAACGATCGATGCGTCAGATCGCTTTCTTTCCGCTCTCGCTGAAGTCACTGATCCAGAGGAGAAGCGACGCATCATCGGCAGACTTTTCGTAGATATTTTCTTCGGGGCAGTCGGTCAGGATGTCGAATTGCTGGCCCAGGGCACACTTTACCCCGATGTGATCGAGAGTGCCACCAGCGGCTCTATTGCCGCGACGATCAAGACGCACCACAATCGTGTGGATCGCATCATGGAGATGAAGAAAGAAGGGCGAGTGATCGAACCTCTGGACGAGCTTTTTAAGGATGAAGTCCGACAGTTGGGGCGGATTCTCGGTTTGCCGGAGCGGGTCGTCTCGCGTCATCCTTTTCCTGGGCCGGGTCTGGCCGTTCGTTGCCCCGGCGAGGTGACGAGGGAGAAACTGGAGATCGTTCGCCATGCGGATCGCATTTTCATCGACTTGCTCCGCGAACGGAACTGGTATGACTCTGTCTGGCAGGCCTACGCAGCGATCATCCCGGTGAAGACAGTTGGAGTGAAAGGGGACGAGCGCAGCTATGAATACGCGATGAGTCTACGGGCGGTAATCAGCGAAGATGCGATGACGGCACAATGGGCACAATTACCTTACGAACTACTCGGCGAGGCCTCAAATCGTATCCTGAACGAAGTTCCTGGCGTGAACCGTGTGCTCTACGATATTTCCACCAAGCCTCCGGCAAGCATCGAGTGGGAATAAGCTACTCCGAAGCGCCGCCATCTTCTATCCACTATGGTTGATGATTCCCGCATTACTTGATGCGGTAAGCTCTGAATTTTTGATTTGATCCATGCAGGAACTCCCGCTCATCACGACCATTGCCACTGGCTTCACTGTCGCGTGGCTACTGGGCCTGATGGCGCAGTGGCTCCGCCTCTCTCCCATTATTGGATACTTGATCGCAGGTGTCATCATTGGGCCGAATACGCCAGCTCTCGGAATCACGGCCAATGTTGAGATTGCTCAGCAGTTGGCGGATATGGGAGTGATACTCCTGATGTTTGGTGTCGGTCTGCAGTTTCATATCCGAGATCTGATCGCCGTACGCTACGTGGCGATCCCTGGGGCGACGCTCCAGATCATACTGGTGACACTCAGTGCCGCCATGGTCTTCTACCTGTTCGGAGTAGCCTTCAATCAAGGGGTGGTCATGGGGATGTCGATGTCGGTCACCAGTACTGTCGTGTTGATGCGAGTCCTGATGAGCGTGAATGCGATGGCGCTCCCCGAGGGGCGAATCGCGGTCGGCTGGTCTATTCTAGATGATATTTTCACCGTCGTTCTGCTCGTTTTGATCCCAGTTTTCGCCGCGAGCACGTCGAACACATCTGGAGCAGAGGTTGCTCTGTGGGGGCCGTTGTTTGTGGCCTTTTCGAAGTTGGTCATTCTGGTCATCATCGTTCTTTGGGCTGGAGCGTACGTGGTGCCGCGGATTCTGGTTCTCGTCGCCCGACTGAGATCGCGTGAGTTATTTACACTGAGCGTACTTGTCTTTTCAGTGTCAGTAGCAGCGGCCTCCTACTTCTTTTTTGGAGCCTCAATGGCGATGGGGGCCTTCTTGGCCGGCATGGTCGTCGCTCAATCTCCAGTTTCTAATCAGGCGGCAGCGGACGCACTGCCCATGCGCGACGCCTTTGCAGTGCTTTTCTTCGTATCCGTCGGAATGCTCTTTGAGCCAGGAGTCCTGTTCGAGCAACCTCTAATGGTGCTCGGTGCCCTAGCTGTGATTCTGCTGATCAAGCCGCTCGCGGCCCTGTCCGTAGTCTTGGTCAGCGGGTATTCACTGCGTGCAGCGTTGACCGTGGCACTGGGAATCGCTCAAATCAGTGAGTTTTCTTTTATTCTCGCTTCTCTGGCATGGCAGCACGATCTGATGACAGCATCCGGTCGAGACGTGATCGTCGCTGCGGCGATTATTTCGATCACGATCAATCCGATCATCTTTCGACAACTCCCGAATATTCAGCATTGGTTGGAAAATAAGAGCTGGCTGGCGAAGCGCTTGCACCAGAGAGTCGCTAGGCTCGCGACAGCTTCGGGAGTCGATGTCTCTGCGACATCATCACCGGGTGCAGCAGATCAGCCGCGTGCGATGGTGGTGGGCTATGGCCCGGTGGGGCGAACCGTGCTCAGCGTGATCGAAGAAGCGGGAATCGAAACTCTGGTCATGGACCTGAATATGGATACCATTTCCGCTCTTCTGAAAGAGGGCCGAACGGCTGTGTACGGTGATGCATCCAATCCCCGTGTGCTGGAGGAAGCGGGACTCAGTCGCGTCACCCACTTAGTGGTAACGATTCCCGATGAGTCGCAGCGTGCGGCGATCATTACAGCCGCACGGAGTGTGAATGAACACATCCAGATCGTTGTGCGAGCACGGTATCTGCGGGAAAGGGAAGAGCTGGAGAGCAATGGCGTGACAGCAGCGGTGTTTGAGGAGGCTGAGGCGGCGATTGCATTGGCGCGATTGGTGCTGGCCGATACCGGCGTGCAGCGAGATACCGCTCGTCGGAAGCTGGAAGAGATCCGCTTTCGACTGGCCCTCGAGACCTTCCCAGCGCTGCGTGCTCTCCAGATTCGCACGCTGATGTCCCCATGGTCCTGCATCCAGACCCTATCCTCCGATCTGGATCGAGCAGAGGTTCTGACCTTACTAGAGCAGCATTCCCATCAGGTCTGGCCCGTCCTACTGCCAGGTCAGGTGAAGCCGAGCACCTATCTGCGGGCGGATGAGTTCATGGCAGATACTCGTCAGGGAGAATGGGGATATCTTCTTCGCGAAATGCATACGGTGAAGCCCATGGATTCCGTGGAGGACGTGTTCGCACGCCTGTCGCGGACGGGGGAACCGGCTTGTCTGGTGGGGGACAGTGGGTTCCCGTTAGGCATGATCACCCGTAGCGAACTACTCAACAGAGTGGAAGGCGACTTCGCTACGGGAAAGACACAGTTTGTGCCCGTGACACTCGCGGAAGCAGTCGCCCGTGGTGGCACCATCGCTGCGATGGAGGCAAGCACTCGCGAAGAGGCTCTCTTGGAACTCGCAGGTGCTGTGCCGCCAGTTGCCCTACCGGAGGGAACGGATCCGCAAAAAATTGTCGAACTCGTATTCGCCCGCGAAGCTGAAATTTCCACCGATCTCGGCAATGGGATCGCCCTTCCCCATGCTCGTTGCGAAGGGCTGCTGGCCCCGATCGTGGTGATCGGCCATTCCCATGAAGGAATCGCCTATTCTGAAGACTCTCAGGATCCAGTGCGTCTGTTCTTTCTCGTCATCACAGCAGGTGATCAGCCGAAGACTCACCTCAACCTATTGAGTCAAATCGCTCGTCTCGTGGGAGATACGGAAAAGCGAGAGGCCCTGTTGTCCGCGCACACCTTAGTTGAATTTCTGGAGGTAGTCAGCGAGAGCGCTCGGTGCTGAGGGTGGAATCCGGGGACCGTCGACGTCCCCGTCGGGAGCTGATTTTATTACTGGCGCAGCCAGGAAGCCTCTTTCTCCCGAACGTCGCGCCGTGCCGTCCACGCTCCACATCACCAAATCATCGACTGTCCCGCACCCCGCTGCGCTTCGCGCCGAGTGTGTCGAGCAATTCGGGAGAAATTCAGCCAGCTTAAACGCCGATGCACTAGCGTAAACCTACGCCATTCGCTCGAGTCGTGCGTGCATGTCAGCAACGACGGCTTCGCGCAGGGAGACGAAGGCTTTTTCTGCCGTGGCTTTGGCCGCAGGCAGGGTCTCTGGAGGGGTGATCCCCTGACAATCTGCCGGTGGGCGCTGAAAGAGGTAGAATTTGATCTTCGGTTCGGTGCCGGAGGGGCGAACGGCGAAGGTTCGGCCATCTTCCAATTCGATGATGACCATCTTTTCCTTAGGAATTAGGTCTCCCTCTTCATCGTGGATCTCGTGATTCTCGAAATCGCGAATGCTGGTCACTTTTATCCCATCGATCTCGTGCGGTGGGTTTTCGATGTAGGAGAGAGCGAGCTTCTGAATCTGGGCTGCTCCTTCCGCCCCCGCCAGTGTCTCGGCGTGCTGCCCTTCCAGATAAACCCCGTGACGCAGATAGAGTTCTTCGAGCAATTCGGCACAGGTGATGCCTCTTGACCGTGCCCAGGCGGCGACTTCGGCGAACATCACGGCGGCGCCGTTGGCGTCCTTGTCGCGAAGGAAGTCAGCTCCTAGATAGCCATAGCTTTCCTCTCCGCCGAAGATGAAAAAGCGGGAATGCTCCAAGCGTAGACGACGAGTTTCGCTATCCGGGAGCTGGCGGTAATTTGCCCGCAGTTCTGCCGGAATTTGCATTTCATATTTCCGCAGTTTGGCTCCGATGTATTTGAATCCAGTCAGCGTATTGATGAGGGGCACGCGGAAATGTCGAGCGATCGCCGCCTGCAGATCGGTGGTGACGAAGGTCTTGATCAGCACAGCGTGTTCACGGTTCGAGTCGTTGATGATTCCCTGTTCGGTCAGTGCGTGAAGACGGTAATACAACATTAATGATCCGATCTGATTCCCTGTCAGTAGGGTCATCTTCCCATGGCGGTCGCGTACGACCACCCCCATGCGGTCAGCGTCAGGATCGGTGCCGATCACAATATCTGCTCCACTCGCTTCTGCCTGCTCCACCGCCATCTGCAGGGCTTCTGCATTCTCGGGATTGGGGGATTTGACGGTGGGAAAGGCTCCGTCTTCGACATCTTGGGCAGAAACAGTCTCGCAGGAAAAGCCCAATCGACGCAGTGCCGTCGGAGCGATGCGCCCCCCGGTTCCGTGGATATTGGTGTATACGATTTTAAGATCGCTCTGTGCCCGAACCAGTTCTGGATTGAGCAAGAGGCTGTCGAGACGATGCAGGTAAATCTCGTCCAGTTCACTCCCGAGCTCGTGAATCTGCCCTTGTGCAGCGGTCGGGAGGGGATCATAGCTTTCGCCAGAGATCGCCTCGACTTCGGCAATGATTGCTGAAGCTTCGGGACCGAGAATCTGTGCGCCGTCACTGCCGTATGCTTTATACCCGCTATCGTGGGGCGGATTGTGACTGGCGGTCAGAACGATTCCAGCCGTGGCGTTGAGGTGGCGAACGGCAAAGCTCAGCTCAGGGGTGGAACGGGGTTCGGAGAAGCGATACACATCACATCCGTTTTCAGCAGCGACTTTCGCGACGAAGTTAGCGAACTCAACGCCAAAATGCCGGGTATCCCGTGCGATGGCAATGGAGGGACGAGGCGAAGCGCTCGAGCATGATTTTTTTAAGTGGCGCACTAGCCCGAGAGTTGCGCGGGCGAGATTGTAGAAATTGAGATTCGCCGTCCCCACTGCCGGGTGCTCCGGTCGGGCGTCTGGGGCAGCATTTCCTCGTTCTGCCGGAGGCACGACACTGCCGATCGAGCGTCCCCGTAGTCCTCCGGTACCGAAGGCGAGGCGTTTGAAGAAGCGGTCATTTAGTTCCTTCCACTCTCCTTGGTTCGCTAGCCACTGAATCGAGGCCTCGTAGAGTGGATTGTCAGATTGGGAAAGGAGCTGGATGAGATTGTCGTAACTGCTCTGGAGCAATTCTCCTGTGGAGCGGGCTGCTTCTAATTTGGCGGACAGGTCGGAATTCATATTCTCTAAGGTAGAAAATCGCACTCAAAATGCAACTTGTCCGGACAGTCGCAGACAGAAAAGATTGTGAAAGAGAGGGACTTGAAAGCAGTCGAGAGACCGTCGTAGGTAAACCCTCTGATGATTCTCAATCCTCTCGCTCCGCAACCGTCTCCTGACACGACCGCTTGGCGCGTGTATCACGACCGTCACAGGGCGCTGTGGATCGATCATTTCGACGGTCGCTGGCTCGTGCAAACCGAGGGCGAGAGACTTCCTTCTGGCTTCGTCGAGACGGCATCTAGGCATTGTTCGTCCCTCTATTGGCGTCCCAGAGACAAGGCGGCGGCGACAGCTCCGATTCATATGGCGGGAGAGATCATTGCCGAGCGCTTTCCGGTGCAGGAAACCGGAGTTTCTTGCTGGATGGATTTCGCTGCGGGCTATTCCTGTGGTCTTTTTACTGATCAGCGATTGAATCGGATTTGGGTGTCTGAGCAGTGTCGTTCCGGCAATCGGATTTTGAATACCTTTGCCTACACTGGAGCTTTTTCGCTGGTGGCCGCACGGGCAGGAGCGGAGACGACCACGGTGGACCTCTCGTCGGTGTATCTCGACTGGACGTGGGAGAACTTCGCCTTAAACGGACTGGATCGCACTGGACACCATGGAGCGCGGGGCGATGTGTTCACATGGCTGCGCACTTTCGCCCGTCAGGGACGGACGTTTCACGGGATCGTCCTCGATCCCCCTACTTTTTCACGGAGTGGGCGCGATACCTTTCGGACGGATCGCAACTATGCCAGTCTCGTCTCTCTGGCCGCTGCAGTGCTGGCACCGGGAGGCTGGATGCTCTGCTGTGCGAACACGCATCGGCTGACTGCTGATCGATTCGCCCATGATGTAGCCGACGGGATTCGGGCTGTGGGGCGCCGAATTATTCGACAGGAAGTCCCTCCCATGCCACCGGAATTCTGTGGCGATGATTATTTGAAAACCCTACGCTTGCATGTTGAGTGAGGGAGAGTCACTCCCCTCCGGGGGGACCTCACAGATTTTCGGATTTCTTTCCCCTGATATTGAAATGCGCATCATTCGCTATACTCAGAAAAATTACGCTTCAGACCTCCGTAAGCTAAATCGTCGCTACTCTCCTCCCGAAGGCGTTGAGCAGATCGTGCGGGAGATTCTCGAGGCGGTGCGGTCGCGTGGCGATGACGCGCTGATGGACTATTCCAATCGCTTCGACAAAGCGGGCTTCACCTGCGCCGAGCAAATCCGCGTCTCGCCGGAGGAATTGAAGCAGGCGGAGGAGGCTTTAGATGAGAAGACGAAACGAGCGATCGCTGCTTCACGGAAGAATGTGACCAATTTCGCTAAGAAGAGTCTACGCAAGGACTGGACGGGGAAAAACGCCCAGGGTGCTCTGGTCGGCGAGCGCTATCTGCCATTTCAGCGCGTCGGGATCTACGTTCCTGGGGGCACGGCTCCTCTTGTGTCGACGTCGAATATGACCGTATGTCTGGCTGCGGCGGCCGCTTGCCCTGAGATCGTGGTAGCGACGCCTCCCGGACCGGGCGGAGTCGTAAATCCGGCCTTGCTCTATGCGCTGCGCGAGGCGGGAGCGACGGAGATTTATAAAGTCGGTGGCGCCCAGGCGATGGCGGCGCTTTCCTATGGGTCGAAGACGATTCGACCGGTGTTGAAAATCTACGGACCGGGCAATTCATTCGTCGTCGAGGCGAAACGTCAGCTTTTCGGCGTCGTGGCTGTGGACCTGCTTCCTGGGCCGAGCGAGGTGGTGACGCTCTCCGATGCGAGTGGTAATCCCGCCTATATCGCCGCCGACATGCTCGCCCAAGCGGAGCACGGAGGTGATAGCGTGATGGGACTGGTGACGGATTCTGAGGAACTGCTGGAGAGCGTGCGCACGGAGATCGCGAAGCAGATCAAGACACTGTCGCGTCAAGCTCAGTTGCAGAAGGCGCTCAGCGATAGTGCGTGGATGGTATTGGTCGAATCCTTCGATGATGGAGTCGCTCTGGTGAATGCCTTCGCACCTGAGCACCTCTCTTTGATCGTGCGGAATGAGAACGCTGTGGTTCCGCTCATCACGACCTCAGGAGCGATTTTCCTTGGGAATGATTCCCCTGTCGCCGTCGGAGACTTCCTAGCCGGACCGAGTCATGAGCTGCCGACAGGCGGTGCCGGAAAATCCTTCCCTGGGCTGACGGCAGACATGTTTCAGCGCCGCACCAGCATTGTGCGACTCGATCAGGAGTCGATCCGCAAGTCGGCCCCCATCGTAGAGGTTTTCGCGAAAATTGAGGGACTGGACGCGCACGGACGTTCGGCGACGATTCGGGTGGATCAGCGGTGACTTCCACCTTTAATCGGTGCTTACTTCTGCTCCGCGATTCCTCCGTTCTCGTCGAAGACCAGTTCTACCTTCTTGAGTTGGGGCCGATCAATCAGAACGTGATATTCCAGCTTTTCATCCACTGTCACACGCCTCGCTTGCTTGATCCGGCCCTTTCCCGCCAGCAGGGCGGCGACGGATTCCTGAACTGCCGTCGGCAGATCGGCGGGGCGGATTTTCTCTACGATTTTGAGCAATTTTCCCGTGCCATCGATCTGGAGCTTCGTATCGCGAAAGGGACCTGTGTTGATTTTGACCAGATACAGGGCACGCTCCTGAATCTCGATACTTTTGATATACATCAGTTTTCCTTGGCCGAGATTCGCCTGAATGGTGAGTGCCACGGGCTCCGGGCACTGCCAGAGGGCGAGATTGTCCTCCGTCCGTGAAACGGTCGGCAGGAGCATGAGCAAAAGCAGACACGGAATCACGAATCGTCGGAAAAAGCACGACGATGGCGGCGTTCTTAACAGAGCCTGCGACGAAAAAGAAGGCGCTTTCATGGATCCCATGATATCTGTATTTGCAGACGTTTGTTTTGCAAGCAAATACACAATTTCCCCTTAAGGTGCTCGACGCTAGACCGCACGATGGACAGTCCGAGACCGGAGTGATGCCCTTTCGTCTGTGTTTCCCGCTTGCGCCAGAAGCGCTCACACATGTGCGCCACGTCCTCCTCGGTGAGGTCAGGCGCTTCATTTTCCACACTGAGATGGTGAGGGGAGACCTCGATCGTGATCAGGGAGCCTTCCGGACTGTAGCTCACGGCATTTTCACAAAGATTTCCAAGAATCGCCCGCCACAGAATGGGATCTGAATAAAATTTGCCGGGTTCGATTCGGGAAGAGATTTCGAGACTGCGGGCATGAAGCTCATCGCTCAGACGATGCAGCGTTTCATTCACGCTCATTTCTAGATCGATCTCCTCCAGGGCTTCATCCTCGAGCTTATCGGCTCGCGAGAGAAGAGAGAGCCTTTCGATCAGTTGCTCCAGTTCGGTGACTGCTTCGCCGATTCCTGTGAGAAAAGTCGGCGTCACTTCATCCGGCCAGGCGATTCCCAGTTCCACCATCGCTCGAATTTCTGCGAGCGGGGTTCGCAGTTCGTGGGCGGCGTGGCTACTAAAGCGGCGCTCGCGAGAGAAGGATGCTTCCAATCTCTCGAGTAGTTCATTGAGCTTATCTCCGAATCCTTGCAGTTCGGTGGGGAGTTCGGCCAGATCTAGGCGCTCCGACAGACGGCGTACATCGATCTTTTGAACCCTGTTGCTTAGCCGATCTAAGGGGGTCAGGCCGAATCCTACGACGAAGTAGAGAATTATGAGACTGATGACGATTGCTCCGCCTCCAAATAGACTGATGGCTAGAACAGCAGCTTTTAGAGTGCGATCCAGATCGCCCCGCTCACTGGCGACTAGAATGCGTAGGTCTGTGAACCGAGGCGTCTCTGAATCTGAAGGTGTAAAAGTAGCCCAGTAAGCGCGACAGGGGATTCCGTCCGATAATCGGATATCACCGTATCCACTTTCATCCGAGTCAAATCCTTCAGGGCGGGGTAGATGGGAATCCCCCAAAGAATGCGATTGATGGAGAGGTGCTCCCTCTCTTGTGAATATCTCGAAGTACTCTCCCAAAGAACGTGGGCCATATCCGATGAAACTTTGCACATCGGGATCGATCTCTAATTCGTCCTCATCGATCTCCGTAGCGGTCATCAGTGCTTCCGTCTTGCTCACCAGAGTGGAGTCGAACTGACTGGTCAGGGTTTGAAAAAATGTAAAGTAAAGGCCGAAACCGCAGACGAGCAGCAGGAGAAGGGCAGCAGCCCCGATCAGGAACAGCATCTCGCGACGGATGGACTTCATGATTTCTCCTGCATCACGTATCCGAGTCCCCGCCGCGTATGGATCAGAGAAGGTTCGTCTCCGGGGAAAAGCTTACGTCGGAGAGCGTAGATCGCTGCATCCACAGCATTGCTGAGAGGACTCTGCGTCTCCGCATAGAGGTGCTCCTCGATCTGCTCTCGACTGAGCACCCGTCCCGGATGGCGAGCGAGACATTCTAGCAGTGAGAACTCACGAGCTGTCAGCGATACCTCTTCTCCCCGCCGCATTACACGTCGAGCTGAGAAATCGATTTCCAGCGCTCCTATACGGAGCACAGAATGCGCCTGTCCGGAACGCCGTCGCACCACGGCTTCGATTCGGGCGGCGAGTTCCTCGATGGCGAAAGGTTTCACCAGATAGTCATCCGCTCCTAGTGCCAAGCCGCGCACCCGGTCACCGACAGTATGCAGAGCCGTGAGGATGATTACCGGCGTATCATCTCGATTGCGACGAAGCGATTCCAAAAAGCTAAGGCCACTTTCTCCCGGTAACATCAGATCCAGCAGAATCACATCGTAGGAATACAAGTCGCGGTATTGACGTGCCTCCCGGACGTCTGCTGCCTCGTCCACAGCCTGCCCTAGGCGGACGAGTGCGCGTGCAACCGTGTTGCGGAGGCGCTGGGAGTCCTCGACGAGTAAAATGCGCATGGGGCGAGAAAAGTTCCGGAAGCTAAAAAGCTCATCCGAGAAAATACTTTCCGGAGTGCAGGACATCTTACCACGATAGGCAAGTCTGAGTCATTCACAAAATCTCCCCTACAGGCGAGAGTTCGCCTTTAGCCGATCCGAGGAATAAAAAAGGGCTTGCTTCTGCCGCGATCTGCGCGAAGCTGCCGATCCAGTCTCATCGAGACCGATTTCAAATCGCGGGATGGAGCAGTCTGGTAGCTCGTCAGGCTCATAACCTGAAGGCCGTAGGTTCAAATCCTACTCCCGCAACTTCCCTTCAAACGCTGTGAGTAAAAGCTTTACAGCGTTTTTTTGTGCCTAAATTCAAGAAAGTCCAAGTGCGTCAAAATGTCTCAAAAATACCAT
The DNA here is from genome assembly GCA_039806885.1 of Verrucomicrobiales bacterium. Classification (GTDB taxonomy): domain Bacteria; phylum Verrucomicrobiota; class Verrucomicrobiia; order Verrucomicrobiales; family DEV007; genus Arctic95D-9. Next base: position 15,561 of record JBDHQE010000031.1, read on the forward strand.
TTTTTGCCGCTTTTTGTGCCTTAATTGGCACTCCTTTTTGATTTTCCGAAAGGAGAAAAGTAAGCACAGGTTATATAGCGCGATTATGTTTCATCAAAAAAGAAACTGATCGCACCGAGCGCGGTTAAATCACAGTATTCACTCTCATGAGTAAATCATCCATCTTTCGTCGGGTCGCATTCGCTACGCTAATCCTTTCAAGCGGTGTTTTCTCTCTTTCTTTTGTTGCGGCAGATCAGCCGAAAGAGAAGGATGCGGCCACCCGTATTGATACCTTGGTCCTAGAGGGATTGAAGAAAGAAAATCTGAAGCCGAATGCGGATACAGACGACTCTACCTTCGTCCGGCGCGTCTATCTCGATCTGATCGGGCGCATCCCGACCCGTGCTGAGACTGCGGCCTTTCTCGATTCCAAATCGCCGAATAAGCGGACCGAGCTGGTGGATGCGCTCGTAGGATCAGATGGATACAATTCGTCAATGTATAACTGGTTCGCCGATCTTCTGCGCCTTCGTACCTCGATCTCGGGAAATGGGCAAAGCAGTACTTCGGGTTTGGCTTATGAGTACTGGATCAAGGACGCAATTCGTGAAAACCGTCCTTATGACAAGATGGTCTATGACCTGATCACCGCATCAGGCAGTAGCTGGCAGAATCCTGCCGTCGGGTATTACCTCCGCGACTACGGGATGCCCCTAGACAATCTGGCGATGACGATTCAGGTCTTCCTCGGCACGCAGATCGTCTGTGCCCAGTGTCATAATCACCCCTTTGAGGAAGTGACACAGATGGATTACTACCACATGGCCGCTTTTACATACGGAATGGTGGGTTCCAATGCTCGCCCGACCGAGCAGCAAGCGCTCAATCTTGCCAAAAAGGGAGTGGGAGGTGAGTTCGCGAAACCCGGAGTTCGCAAAGGGAAGCAGCAGAAAGGGCAGAAGGGTTCTATGTCGGAAGCAGACTTTGCAGGGCTTCGCAAGGCGGCGTCTGAGATTTTGACCCCGCTTCGATTTAGCAATATTATCGAAACCCAACGTCAGCTTCGCCTGCCGAAGGATTACAAGTATGACGATGCCAATCCTCTGGCGGTGGTTACCCCTACCACCTATTTCGGGGAAGTTGCGAAAGTCGATGGCAGCGAACCTCCGATTCAAGTTTTTGGCAAATGGCTAACGTCTTCGGACAACAAGCTCTTCGCCAAGGTGATCGCTAACCGTCTGTGGAAGCGCGCCTTCGGCCTAGGACTGGTCGAGCCAGTGGACGACTTCAAGGATAACGTCGCCGCAGCGAATCCCGATCTGCTCGATTACCTCGCTGAACTGATGGTTTCTTACAACTACGATCTACAGAAATTCGAGCGAGTTCTCTATCGGACACAGGCCTATCAGAGAGAGGTTTCAAGAGAGGAACCTGCGATGGGGGCGCACTATTATTTCCAAGGGCCAATCCTACGCCGTATGTCAGCGGAGCAAATCTGGGATTCGTTGGTGGCCATGACAACAGAGAATTCCGATGCCCCTGACGCCGCTCGCCGACTGTATGCTGAGCGTCAGGTCGCAAAGGTGCATTTGATCGCTGAATCGGTCTATGATCAAAATCCAAAGGAGTTTCTAAGCAGCATGCGGCAAGTAGTGGAGGCGAAGCGCGGCCTGAACTCTCGAATCAAGGAGGCTGAGGCAAAGATCGAGACGGCGCGTCAATCAGGCGATGAAGAGGCGATTCGCAGGGCGGTAAGAGATGCACGCGACATCAAGAAAGAAATCGATACAGATATTGAAGAACTTGTGTATCGCAAGGGCTTGGAACGGAAACTTGCTGCTCTGCGTAAAGAGGCACCTGCTGAACAAACGGCGCTGATAAAATCTGAATCAAGAGACAAAGAGGAGCCGAGCTTGATGAGTGCATTGGCGGCCCAGATATTCACAGGAAATCGCACCATGGACGAAGGCATGTCGGAAATCGTGGGATCGGACAAGGACGGAATCATCAACGATCTGATCGATGCCATGTTCGCCCAGCGACAGGCGGATCTGGATGCCAAGCGGAAGGAACGAATCAGGCAGGAAAGAGCGGCATGGCACGTGGGTCGCAAGGCGGGAAACGCTGTTCCCTATCGGATGTTCGACAAGGTCATCCGGGATCGGATGAAGCGGGCATCAGAGGTTTCCCAGCCTGCTCCGGCGGGGCATTTCCTTCGCGAATTTGGTCAGAGTGACCGGGAGCTGGTGGAAAACTCGAATCACGAAGCTTCGATCACACAGGCGCTGGCTCTGCTGAATGGTCCAGTTCTCAGTGCAATTGTCAATCCTTACTCCGTGCTCATGAGGGACATGAAGGGCGAAAACTTCAGTGAACGAATCAATACGGTTTATCTCACCATGCTCAGCCGCCTTCCCACGGATCAGGAAAAGGCGATCTTTGTGGAGGCAGGGAAGACCAATCCCGAGTTGCAAACGATCAGCGGAATCGTGTGGACTCTGCTGAATACCCGCCAGTTTCTTTTCGTGCAGTGATATCGCTGTGTGGCACCAGCCGTACGAACTATATTCAATTTCATTCTGTTTCGTTTCAGCCATGAAAATTTCATCTGATCTTTCGCGCCGCCATTTTCTGAGTCGTGCGGCTGAGTCTTTTCTCGGTGTGAGTGCCCTTGGTTCTCTTCCGGAGTGGGCCTTTTCTGAGGGAGGAAATACTTCCACTACCCCTCTGCGCAAAAATCCTGCCAAGCGAGCGATCTACCTCTACATGGATGGTGGAATGTCGCATCTGGACACCTTCGATCCCAAGGATGATCGCGGAGTGATGGGGCCGACCAAACGTGTACAAACTGGGATCGATGAACTGAGTCTGTCGAATAATCTGCCTCTCCTAGCGAAGCGAGCGGACAAATTCGCGGTGGTGCGGTCGATCGCTACGACACAGGGAGCTCACAAGCAGGGGAATTACTTCATGCACACGAGCTACGAGATTCGCAGTTCGATCCGCCACCCAGCGATGGGAGCGTGGCTTCTGAAATTTAAAGGGCGTGCGAATCCTTCCATGCCTGGAAACGTCCTCGTCAACGGGCGGCCCTCTCATCCGGGAGCCGGGTTCTTCGAGGCTAGCCTATCGCCCCTGTCTGTCGGTAATCCGGAGGAAGGATTAAAGAACACGACTCTGGCCAAAGGGATGACAGATGAAAAGTTCGACTTTAACCGTGCCTTGGCCGAGAAGTTGGATGCTCCGTTCATTGAGCGATACGACCAAAAGAATGTTCGTGCTTACACCGATATGTACGATGATGCGATCAAGCTGATGCGCAGTTCTGATTTAGTCGGATTCGATATTTCTAAAGAACCGGAAGAGGCGCGGAAGCGATATGGGAAGTCGTCTTTCGGTCAGGGATGTCTGCTGGCTCGACGCTTACTCCAGCACGGTGTGAGTTTCGTCGAAGTTGATATGGGTGGCTGGGATACACACAACGCGAATTTCGTCAATGTGCCGGAGCTGGCCAAGAATCTCGATGTCGCTCTGTCTGCCTTGCTCGATGATCTGATCAGTATGGGAATGTACGATGATACGCTGGTGATTCTCGCGACCGAATTTGGGCGCACTCCTGTGATCAATTCTAATGCGGGACGCGATCACCACGCTTCCTGCTTCTCTTGCGTACTCGCCGGAGGCGGGATCAAGGGTGGGACGGCCTACGGAATCACTGATGAACGTGCAGCGAAAGTGCTGGAGAAGCCTCTCCGGATTTGTGATTTTAATGCGACCATTGCCTACGGTCTCGGACTCCCTATTGAGCAGGTAGTGTTTTCCCCATCGCAGAGACCGTTTACTGTGGCGGAGAAGGGTAAGCCGGTTACGGAACTCTATATCTGAGCCTCTCACCGGAGGTGCCCTCTCTAAAATGTGGCAGCCAAGAAAGAAAGTTTGAAAAAGCCTGCATAAATTGGCAGGCTAAATCGTCTTCTGAATATCGAACTTCGCACGCTAATGAGCGAAGCTTTCCTTACTATCTGAAATGAAAAAATCACTTCTGCTGTCTGTGTTCGCTCTTGCGACTTCATCACTCTTTGTTGCCTGTACTCCCGGCGAACGGGGCGCTTTCGCTGGCGGTGCGATCGGCGCCGGTACGGGTGCTCTGATCGGAGATGAGACCGGTGCTTTGGTAGGTGGTGCCATCGGTGCCATCGCTGGATCTGAAATCGCGAAGAATCGCGCTGCTCGTCGCGGTTACTATGGCGGTCCAGGGTACTATGGCCGTGGTCCAGGATACTACGGTCGTGGTCAAGGCTATTATGGAGGCCGTCCTCATCATCACGGATATCGCGGATATTGAGAGTCCTGCTGCATGATTCTGTGCGCGGTGCAGAGATAGCCCCACTTGCGGGAATCCGCTTCGCGAACTGAGCGAACTTCGGAGAAGGCAGTGATCTAGATCAGATGCTGCCTAATCTTCGTTCAGGGTTTATTCAGGCGCTGAGATTCGCCACTTGTTCTGCCGGACGTGGTGTTTCAGTTATTTCGCAGGTTGCAGGAAGTGCTCGAGAAACTGGTAGGCGATCTCATTCGATTCCGGGGTCGGCGAGTGGTCGGGGCGATTCTGCATGGCCACGCGATTTTCATACCCCAGCACGCGGTTTACGGCGATTGCATGATTGAGCGCAGGCCAGCGAGCGGCCGTATCCTCAGAGCCGCCGGATACCAGAAATGGACGCGGTGCCATCAGGGCATGCAGTTCATGTAAGTCACGGCCTTCGGCGAGCAGCTTGGGATAGAGGCCATGCGCCGGATTTTCAGATGTGGGAACACCCCGCTGCCGCCAGGGCTTGGGATAGTAGCCGAGATACCACGGTTCCCAGTAGTTCACGCTGGGGCGCACATCAAACACGATACCGGGATCGCTCCACACAGCGCACGCGAAGCGATCAAATAGACACGAGGCAAACATGGCCCATTTCCCGCCGAAGGAGTGTCCCATCACTCCGATGCGGGTGGAATCTACCTCGGGTCGTGAAGCCAACACATACCATGCGTTCGCCGCCGCGTAGCCTAGCATGGAGAGTGGCTGCACTTCGGCATTTTCAATCGAAGGCCAGTAGAGTGAGTATTCCTTGCGCTCACTCGCCTCCGTGGTGCCGATGGACAGAGTGATAAAGCCTCGTCGCGCCAGCTGAATGGCGAAGTCGCGGTTTTGCTTATCATTCATTCCGGCTGCTGTTTCCGGATCGTAAAAGACAGTCAGGACTGCCGGGCGCGGGGCTGTCGTGTTGGCCGGGATGAAAAGATAGCCGCTAGTCATTTCCTTCGGCGTCCAGAGGAAGCGTACGTGCTGGCGGACGAGTCCACCTTCCAGCGTCACGCTGTCAAGAGTTTCGACCTTGGGTTCTGTAATCAGCGGAGGCCATTGCCCCATCAGTCCGGTCCACTGATCGAGAATCTCCTTTCGCCGTCTTGTCCAGTCGTCTTCGTTCTTTACGGTTGATCCATCGAGAAACTTCAGGGGACTGCGAAAGCTACCGAGCTGATCTCGATATTCTGTCGGAGGAGAAAAATACGGGCGTAGGGCTTCGGGAAGGTCATCTGCCGTGGACTGCCGGAGCATCAAAGAGCCGAGCAGAAAAAGTGAAGCGAGAAACAGAGGAAAACGAGAGCTTTGAATGCGCATTCTTCTTTTATAACCCATCTGGGCAAAAATGGATAGAGACGGGATCGACGCGACTACGCCGGAATGGTCATGCCCATCCGATCACACGAAATCAAGAATCGATCCAAAGTTTGCGTCGAAGAGACGACGGTAGGTGCGCGTGGCGACTCCGTCGGTCATTCTCGCGAGTGTGTCGCATATAATGCGGGCGCGATCTGCCTCCGTGGAGCAGAATTCTAAGCGGGCTTCGTCTTCCTGTGAGAGCAGGTGAAAATCGACTCCACCAGGATGACTTCCGTAGATGTAGAGATCAGCCAGCACTTCGAAGAGACGATTTAGGATATGCTCATATTTCCAATCGAGTTGCTGGAGCTGCTGACTATGGAATACCAGATCGAAGGCAATTTTCTTGTAGAGATCGCATTCCTCTCGGATCGCTGGATCAATCGCCAGATAGAAAGCGTGGCGAGAAGTGAAATCAGAGAGGAAGGCTCCGGCAGGAACCGGATGGAGCTGGGCAGCCCGGATGAACTCTCCGATCTTCCGTCCAATGATTGGCTCGACGCGCCTTTCCCGGATGGCGGCACACAGTTCGGAAAATTTCGTTTCTTGATGCGGAGTGAGTTCGGTGGCCTCCGCCCATCGCGACAGGCGATCAGTATTGATGAAGCCAGCCTCGACTCCGTCAGTGATGTCGTGCAGTGAGTAGGCTGTATCATCCGCCCAGTCCATGATCTGGCATTCGATGGAGCGGAAGCTGTTGCGCTCTTTTCCCGGAGGGAGTGAGTCGGGGAATTCCTGCTCCATGAGCGCGAAATCTAGCAAGGAAGCTTGGTCTGGGTAGAGAAAGTGATTTTTCTGGTTCTGCACTTCTCCGAACAGGGTTTTGTATTTCAGGATTCCTCCGATCAGAGCACGAGTGGGGTTCATACCCCGATTCGAGTGAAAGTGGAATTTCACCAGAATGCGCAGCGTCTGTGCATTGCCTTCGAATCCACCCCACGACGACATCAGACGATGAAGTGCCCGCTCGCCTGTATGACCGAAGGGTGGGTGCCCGATATCGTGAGCGAGACAGCAGGCTTCCACGAGGTCGGAATCGATAAAAAACT
>JBDHQE010000032.1:0-22258 GCA_039806885.1 Verrucomicrobiales bacterium
ATGGGTGCCGTCTATCGCGGTCGCCAGCCCCGGCTGGATCGTGATGTCGCCATCAAGCTCCTCCCGGAAACTCTGCTGGCGGGCGGCGACGAGATGAACTACGCCAAGCGCTTCGAGCAGGAAGCCAAAGCGATGGCCAAGCTCAGTCATCCGGGGATTATTGCCGTCTATGACTTCGGTGAAACCAGCGCAGGGCAGTTCTACTTCGTGATGGAGTTCATCGACGGGATGGATATCCATCAGTACCTCAAACAGTCGGGTGGCAAGATTCCACAAAATGATGCCATCGCCATCGTTTCCCATGTGCTCGATGCACTCAGCTACGCCCACTCCCACGGGATCGTCCATCGAGACATCAAGCCCGCAAATATTCTGCTCGACCGCGAGGGGCGAATCAAAATCGCCGATTTTGGCTTAGCGAAGCGCTTTACCGGTGCCGAAACCTCGGGTCTGACACTGAGCAACGTCGCCGTGGGCACCCCCGACTTCGTTGCCCCCGAGTCGCTGGTGATGGGAAAGACAGTCGATCAGCGTGCTGACATCTACGCCGTCGGCGTGATGCTCTACCAATTGCTCACCGGACAGATTCCGCGAGCTGGATATAAATTCCCAAGTGAACTCGATCCGGAGATTGATTCACGACTCGACGAGATCGTGAGTAAATCCATCGAACCAGACCCAGAATTTCGCTATAGTAGCGCAGAAGCAGTCAGAAGCGCCATCGATATCGTTCTGACTCGACCCATTTCGCGAGTGAAGAAGGGAACGGTCGGGAGTGCCACGAAATCGAAAGTTCCTCTGTATGCGGGAATCGGAAGTGCCGCCGTGCTTGTGATCGGTCTGATTGCGTTTTTTGCGATGCGCCCTGGCGAGCCGGAAAGTAAAACTGGCACTCTGCCTGTGGCTCCATCAGAAAAGTCATCCGCTTCCACTGGCGGCAAAGAATCTGTCGCAGAAAATCTGTCGGGGTCCGTACCTTCGCAGAAAAAGATGGAAGAGACGAAGCAAGTATCCATCACTGAAAAGACTACCTCTCCAGGCTTGGCTCCCACTTCGCCATCGACCCCATCAGCGACTTCAGGCTCCCGCGACTCAGCTCTCGCCGGAGCAACGAAAGACCAGCCCTTCGTGAATAGCCTCGGGATGAAATTCGTCCCCGTGCCTGGTACCAAGGTGCTCTTCTGCATCCACGAAACCCGCTACAAGGATTACGAGGAATACGCCAAGGAGGAGAAGGAGAAGATCGATGATAGTTGGAGGGACCAGACCTACGACGGCTTCAAGATCACGCAAGATGGCGACAATCATCCTGTCTCTAGGGTGAGCTGGGACGATGCGCAAAAGTTCTGCGAATGGCTGAGCAAGAAAGAGGGCAAAACATATCGTTTGCCTACTGACGAGGAATGGAGCTACGCTGTTGGAATTGGCGACCGGGAAACTCGAGGCGCTGGGGTGACGCCGGAAAGTCTCAGTGACCAGATAAAGGACCATTTCCCTTGGGGCACGGAATGGCCACCTCCTGTGGGAGCGGATAACTACAGCGATCAGAGTCGCAAGAAGAAAGCACCTCGCCCGACGGCGAATTACCTAGAGGGATACGACGACGGATTTCCGACGACTGCACCGGTGATGAGCTTTGCGCCGAACAACTTCGGGCTGTACGATTTGGGCGGGAACGTGTTGGAATGGTGCGAAGATTTGATTTCAAATGGACAGAAAGACCGCGTGTTGCGCGGCGCGTCTCAGAATAACAGTGATCGCTTCTCTCTGCTCTCGTCCCGACGCACACGCAACTCCCCCGAAATTCGAAATCCCTACTACGGATTTCGCGTTGTCCTCGTATCGGAGGGAGGCCCAAAAGCCCCCATCGAAACCAATAACCCTTCATCATCCCAAGTCTCGGCACCGCCTGTTCAAACTGCTCCGGCATCATCCTCGCCAGCGACTTCAGGCTCCCGCGACTCAGCTCTCACCGGAGCCACAAAAGACCAGCCCTTCGTGAATAGCCTCGGGATGAAATTCGTCCCCGTACCCGGCACCCATGTGCTCTTCTGCATCCACGAAACCCGCTACAAGGACTACGAGGAATACGCCAAGGAGGAGAAGGAGATGGTGAACGGCGAGTGGAGGATGCAGAACAACGAAGGTTTCGAGATTACACACGACGCCGACAACCATCCTGTCGCTAGGGTGAGCTGGGACGACGCACGAATGTTCTGCGAATGGCTGAGCAAGAAAGAGGGCAAAACCTATCGTTTGCCTACAGACGAGGAATGGAGCTACGCCGTAGGAATCGGTGACTTGGAGACTCGTGGAGATGGGGTCACGCCCATGAGCCTCGGCGAAAAAAGAGTAGCAGACCACTACCCGTGGGGCTCCGAGTGGCCACCTCCTGCGGGAGCGGACAACCTTAGCGACGAGAGTCGCGGAGCGAGAAATCCTCGCCTCAACAAGGGCTTCATTGAGGGCTATAACGACGGTTTTCCGACGAGCTCGCCAGTGATGAGTTTCAAGCCGAACGAGTTGGGCTTGTACGATATGGGAGGCAACGTATTTGAATGGTGCGAGGATTGGGCCTCGGAGGAACAGAAAGAGCGCGTGGCACGGGGCGGTTCTTGGTGTCGTGGCTGGACTAGTCAACTGCACTCGTCTGTCCGTAATCGCTACGCTCCTGAAACTCGCTATGAATACATCGGCTTTCGCGTTGTCCTCGTATCGGAGGGGGCCCAAAAAGCCCCCACCAAAATCAGCCAGCCCTCATCATCCCAAGTCTCGGCACCGCCTGCTCATACCACTGCGCTCTTATCTCCGCCAGCGGCTTCAGGCTCCCGCGACTCAGCTCTCGCCGGGGCAACGAAAGATCAGCCTTTCGTGAATAGCCTCGGGATGAAATTCGTCCCCGTACCCGGAACCAAGGTGCTCTTCTGCATCCACGAAACCCGCTACAAGGACTACGCAGAATACGCCAAGGAGGAGAAGGAGAAGGTGAACGGCGAGTGGAGGAAGCAGAACAACGAAGGTCTCGAGATTACACACGACGCCGACAACCATCCTGTCGCTAGGGTCAGCTGGGACGACGCACGAATGTTCTGCGAATGGCTGAGCAAGAAAGAGGGCAAAACCTATCGTTTGCCTACAGACGAGGAATGGAGCTACGCCGTAGGAATCGGTGACTTGGAGACTCGTGGAGATGGGGTCACGCCCATGAGCCTCGGCGAAAAAAGAGTAGCAGACCACTACCCGTGGGGCTCCGAGTGGCCACCTCCTGCGGGAGCGGACAACCTTAGCGACGAGAGTCGCGGAGCGAGAAATCCTCGCCTCAACAAGGGCTTCATTGAGGGCTATAACGACGGTTTTCCGACGAGCTCGCCAGTGATGAGTTTCAAGCCGAACGAGTTGGGCTTGTACGATATGGGAGGCAACGTATTTGAATGGTGCGAGGATTGGGCCTCGGAGGAACAGAAAGAGCGCGTGGCACGGGGCGGTTCTTGGTGTCGTGGCTGGACTAGTCAACTGCACTCGTCTGTCCGTAATCGCTACGCTCCTGAAACTCGCTATGAATACATCGGCTTTCGCGTTGTCCTCGTATCGGAGGGGGCCCAAAAAGCCCCCACCAAAATCAGCCAGCCCTCATCATCCCAAGTCTCGGCACCGCCTGCTCATACCACTGCGCTCTTATCTCCGCCAGCGGCTTCAGGCTCCCGCGACTCAGCTCTCGCCGGGGCAACGAAAGATCAGCCTTTCGTGAATAGCCTCGGGATGAAATTCGTCCCCGTACCCGGAACCAAGGTGCTCTTCTGCATCCACGAAACCCGCTACAAGGATTACGAGGAATATGCCAAGGAGGAGAAAGAGAAGGTGAACGACGAGTGGAGGAATCAGACTATGGACGGCTTCGAGATCAAACGGAGCGGTGGAGACCATCCCGTCACCAAGGTGAACTGGGACGATGCACGAATGTTCTGCGAGTGGCTGAGCAAGAAAGAGGGCAAAACCTATCGTTTGCCCACTGACGAGGAATGGAGCTACGCCGTAGGAATCGGTGACTTGGAGACCCGAGGAGATGGTGTGACGCCTTCGAACCTGAGCGGAAAGATTTCGGACCACTTCCCTTGGGGGACTGAATGGCCTCCACCTGCGAGAGCTGGCAACTACAGCGACGAAAGCACTAAGGGGAAGACTCCTTCCTCCGACACAAGAGGTTACATCGATGGTTACGATGATGGCTTCCCGACGACCTCCCCGGTGATGAGTTTCACAGCGAACAAGTTTGGGCTGTACGATTTAAGTGGGAACGTGTGGGAATGGTGCGAAGATTTGGTTTCAGAGGAACGCAAAGAACGCGTATTGCGCGGCGGGGCTTGGAATAACAGCGAGCGCGTCCGTTTGCTCTCGTCCTACCGCTCTCGTTACATGCCCGACAATCAGTCCTACAGCCTCGGCTTCCGCGTTGTCCTCGCTCTCGCGCCGTCGGCTCCGTGAGTGGGTGATTTGTCACCTAGCCTCCCACTTCCCACGTCTTCCACAGTTTCCCTCTAGGCGGAAGGCTTCTCCGTCCCCGTACGGATCTGAGCCTCGCGAAAGTAGTCCTCGTCGATTTCGAATCCGATAAAGCGCCCGATGCCTGCCTCTCCGGCAGCGATCGCCGCATGTCCGATCCCGAGAAATGGCTCTAGCATCGTCATTTCAGCCGGAGGCACCCCATGCAGAGCGATGCACTGCGCGGCCAGAGCCGATGGAAAGGTGGCCGGATGAGGTCGCTCTCCCTTGCGGGAGTTGATGGTCTTGTACGGAATGAACCAGTTATTTCCCTTGCAGCGTTTATCCTGTCCCTCCGTGTGACCCCAGCGAGAAATATTGCTTTTGTAAACGTAGGGCACACCCACCGCCCGCCGATTCACCGGAACATGACCAGAGTGAGTGAAATGGAAGACGAATTCATGACAGTCGTTGATAAAGCGCTCTGAATTGATCGGCTTAAAGTGCCCGACCGACAGAATGGCCCCATCGACCGTCTCCACTGAGATTGATTTGATCCAGTGGATCGTATTTTGAAGGGTGAACAGAGGACGCAGCGCGAGAGCGAGCTGATGTGGCATCCAAGGATTCGCAGGTGCTGATCCCACGTTGAGGAAGAATGAGCCTTGTGGTTTGAGAAGTCGCTTCACTTCCCCTGCCCACTCGATCGACCAGGCTAGGTAGGCATCCTCTGACAGAGTATCCCGATATTTTCCGTAGGAAATACCGAGGTTATATGGAGGTGAGGTGACGACCAGATCGACGCTGGCATCGGGCAGTGTCTTCATGCCTGCGACACAGTCGCCTAATCGGAGATCGAAGTGTGTCGCTTCGAACTTGGAAGGATCGGGAGAATCTGTTGAAAAACCAGGGAGAAAGTTGTCGTCGCTCATGAAGCAGAGATTAAAAAGCGCATCAGTTTAGGGTAGGTCGGCATCGGGCGAGCGCAAGAGCGGAGCATAATCTCTGGCGACCGTGCGAAGTCGTGTCGCTCCAGTCGCCATATTTTCAGAGAGGGAGAGCGAAGGATCTCGAATCTCGAGAATTGTTCCCAGCGCATCCTCCAGCGAGCGATCTTCCAGCATCCCACAAAAAATCAGCGTCGATTTTCCTGCCGAACGAGCGAGTCGGATCACACCACAGGGCCCTTTTCCCTCCAGGGATTGACGGTCGAGCCGTCCCTCGCCTGTGATCACGAGATCTGCCCAGGCGACCGTTTCCACGAAACCTGTGTGCTCGGCGACCAGATCGAATCCAGGGACGATGCGTGCTTTGAGAAACACAAGAGCGCCAAAGCCCAAACCACCCGCAGCGCCCGATCCGGGAATCGCGGCAGCATCGCGTCCGGTGGCTTCGAAGAGCTCGACCAGATGAGCGAGCCGAGCTTCGTGAAGAGAAAATTCCTCCTCGCGAATCCCCTTCTGGGGACCATAAACGCGGGTGCATCCCGCGTCGCCGAGTAGCAGATTACCCACGTCGCAGGCCACCGTGATCGAGGGCAGCGCTAACTTCGGCGTCTCGATTCGAGTGACAGATTCGAGATTGAATGGCAGATCAGTGATCGCCTCTCCCTCACGGTTAAAAAAGCGAAATCCCAGAGCCTCAGCCAGCCCCGTGCCGCCATCGTTCGTCGCGCTGCCGCCGATCCCGAGTACGATTTCGCCGACACCTCGCTCGATGGCGTCGAGCAGAAGTTCCCCCGTTCCGTACGACGTGGCACGGAGAGGATCATTTTCTCCAGACATCACCAGCGATATTCCAGAAGCTGCGGCCATCTCAATGATGGCTGTCCGTCCGTCATCTAGGAGTGCATACGCAGCCTCGACCGAATCCCCCATCGGGCCTCGGACGCTTCTCTTAATCCAGCGCCCGCCCTTCGCGGTGAGTATGGCCTCGGCGATGCCCTCTCCACCGTCGGCGATAGGAAATGTGCGAATCTCTAAAGACTCCGATTTGCTTCCCTCGCGCAGGCCCTCGGCGATGGCCTTACACGCCTCGGAGGCGGTGAGTGAACCCTTAAATTTATCACAGGCAATCAGGATTTTCATGATGAGGGAGGATCGGTTTAGCGCTTTCCGAGCGAGATCATCTCGTCGATCAGATTCGCCAATTCATCCTCCTTCTCCGACTCGCGGATGGCACGTTTCAGTCGCTGAGTGTGGCGATGCGTGGTATCAGAATCCCGCGACGGACTCGGCGAGGCGACGATATTTTCCATGCCAAAGTCACGCTGTAGAATGCGATCAAAGTCCCGATCCTTGCTTCGGATGGTAATCAGCGAGCCTGCGGAATCGCTGTCCAGGCGCAGTCGCTGTTCAGGCGAAAAGCTTGCGGCGAGTTCCGGGCTGTGCGTCGCCAAGTAAAGAATCGGCGAATGAAGCTCCGAACTCTGAATTGGGGTTCGCAGAAAAGCGAAATAATCCATCACCAGACGAGGGTGCAGCGCCAGCTCTGGGCTGTCGCAGAAAAGTCTGATCGGTGACGTGCCTGCGACCACGGCTCGCTGAACATGGGCGAGCACGAATGCGCTACGGAGCAGAAGTCTCTGGATCGCACCACCTAGTCGGGGCAGGGCGGATTCTCCGGATTTGACGAGGAATGGACCTTGGGGAGCGCTGAAATCGACCTGAATTCCGGTGGATGCGAGCAATCGCTGCCAGATGGACCGAAGATGTAGCAATGCCTCTGGGGATTCGGTTTCGAACGCGACCTCCACCTCGGCGACAGTCTTGTCCCGATTCTGCGGATCACGAAGAAACTGGTGAAAGCACTCTTCACGTCGACGAGTCAGACTTTGGAGGAAGGCGGGAAAGTCCTCTGTCTGTCGGACTCCATCTAGATCACAGCTTTCCCCCAGCCAGAGGCAGTGATCACGTAGAAACGGTGAGATCGATGGATTCGGAAGAATGTATTTCGAGAGGGCAGTGTTGAAAGCAGCGAGGTCAAGGGAGGGATCAGTTCGCTTTTTCCAGAAGTCGGATTTTTCAATATCGACTTGAAAGAAGTTTCCATCGGATACGGAAGCAGATCGGGCATAATAAAAATCGCCCTCCGACGAGCCAAATTTCGCAAGCAAGAATCCTGGATGATCTTCCGAGTCGGGATAGGGGCGACCTGACAGAAGTGCTTGTAAATAGCCCAGAATCGTCGTTTTTCCGATTCCATTGGGACCGATCAGGCAGCACCCAGCAAGAGCCGATCCGGTCGTCGCATCTGAGAAATCGAGATCGGCGAAGGGCAGACGAGGGTCTCGGAAAATGAGTAGCCGCTTCAGCGCGGGGAGTTCTGTCATAGCTCTATGATACGCAGCCCGGGACTTCGCTCAAATGAGAAGAATTGCTACGGTAATCAGAGAAGGATGTCTTTGACAACGTGCCCCGACACATCGGTGAGCCGGAAGTCGCGACCGCCCTGAAACCAAGTCAGCATCTCGTGATCAATTCCCATCAAATGGAGTAGAGTCGCGTGAAAGTCAAAGATATCGACCTTGTCTTCCACAGCATAATACCCGAAGTCATCTGTCGATCCGTGGTGGTGGCCACGCTTGACCCCTGCTCCTGACATCCACACCGTGAAGCCGTTCGGATTGTGGTCGCGCCCGCTCTGGTGTCGCCCCGTAACTCCGTCGAAGAATTCGAAGGTCGGGGTGCGTCCGAACTCGGTGCCACAGACCACCAGAGTATCGTCCAGCAGCCCTCGACGCCCGAGGTCGTGCAGCAGTCCAGCAATGGGACGGTCAACGGCACGAGCATTGCCGCGATGGCCATTTTCCAGTTCAGAGTGCTGATCCCAGAGATTGCCGTAGCGCGTACTGGCATGATTCACCGTGATATAGCGCACCCCCGCCTCGGCGAAGCGACGTGCCAAGAGCAGGGCGCGCCCGAAGGGGTCCGTGTGATCTTCATCGATCCCATAGAGTTTTTTCGTCGCCTCTGATTCAGTATCGAGATCGAGAAGCTCCGGAGCCTCCGTCTGCATCCGGAAAGCCAGCTCCATCGCATCGATTTGAGGATCATCACCGTTCGCAGAGGAAAATTCACGCAGAAATTGCAGATGTCGCTGCTGCTCAGGAAAGGCGGGAGATAAGTTCTCCCAAGCGAGGCGCGAGGAATTTTTATCTGGTCGGTCCACCGTCGCCCCGCCGTATTTCGTGGGGAGGAAGGCGGTAGGGCGATTCGGATCCGTGGGAGTGATATCGATGTACGCCGGCAGATTCTCGTTCATCGCACCGAGTCCATAGACCAGCCAACTCCCCAGAGTGGGACGGATTTCCACGTTCGAACCTGTGTGCAGCGTCCGTTTGGCGGTCACGTGATCGTTGGCTGGATGATGCAGAGAGTGGATGAAGCAGAGATCATCGATGAAACGACTGTTTACCTCGGGGAAAATATCGCTCGCGTAGGTTCCACTTTCTCCCCAGTGACGCCATTCGAAGGGCGAGGGAATCACGGCTCCCTGCTTGGAGAAAGTGAACTGTGGTGGCAGAATGGATTTCGGCAGCGGCTTCCCGGCGAATTTCGCCAAAGTAGGCTTGAAGTCGTACGTGTCCAGATGTGAAAATCCGCCTTCCAAGAAAATCAGGATGATGCGCTTCGCAGCAGCTGGGACGGGACGAAATTTTTTCTGGAGAGAAATCGTCTCCGCCGTCAGCGACTGCCGCAGGCTCAGGTCCGTGGCCGCGATGGCCCCGAGTCCGAGGCAGCTCCGGCGCAACCATTCGCGACGTGAGAGGAAACGGGGACTGGAAAAAGACGAATGCAAGGAAGGTCTGGCAGATTCTGCAGGAAGATACTCTGATTCTGTCGCTTGCAACAGCGCGTGATCGTGCCCTAGCTGAACGATTCGGGGCAGACCCGGTGCGTCTTGGCAGACTGTGGGGACGTATTGATTTCACAGATGACACATTTTTCACAGGAATGGGACCCGCGCTCTCCCGAGGTCCAGCGTGACCAGGTGGCGGCCTTTGATGACATGCGCCGTCGCCAGCCAGTCGCCTGGAGCGACCTCTTGGGGTGGACTTTTTTTCGTCATGCCGATGTCGTGCGAGCCTTGCTGGATACAGATACTTTTAGCAGTGAGGTGTCTCGCCATCTCTCCGTGCCCGGCGGGATGGATCCGCCGCGACATACGAAATATCGCCGTCTGATCAATCCGTATTTTTCCCCGGCTCGCATGGCGGAATTTGAGCCAGTGTGCCGCGAGGTGGCGCGAGATCTGCTGGAGGTCTTGCGTGATCGCGAGGATGTGGAGTTCACTTCGGAGGTGACGCTTCCCTTCGCCGTAGCCGTGCAAAGTCGTTTCCTGGGATGGCCTCGCGAGATCGAATCCGAGATCGCTCGATGGATTCGGCGAAGCCAGCGAGCCACGCGTGAGCAGGATAGAACCGTGCTTTCTCAGGTAGCGGGGGAATTTGAAGAAATCATCCATCGCCTGCTCGATGCTCGGGTGGGCGCTCCCGATGGACGGGATTTGACGGCTTCGCTGATGCGGGAGCAGATAGAGGATCGTCCGCTGACACGGGAGGAGCTCACAAGTATTCTCCGGACTTGGACGGCGGGTGAGATCGGAACAGTCTCTGCTTCCGTTGGGATTCTGATTCACTTTCTTCGAAATCGTCCGGAGCTCTGTGAGATTCTGCGCTCACAGACACAGAAGATTGAAGAAGCCAGCGACGAGATTTTGCGACTGCATGGTCCGTTGGTGATGAGTCGTCGCGTGACGACCCGTGAAGTAGAAGTCTGCGGGCGGGTGATTCCCGCAGGGCAGCGAGTGTCGCTGAACTGGATCTCAGCGAATCGAGACGAAGAAGTCTTTGATGATGCTCACGAGTTTCGTTTCGGCCGTGATCCAGAGAAGAATCTGCTCTATGGAATCGGCATTCACGCCTGTCCCGGTGCACCGATGGCGCGGCTGGAGATGCGCGTGTTTTTGGAAGAATGGCTCGACTCGGGAATCGAGTGGGAACTGGATCCGGAAGAAGCTCCAGTCAATGCATTCTTTCCAGACAGCGGATTTTCAAAGCTCTCCCTGATTCTTCACGTGAGCGAGCCAATGCTGCAATCATAGGAGGGACTCACGAAAGTAGCAGAATCGATGGGTCAAATCGCTACGGCAGTCTCCGATGCGCCTTTCAAAATCTCGTATTTTTACGTCTATGGGGTCACGCCTTTTTCTTCGGTGCCGACTTCTTTTTCACCGTCTGGGTGGATTTCGCTGCGGCGGTCTTCCGAGCCGCAGGTGCCTTGCTCGCCGTCGCCGTTTTTTTTGTGGTAGCTTTCTTGGTAGTTCCCTCGCGAGGCGGAAATTCCCAGCCTAGAAGTCGCTTACCTTTCGCATTGCATACGAGAGAGGCAGAAAAGGGCTTGCCCTTCTTGCTGATCCACTGGTCGATGACGTCCGTACGACCTTCGGTGAAGAATTTTTTCGCCTGCTCCCGAGGGATCTGGAACTTGCACATTTCCTTGCTCAATCGAGCCCGACATCCTGCTCCGGCGACACGCTGATCGCAAATGTAGCTGCTCGGGGTCTCGTAGATCTCCCCCTTCTCACACGAGGGGCACTTGCAAATACGATTTTCAGGACGGATGGCCTCGGCTTCACCCTCTTCTTCTGCTGTCTTTTCGAAGACAAACGTCGCTTTCAAACCCGATTTCGCGTCCTCCTGAAGTTCCAGGGCCGCATCAAACGGAGTCTTGAAGCGACTGACGAATCCTGTCAGAGGGCCGACGAATTTCTGAGTCAGCAGAGTGCGAGCTTCCTCTGCGGAAAGTGGCCGACTGGCGATGACCTTGGGAAGTGAGAATTTGCATCCCACTTGTTTACACTTATAGCGCCCGTCATCCTGTGCCAGGGAAGGAGCTCCGCAGACGGGACAGGGAACGGGGAACTCTGGCCATTCGCGCTCGACGGAAGTGAGTGCGTAACCACGCGATGCTTCGACCACGTTGCGTGTGAGAGTTTTGATCTCCGACATGAAGGCGGGACGCTCCAGCTTGCCCTGCTCCATTTGCTTCAGTTTATACTCCCACTCTCCCGTCATTTCCGGTGAGGTCAGGATACCGATTTTCATATTGCGGAGCTGTTCGATCAGACGCATCCCGCGGGTGGTGACGAAGAGATCACGTCCCTCGCGAGTGAGGTATTTGTCTAACAGGAGACCTTCGATGATCGAGGCGCGGGTGGCAGGGGTGCCGAGTCCGCGCTCGGACATGGCGTCGCGGAGATCTTCGTCATCGACGCGCTTTCCGGCCGTTTCCATGGCAGAGAGAAGAGTGCTTTCGTTGTAGCGTGCCGGTGGCTTGGTCTCTTTCTCCAGCAGATCGATCTGCCGAAGACGAGCGGTTTCACCTGGTTTCAGCGGTACGATCTGTCGATCTCCACGCTTGATCTCGTCTTCGTCTTCCTCTTGATCGTCCTCCGCTCGATTACTCTTGTCGGCGGTTTTTCCATATACGGCGAGCCAGCCTGGTTCGATCAGGATTTTGCCTTCGCTCTGGAAGTGATCTTCTCCGATAGTGGAAATGCGAGAGGTCGTTTCGAACTCGGCCTGGGGATAGAATGCTGCAATGAAGCGTCGGGTGACCATGTCATAGAGCTTCAATTCCGCTTCATCGAGGTGTCCGGGAATCTGACCCGTGGGAATGATCGCAAAGTGATCGCTGACTTTCGCTCCGTTGAATACCCGGCGATTGGACCCGGAGACGAGACGATCAGCCAGCGCTTTGCCCGCATGTCGAGGAAGATCGGAGACGGTATGCCCGCTGGCATGAGAGAGTTTCTCCAGTGTACCAATCGTCGTGCCCACGTAATCGTCGGGCAGATAGCGAGAATCTGTCCTCGGGTACGTCAGAACCTTGTGTCTCTCATAGAGGGCTTGAGCAATTTGGAGGGTTCGTCGTGCGGAGAATCCGAAGCGACCGTTCGCTTCGCGCTGTAGGGTCGTGAGATCGTAGAGCTGAGGGGCGATCTGCCGAAGAGGCTTCTTTTTCTCCTCGACCGAAGCGACTTTCCCACGACAGCGCTCAATGATCGCCTCTGCATGGGCGCGATCCCAGATTCGCTCGGCTCGGGCGTGCGGCTTGTCCTCTCTCTTTCGAAACGATGGATCGAACCAGCGTCCGGGATATTCTCCGGCAGACACGAGGAATCGCCCGTGGACTTCGAAATAATCTTCGCTGACGAAGTCGCCGATTTCCTGTTCGCGCTCCGCCAGCAGGGCAAGAGTGGGCGTTTGAACTCGACCTACGGGAGTTTTGTTGAATCCTCCGAATTTACTGTTGAAAGCGGTCATCGCCCGCGTCGAGTTGATCCCGACTAACCAGTCTGACTCGGATCGGCAGCGTGCGGCGTCCGCCAAGGGTCGCATTTCCTTCTCCCCACGTAGGTGGGCAAAAGCCTCGCGAATGGAGCCATCGGTCATCGATTGCATCCACAGGCGACGAATCGGTTTCTGGCTGCCGCAATATTGAACGATGTAGCGGAAAATGAGTTCTCCCTCGCGTCCGGCGTCACAAGCGTTGATCAGCTCTGTGACATCCTTGCGAGCCATGAGTCGCTTAAGCAAGTTCAGACGGGCTTTGCTTCCTTTGTCCTCACTGGGTTCGAGAATAAATTCTTCCGGAATCACGGGCAGGCAATCAAAGTTCCAAGGCAGGTTTTTCCCGTCCGGCGTCATGGGATGCGCCTGCTGCACGAGGTGTCCGATCGCTGATGAGATGATGTATCGATCATTCTCAAAATGATCGGCTTGCTTTTCAAAACGTCCGATCGCTGGATCTTTCCCTAGAACTCGGGCAAGATCGGCTGCGACACTGGGCTTCTCGGCGATAATGAGGGACTTGGACATGGGATTGAGGAATCGCACGATCCTTTGATTCAATCAAAGGTCAGGAAAGGTAATTCCCTGATTTAAGTAAAAGGTCAATCAGCTTTCGTAAAGGTTTTGCCTGCATGTTGTCGAATGAGGTGCTTCATCTCCATCTGCAGGAGCGTTACGGAGAGGGGACCAGGCGCTAGAGAAAGGACCTCGGAAAGGGCGTCGATCCCAGATGGCCCGAGCTCGAGTTGATCGAGAATCTGGCGTTCGAGCGGGCTGAGTTCTGCCTGACGAGCCGGGACCGTCGGGCGAGAGATTTTCGCTGATTCGGGCGATGAGGAGAAGTCCAGCGGCAGAGAATTGAGTTCTAGATCCAGTTCTTGGATGATATCCTCCGCATCGCAAACGAGTTTGGCTCCGCTCTGGATGAGGCGATTGCATCCGACCGAACTGGGACGGTCAATCGGACCCGGCACGGCGAAAACCGTGCGACCCTGTTCGATCGCTTGATTCGCCGTGATCAGCGCTCCACTCCAGGCTGGAGCTTCCACGACGATGATGCCCCGCGACATGCCCGCGACGATACGGTTTCGCAGAGGAAAAGATTGTTTATCCGGGACGTAGAGAACGGGAAATTCTGAGAGAACGGCTCCATTCTCTGCGATTCTGTCCGCCAGAGCCTGATTTTCGGGCGGGAAGACATTCCCGATCCCGGAGCCGAGGACTGCTATGGTGCGTCCGCCTGCGGCGATCGCTGCCTCGTGGGCTGCGGTATCGATTCCGCGAGCTAGGCCGCTCACGATCGTGAATCCAGCTTTCGCCAGCTGAAAACTTAGTTTGCGGGACTGATCGCGGCCATAATGCGTCATCCGACGCGATCCCACCACGGCCACAGAGATCTCGTCCGCTGGACGGATCGAACCGCGCATGTAGAGGAGAAAGGGGGCGTCGTGAATTTGCTTCAGAGCAGGCGGATACAATGGATCTTCGATACTCAGGAGCGAGACCCCGTGCTCTCTCATCCGGCGCTTCTCTTCCATCAGATCGATCTGCTGCTCCCATCCAGCGATGTGGGCTGCCATTTCTTCGCCAATACCCGGGACGCGAAGCAGATCGCGGATCGGAGCCGCCAAGACTGCTTCGGGCGATCCGAATTGTTCGATCATGCGTTTGACGCGGATCGGTCCTACCTTGGGCAGGAGATTGAGAGCTAGGTAAGCGTCCAGAGTCGTGAGCATGTCAATGCAATCGGGGGAATGATTAGGATAAATAGCACTTATGAACAATCAAGGGCAAAAAGCGCAAAATGCTTTATTTCCTGCTTCTTGCCACGCAATCCCGCCGTGCGATTCGCGAGGCTTCTTCTTGATCTTGTCGCACATTTGTTCATTCGTCTTGTATGATGAAAAGAAGACAATTGCTGCAAGTGGCTGCTGGCGCCTCGGGAGCGGGATTTTTGGGTGCATCCTTCTGCCTCGCTGAGGAAAAGGCGAAGTCAGGTGACTATGAGAGTCCATACGAAGGGATTGCTTGGGATCAGTGCCAATTCCTGCATTCTATGTCGCATCAGCATCAGGGAACCAATGACATCTCTCGCGATCTCTTTCTGGCCATGGGCTACGGACACTTCGCCTTCAGCAATTACTATCCGTCTCGCCCGATTTACCCCCTGCCAGAGTCGTGGAGTGAAAAGCATCCGGAAATCATCGCTGCGCCGAATGCGGAGCAGCATTCCTTCACTGATTACGGATTGCATGCGAATTCTCTCGGGAGTCTTTTTTCCTCAGGATACGGGGCGGGGATTCCGACGAAAGGCTGGACGAGTTCTCCCATCGAGCATCGAGTCAGCGATTTTCATCGTTTCACCACCGATCGTCCTTGGGAAGGGGTTTACCGAATTGATATTCGTTTTACTTCAAAATCAAAAGAAGCCCAGGTTCGACTGACGGTAGAGGGAGCGACCGAATGCAATCCGCGCCAGGAATATGCCGAGGTCGGAGCGATTCAGGGAAAAGCGCTCGATGCAGGGCGATACAGCATTCCCTTTCGCGTGAATGCCGACGAGGTGCTGTTTCGGCTCGAGTTTGACCCAGAGCAGATCACTTTCACAGAACTTCGCCTGATGCAGGGAACCTATCGCCCCTGGCGAGACGCCTTCCTCGCGATCCTAGATGGTGAAGTCATCGATGGAGAAAAGCGTGGGGGCTTGCTCTACGCGGATGGCGGAGGGATTACTCTCAATCATCCAACGGGAAAGATGGAAAACTATGTGGAGATGCTCGACTTCGACCCTCGTGTGCTCGGGATCGAAGTGTGGAACCACCTTTCCTCTGGATTCGGTGCTTCAGGATACGTGGATTCCATGGATGGGACTCCGCCTCCCCACTACTTTTACGATCTCTGGGATCAGATTTTGGCCACAGGGCGTCGCTGCTGGGGATTTTTCGTGAAGGATCATACGATTTATGGACGCGGTCGAAATGTTCTTCTCGTCCCTTCTGTGGAATCGGCCTCACGTGAAGAGAAGGAGGCCACGGCTTTACGAGCCTACCGAAACGGCAGTTTTTTCGGAGCGGTATCGGCCATCGCACTGAACGAGGAAGGGAAAGTCGATGCTCCCTACGATCACAGCGACTTCCGATTCCGTCGCATCAACCTTCGTCGGGATGTTACGGGTAAGGCAGAGGCTCTGGAGGTGGAGGTGGGGGATCAGGACGTGAAGAAGCGTCCGAATCTGCAAATTCGCTTCGTCACAGAGGAAGGAACGGTTCTGATCGTGGATGGTGATCGTGCGGAGTTTCCTTTGAATGGCGATAAGAAACCACAGTTTGTCCGCATCGAAGCCATTGCCTATCCTTCGCAAGCCAAGGGCGAACCACTGACATCCGAGAAAATCCGCAAGCTGAGCGTCGCGGAGATTTCAAGAATCCACGACAAAATCCTAGAGAAACAGCCCATCTTTTTCGGTAATCCCGTCGAAACTCGTGTTCCTGTTCCCACGGTAGATTTGATCTTTTCCCAGGCGATCCGCAGAATCTGAATCGGAGTAGGTGTAGATACAGGGCTGCATCATCTCCCGAAATACGCTCTTGACGGGGGATGAGGTTCTCCCTGACCGTCCCTCAGTATTCATGAAATTCTGTTTCTTTCTTTGTCTGGCGACACTGGCTCCACTCTTCGTTTTTTCCGGCGTACCTGAGTTTGTTTATCTCAACGGAAAAATTGTGACACTCGATGCCACAGATTCCATCCACGAGGCCTTGGCTGTTGAGGATGGGAAAATCGCGGCTGTCGGATCGAATGATTCCGTTCGAATACTCGCTGGCCCGGATACGAAGGTTATCGATCTGAAAGGGCAGACCATGATTCCCGGCATCATCGAAAGCCACATTCATAGTCTCGGGGTCGTTAGGGCGGATCTCGCTGATCAGTATGCAGAACTACGCAGCATTGCGGAAGTTCAGGACTGGATTCGCCAAAAGGCGGCGACGGTGCCTCCTGGGACTTGGATTGAAGTGCCTCGCAATGAAATCACGCGACTCGCCGAACAACGCTTCCCGACACCTGATGAACTGGACGCTGGGACGAAAGATCATCCTGTCGTCTTCATTTCTGTCACGAAAACCGTTCTCAATACCGCTGGTTGGAAGGCTCTGGGACTCGATCAGCCCTCGGCTACTGTTCCCGATGGCGAACTGGTGCGCGAGGACGGACGCCCCGTGCTGATGCGGGGTGGACAAGTTTTTTTGCGTAGTCACATGCCGTCGCCGGTGATCTATTCCGATGAACTCGTCCAGATAAAGTTGGAGGAACTGATGGGGATATACAATTCCGTCGGTATCACGACGATCTTCGAGCGTGCGACGAATCGCACCGGATACGATCTCTTCAGGAAGCAGGAGAAGGAGAATCGACTCAATACGCGAGTGCGCTGCACTTTCCGTTTCTCCGCTCAAGACGGGGCTGGAGTGGAAAAATTCGTAAAAGCCCTAGGACTTTCTCCTGGGGACGGAGACGATCTTGTCCGAGCCACTTCCATGAAGATCACGGTCGATGGCGGAATTCACTGGGGCACGACCTGGCTCAGCGAGCCACACGGGGAAAAGCGCACTACTTTTTATCGGAATACCGATCCGAATAACATGGGAGTTCATCACTACACTCCCGAGCAAATGGTGGAGATTTTCTCAGCAGTCGAACGATTCGGCTGGCCCATGAGCGCCCATGTCACGGGTGACGGCGGGGCGACGGCTGTCCTGCAGGCAGTCAAAGCAGTCTCCAAGGATCAGCCTGAGATACTGAAGCGTCGCTTCAACTTGATTCACACGTACTTCCCGACTCCGGAACTGGCGGCTCTCGCCAAGTCGGTAGGGGCTGGAGTGGATACGCAGCCCTATCTGTACCAGCGCGATGCTAATTTCATCAACCGCATCTACGGCCCGAACTGGTCTGCTCGATTTATCGGCTTAGGAGAATGGGTTCGGGCCGGGGTGCCGGTGGGGATTAATAGTGATCACATGATAGGTCTCGACCCCGATCATGCGATGAATTCCTTCGATCCCTTTCTGATGCTGGAAATCGCTGTCACCCGGCGAGATGATCGCGGGGACGTGTACGGTGAAAACCAGCGTCTGAGCCGACTAGATGCTCTCCGCTGCGCGACCATCTGGCCCGCTTGGCTGAGTTTTGATGAGGAGAAACTCGGGACGCTAGAAGTGGGGAAGCTCGCGGATTTCGTCGTGTTGGATCGCGACTATCTCAGTTGCCCTGACGAGGAAATCCACCTGATTCGCCCTCGCCTCACAGTCATGGGTGGGCGGGTTGTTTTTTCATCGCAAAAGAACTAGAACGCTCAGGAATTATCCTTTCACTTTCCCGCTTTCGAGAAAGTGAGCTGATATTCGCCTCCCGTTGCGTCAAAGAAGATCGTGTTTTTTCCTTCTGCTACGGATTCTTCTCGGATGGTCTTCTTGTTTTTGTCCTGAATCCGCCACTGACCGCCAGAGAGTCCTGTGACCGCCACGTGATATTGCTTCCCGCCTGATGGCAGAGCGATAGAAAGCTCTCCCGCGATCATTCCTTCTCCTTTCGGTAGGATCACCGCATGATTTCCAATCAAGACAGTGTAGGAGACTGCGGACTCCGACAGATTCACCGGGAGTTCCTCTTTCTTGTCCGCCGCCATCTGGAAGACTGTCAGAAAACGGTCGCTCTGGCTCGCTTTCTTCGGTGAGATCATGATGCGAGCGCCTTGGAATGCGCTGGATGGTTCATACTGTTGTCCGAATACGTCGTTGACTTTGTCGCCATTCATCACGGTGATTTTTCGCTCCGATTCCGCAGGGATCAGCATGCGAACATGAGTCTTCCCGACCTGTCCTCCACGCTCGTTGTGGAGTGTAATTTTCCCTGATCCGATTTCTGGATCTTTATAGGCATTGATCTGCCAGAGTTTTTGGAAGTCTGGCGAGGATGAGGTGAGATCATCCAGCAGAATGATGGCGGCGGGTACGTCGTCGTTTTGCAAATTGACGAAGCAAAAGCGTCGCCGATAACTACTGACTTTCGCCGTGTAGGCGCTCGCCAGATCCACATCGAAGTAACTGAAAACAGGTCGCACTGCCTCTGGTCCAACGCTGGTGGAGATGACTTTCCCATTTCGAAAATAGGGATCGGACGTGACTTCTTTCACCGACTTTGGTGCTCGTTGATTGAAACGAGTGCCTCCATCGTTCGACTCTCCGGGGGCAAAGCTCTCCTTCGGATCCCGTATGAGCATCATACTGTGAGCGATAGAACGCTTGTTGAAATTAAAGTCATAGGGTATCCCATAGAATCCGTAGGAACCAATATCCCCAAACTGGAATCCGCGATAATACACTTGGATCGCCCCGGCATCTGAATGTTGGTGATTCCCGAAGATATAACCGCCTCCTTTGATTTCAGCGACGACGTCATTGCTGTCCAATCCACTCGTCCAGCCCGTTCTCGCCACCATTGATCCAAGGATTTTTCCGAAATCCTTGGTCAGAGGCAGCGAGTCTTGACTCGATTCTGCTTTCAGCTTCGGATCGTTTAGGAGGAGATAGAGTACCGGATTCTGACTGGCCCATTTTTTACCACTCTGACGTAGAAACTCTCCTTTAATGATAGGGTCGCCCGAATAGGAGTAATTCATAAACGTATTCGTGGGAGCACTCCAGTAGGAGGGCTTGTTCGGTTCCATCGAAGAAAAGCCGTCTCCATCGCGCAGCATCTGGCCATCTGGCACACGCATGTACTGCCAGTAATAGCGCATATCTTTGATATTTTCATCGAAAACGGGCTTGTCCGTCATACGCTGGAACATCCAGGCCGCATGGAGTTCCCAAGCGAAGCGAAATCCCCCGTAGCCCACCCCCTGATTGAAGCGTGGTGACTGGTATTCAAATTTTCTCATAGGAACCAATTCCTCGAGGATGCGGTAGGAGGTGTATCGATAGGGTTCGGAATCGTCTCCCCAGAGAGCGATGGACAGGGCTAGTAGATCGCGGTTGATTTGGCTCTCGGCAGTGTGCCCAGTGGTGATCAAGCCTTTGAATGGAGGCCAGCCGCATTCCATGTCTCGAGCGAGGCGCATGAGATTTTTGTGGATTCGCTGTTTCTGTGAAGCATCCATCAGATCGTAACACCAATCATAGACGAGGGAACTGGTGTAGATCGCCCGACCAATTTCGCGGGTGATGTCGAGCAGATTTCCAAACTCGACGACGCTCAGATAGCGATCAATCAGATTCACTGCCTCCTTTCCAACCTCAGTATCTCCAGCCATCAAAGAATAAAAGGCTTTGATCTCTGCTGCGGCCTCTAACTTAGGCTGTTCATTGACTTCCTTATCCGCAGTGAACTCGATAGTAAAGGGAACTTTCGCCTCTTTCACGAGAGCGTCCCAGATCGCCTGGTTTTCTCCCTGCTTTACGCGCTCCCGGATCAGAGGTAGGGACTGAGCGTTCAGCCAGAGACGAGGATGTTCCTTCGGAGGGAGCACGGTTGGCTGATAGTTTTGCGCTGGTTCCGGAACGACGATATCCTTGTACGTCATGAGTCCGAGATGGCCGAGTCGCACTCCACGAGGAAGCCAAATTTTGATTTGCTGCTTTTTCCCGCTGAGCTGAAACTTGCCCGATACCTGATCGGGGCGATTCCAGGGGACGTAAACGACTCGTCGTGTCGGACGTCCATCGTCGATCTGAATCTTCATGAAGAGGGACTGATACTTGCTGCGGGCTTTCTTCATCAGATCGGCTCCGTAGTCATCCGTCACGGCCTGGCTGACCAGAACGTATAGTCCAGCCTCTGGAGCAGTGATCTCCCACGAAAGATCCGGACCACCGGTGAGCGACAAATCGTCTGCTTTCGATTCTACGCCCGCCTTCAAAGCGCAGCCTTTGCCGGTTTTCAGTCGTTCGTCGGGAATGATCTCCACTCGCGCTGAATCGATCTGAGCTCCCTCAGCGGGAAGAAGAAACATCCGCCCTGGAACGAAGGCAGGTTGTGGGGCTGCCTGTATCAGGGAATGAGAATTCAATATCAGCAGAGAAAGGGCGCAGAAGAGAATGGATTTCATGGCTGGGTAAAAGTGTTTACACCCTGCACTACGAATCCTAAGCAGAAAAAGAGATTTCCTGGCGGGAATCAGTCCTGTCGAAACGAGGCAAGACGTCGAGGCAGGGCCGTCTCGATTGTTCTCGATATTTCTTCCTGGTTGCCGTGAACGGATCTGTCTGCTAGGCATGAAACCATGAGTCTCTCGGAAACATCTCTCCGTATCGGTCTCCTAGGAGCTGGTTGGTTTGGGCGCGAAGCCCATCTGCGTAATCTGATACGCCTTCCTGGGGTTTCTGTCGTCGCTGTCAGCAGTCGTAGTCAAGAGAGCCGTGAGGCAGCTCAGGCGATCGCTGGCGAATCTTTGCAAACCTACGCCGATTGGCAGGAGCTTCTGACGAGAGATGATCTCGATGCCGTGATCCTCGCTTTGCCCAATGATCTGCATCACACTGCATCGATCGTAGCATTGCAGCGTGGGCTACACGTCTTCTGTGAAAAACCATTAGGACTGAGTCTGCAAGAATGTGACGAAATCGCAACTACCGTGAAAGGCTCGGGACGTGTGTTCCAAGTGGGACACGAGATGCGCTTTCAGAAGCTCTATGTCGAGATGAAGGAGCGACTGGATGGAGGATTCGTGGGAGAGCTTCAGCTCATGTGGTGTCGAGAGTTCCGGGGTCCGATGCGCACGGGGTGGCGCTCAAGCGAGGCGCAAACGGGTGGCACGATTCTAGAAAAAAATGTGCATCACATCGATCTATTTAACTGGATGATGGACAGGAAGCCGCTCCGCGTTAGTGCCCATGGCGGAACGAATGTGCTAAAGGATCGAGAGATCCTCGATAATGCGCAAGTCCTGATCGAGTATGAAGACAGTCGTCGTGCCTCGCTGGAACTGTGCTTGTTCGCTCCGAAAGGAGGGGAGTGCGAAATCGGAGTGTGCGGGGACAAAGGTCGGATTGATACTCGGAATCAAGCATTGGAGATGATCTGTCAGAGCTTTGACTCCGAGGAGCGTGAGCTTCACCACCTAGTCGATGAAGGAGACGGCGCGAATTTCGTAGATAGCTCGGGGCGCATTGATCGAGGAATCTATCCACAGCTGCAGCATTTCTTCGAATGTGTGCGCACGGGAGCTACTCCGATGAACGATGTCGCCTCCGCACGTCGAGCCGTGGCCGTATGTCTAGCTGCGCAGGAATCGATTCGGAGAAAGGAAACGGTGTGGATGGAGGAAATGGGAGGGTGACTGCCGCCTCACACGAAGAAGGACTTTCCCAACATCGCTAGGCTTCATAAAATCAGGTTTCAGAGATATGAAATTCCTCTACGTGCCCA
>JBDHQE010000304.1:0-3592 GCA_039806885.1 Verrucomicrobiales bacterium
GAGCTAATGGATTTCTCTCAAGAAAATCAGAAAACTCTCGACCTCTATGGAGTCAAATCACCAGGCGACGGCTCCTTTGCTTCGAATTGTCTGCTGGCACGACGATTGGCCGAACGCGGGGTGCGTATGGTCCACCTCTACCACCGAGCTTGGGATCACCATGGCAATCTGGATGTCGCCATGACCGACAGTGCTGCCGACGTGGATCGCCCCTGCGCCGCACTGATCGAGGACTTGGCCCAGCGCGGAATGCTGGAGGATACCCTGATCATCTGGGGCGGAGAGTTTGGCCGAACACCGATGGGGCAAGGAACGGGGCGAGATCATCACATCCTCTCCTTCAGCATCTTTCTGGCTGGGGGAGGAGTAAAATCAGGATTTACTTGGGGCAGCACGGATGAACTAGGGTATCGTGCCATCGAGAATCCGGTGCCCGTCGCCGATCTCCACGCCACGATTCTGGCACTTCTCGGCATTGACCATCATCGTTTGGTGACGAAGTATCAGGGACTGGACGTGCGTCTGACCGGATTTGCCGGGAACGTAATTCAGGAATTGATGGCGTGACAGAATTTCTTTTATTTCAGCATCTACTAAGGCTTCAGAACTCGACTTTCGAGCTTCTGAATCGTGCTGTATCATGAATCAACAGCCCGATCCTGCCCCTCGTCGTCGCTCAAGCTGGCTTTTGAGAGCAGCGCTACGCGCTGAAGATGTTTACGATGCTTTTCACCGCTTTCTCGCCCGAATCACGGGCCATCTCGGACGCCCCATGGTCGCGGAGATCTACTTCGCAGTTCGTCATTCGAAGGGAATCTCGGTGCGCGGTCGAGTGCTGCTAGCACGCACCTGGCCTCACCCCCATCCCGATGATCCCGGCGCTGTCAATCTCTGGCAGATGCTGCGGCGCTGGTTCACGCCAGAACGCCCTTACTCCCTCGTGCGAATCAGCGCGGGAGATTCAAAGGTGGAACAACGTGCGAATCGTGAAGGATATTTTCTAATCGAACTCCCAGCTCCCGAAACTCCCATAGATACCCTGCTGGTGGAGATGCCAGAATCGTCTGTTTCACCGCCCGTCACGATTCCGATCACGACTCCGACCGAGTCTCCCTCTCACCTCATCATCAGCGATGTAGATGACACGATTCTACTGACTCATGCAGGGCGCGTACTGAGCATGATTGCGACCACGATGCTAGGGAACGCGCTGACTCGACAGATTTTTCCCGGAGTTCCTGAACTATTTCAGATCCTCTTTTGTCCGAATCCAGC
Organism: Verrucomicrobiales bacterium; assembly: GCA_039806885.1. Classification (GTDB taxonomy): domain Bacteria; phylum Verrucomicrobiota; class Verrucomicrobiia; order Verrucomicrobiales; family DEV007; genus Arctic95D-9. The sequence continues at coordinate 1,276 of JBDHQE010000304.1, forward strand.
AGAATTACAGCGGCAGAATCCGATCGCCTACGTCACCAGCTCTCCTTACAATCTTCACAATCTCCTGACTCTGACCTTCGAAACCAACGGACTACCCCCGGGACCATTTTTCATGACAGACTGGGGACTCGATGAAGATAAGTGGATCACCCGCAGTCATCGCGATCATAAAAACGAGTCGATTCAGACGCTTCTGGATTGGTATCCGGGTATCCCGGCCCTGCTGCTCGGAGATACAACTCTGTCTGATGTCCCGATCTATGTCGATCTAGCAAAAAAATACCCCGAGCGCATCGCTCTGATCCTAATCCATGCGGTCAGTTCTGAGAAGCGGCTCAAACACCTCAGAACAGAAGCCAAAAAATTGGATGTCACTGGCATTCCGATTCACTTTTTCCGGGACTACGCTGAGGCTGCCGACATTCTCGCCGAAGCAGGCTGGATTTCGCTCTCTGATTCAGAACATGTTCGCTCTGTCTGTCAGATCGATGAGTGAGCTGTGCCGAAGCGCTCATCAGTCCCCTCCGGAGCCATTCCCCTTACGTCATCAAGGTGCTGACAGATGCTCAGAAGTGATTGCGTGAATTTTCTCACTCCGATAAAATCGCAGTGATGAATCGATACCCTCACTTCAGTCGTCGCAGTTTCCTCACCGCCGCTTCCTTGAGTGGCGTGAGTCTGCTGCTCCCCCGCCGCGCCTCTGCCGAAGTCATCTTGGGCGAAGGCGAATATCGTTATGAAGTGACCCACAACTGGCCGCAATTGCCAGATCGCTACTCCTGGCAGACAACCCACGGCGTCTCCATCGATAGCCAGGGGAGACTGTATGTGATCCACGAGGGCCTCACCGATTTACCCGATCATCCGACGATTTTCGTCTTTGATGAAAAAGGCGTTTTCATCCGAGCTTTCGGGAACGAATTCCAAGGAGGTGGGCACGGGATTGAGGTACGTAAGGAGAAAGACGGAGAGTTTCTCTACGTCAGCGGATATCAAGCAATTAAAAAGATCGCCAAACTCACGCTGGAGGGCGAGAAAATCTGGGAAAAGTTCGCCCCGATGGAATCTGGACTCTACGCACCGGGCGAGGATACGAAGCGAGAAAAAGTCTGGGGACGAGATCGATTCATGCCCACGAACTTCGCCTTCCGGTCCGACGGCGGCTTCTACGTCGCCGACGGATACGGCGCCTACGTAGTGCATCGCTACGACGAGGCAGGAAACTGGGTACAGACCATTGGTCGCCCGGGGAAAGAAGACGGCGAATTCACCCTGCCCCACGGGATCTGGATCGATGACCGCCAGCCAGAGGATCCGATGCTGGTGGTCGCAGATCGGGTGAACGCTCGCCTCCAGTGGTTCGATCTGGATGGGAAGCATCGACGCACGCAGGAGGGATACATACTCCCGGCCAATGTAGATCGTCAGGGCGAATTACTTCTCGTCCCCGATCTCAGTGCTCGCATCACACTGGTCGATGGTAAGAATCAACAGATTCATCTCGGAGAAGATGCGGCATGGAGGGAAGAAGTGCTGAAAGACAAGATGGCGCTGCGGCGAAATCCTGCGGCATGGCGACCAGGCCGCTTTGTCCATCCTCACGATGCCTGCTTTGACCATGAAGGAAACATCTTCGTGGCAGAATGGGTTAGCACGGGGCGCGTGACGAAGCTCCGAAAGCTCGCCTGAATCGCTCATCTAACCCTGTTGGATCACCGACCTGACCCTCTAGCATGGGAACTCCGACAGAGATTCTTAAATGCGTCATCTGAGGATTGTCTCTTGACTCTCGGGCTATTTTTCGCCACAGAAGAGTGCGGCCAAATGGCCAACCCTGCTCATGGAACGGATACATTTCTCGACCGCTGTGAAGACAATTTTGACTCGGGATCAGCGCTTTGCTGCGGACGGATACGAGTTTCTTCGCGAAGCCCTCAGTCATACCATCGCCGCGCTGCGAAAGGATGAGCTGGAAGAGCACCGTCACGTAAGCGGCCCGGAACTCATCGAAGGCGCAGTCTCTCTCGCTCTCGAGAACTATGGATCCATGGCGGTCATCGTTCTGGATTCGTGGGGGATCACTCGAGACGAGGATATAGGGATAATGGTTTTCAATCTGATCGAAGCGGGAGCCTTTGGGAAGTCAGAGGATGATGCACTGTCTGATTTCTGCGGGGTTATGAATCTACAGGAGCGACTGCTCGCGCCCTATCGCCCGACTCGCGAATCACTGCCCCCGAGCGAGATCGACGCCTCCCAATCGAATCGCAACGGGCGGATCGCGAAATAATCGGATATGAATCGCGAAGAAAATGGG